>CAYSPF010000139.1:0-6208 GCA_964432775.1 uncultured Geobacter sp.
TATCTTCATGCCGGACAGATCCAGTTCCTTGGGAAAGGTGCTTTTGAGAAAGACGATATAGCGGCCGGCGGCGTCATCGATGCGGTACGCCTTGCCCACCTCGGTGGCGATGGGTCGGAGGGAATCGACTTTCTTGGAAAAAATGAGTTCCTCGATGGTAAGCTCCATGGCATCCGGGAGTTTGATACCATCACGGGAGAAGAATTTGATGCCGTTATCCTGGAAAGGGTTGTGGGACGCCGAGATAACGACTCCGGCGTCGGCGCGCATGGAGGAGGTGATATTTGCAATACCGGGAGTCGGCAATGGTCCCACGAGGAGAACATCCACACCCATGGAGCAGATTCCCGCGGCCAGCGCGTTTTCGATCATGTAGCCGGAGAGGCGCGTGTCCTTGCCGATTACAATACGGTGCCGGCGCGCATCGCCGTCCTTTTTGAAAATATGTGCTGCGGCACGGCCTATCTGCATGGCCATCTCGGTGGTCATGGGGTAGACATTGGCCACGCCCCGGACGCCGTCAGTTCCGAACAGTTTTTTCATCTATCAGGGACCTCTTTTCGTATGGAAGTAGTGAACCCGTAGAGAGTTCATTCATGTACTCGGAAGAAATCAGTGACCGCCGGTTCCGGATGACCGAACCAGCTTCAGGTTGATGTTTGCGGGATACACCCGCAGTACGGAGATTCCCGGCGGAAGGCGAAGGCGCTTTTCCATCCCGCTGAAAGTCACGGTTCCTTCTCCGAGACCCTTCAGATCCAGGTGTACCGGTAGGCTTTCTCCATGAACCTTCCGGAGACTGAATTTCGGCCCGGCAACGGTGATCCTGATTTCCCGGGGGATTCGGCTTTCGACGGCAAGTCCCGGCGGCATGTTCGTGACGGTAAGAGGCAGTGAAATGTCCCTTTCCTCCTGCTTCGCCGCCGAAGCCATCAGCCAGAGAGAAACAGCCAGCGCCAGCGCCAGCGCCTTGATGGGAAGATTTCCGATTAACGGTTGCCGTGCTATCATCGGAACCACCTGTGCTGCTTCAGAAGAATATACTTCTTCAGCATCTTTCGTAGCGTAGGCTGGTCAACACCGCGGACTAACTTTCCGCTTACCGCAATGGATATCGCTCCCGTTTCCTCGGAAACCACGAGCACCACCGCGTCCGTAACCTCTGTCAGGCCTATGGCCGCCCTGTGGCGGGTACCGAGGGTCTTGCTCAGTTCATGATTGCGGGACAAGGGGAGGAAGCATCCGGCCTTGGTCAGCTTCCCTTTCTGAATGATGACTGCTCCGTCGTGAATGGGCGAATAGGGAAGAAAGATGGAGGTCAGAATCTCGCTGGTGACCTTGGCGTCGATCTCCGTGCCGACCTCCAGGCAGTTCTCCACCTCAACTTCCCGTTCAATCACGATCAGAGCACCGATGTTTTTTTCCGCCAGGACATTCGTCGCAGCAATCAATTCCTCCACCAGTTCCGATACGCCTTCACCCCGTTCTTTCAGGAAGCCGCTCCTGCCCATTGAAGACAGTGCACGTCGAATGTCATGCTGGAACACGACGACCAGAACAAGGAGAATGGCGCCGAAAAAACTGTGGAGGATCCAGTAGAGTGTATTGAGGCCGAGGAACTGTGCTGCTGCATACAGGAGAAGAAGCCCGGCAAGACCGAGGAGGAGGCGGATAGCGATTGTTCCTCTAATGAGAAGGATGATCTGGTACAGGATGAACGCGACAAGGAGAATGTCGAGAAGGTCGAGCCACGAAACTTCTGTCGGGAAAGGTATCATCGCTTCCACCGCAAGGTCCTCGATGTAATGAAAAAAATCGGAATAGGTGAGTATATGCGTGCCCGTGCTTCATGCCGGAGGGTGCATCACCGCATGGGCCATGAGGGCTACATCGCGCATCTGCTTCACATCGTGCACCCTCAGGAGAGATGCGCCGCGCTCGACTGCAACCGCGACCGTGGCCGCGGTTCCAAAGAGTCTGTCGCCCACATCACGGCCAAGGATAGCGCCGATGAATCCCTTGCGGGAGGGGCCGACGAGAACGGGACGCCCGAGTACGGCAAACTCGTTCAGGCGGCGCAGTATTTCCAGGTTTCCCTGAAGGTTCTTGGCAAAACCGATACCGGGGTCGATTACGATCCGTTCCCGCTGTACCCCGCGCGATTCGGCGTAAAAGATCCGGTTCTCCAGATAAGCGATGATCTCGGGAATAATAGAACGGTAGGTCGTATCGTCCTGCATCTCGGGCGGTCTGCCGCGGGTATGCATGATCACGAGCCCTGCGCCGGAGGATGCGACGACCTCAGCCATGCGGGGATCGAAGCTGCAACCACTGATATCGTTTACAATCTCCGCCCCGGCGCGGAGCGCCTCTTCGGCGACCGTCGACTTATAGGTATCAATGGAGATGGGGATGCGGAGACGGCCCGCAAGTCGCTCGATAACCGGCAGCACCCTCCTCAGTTCTTCCTTCTCGTCAACGGCCTGCGCAGAGGGTCGAGTGCTTTCCCCTCCGACATCAATGCTGTCGGCGCCTTCCGCCTCCATTGCCAGAGCCCGTTCAACCGCCCTGCCGGTCTCCAGGAAAACCGCCCCGTCGGAAAAGGAGTCGGGAGTCACATTGAGTATCCCCATGATATGGGGCCGCACACTGAGGTCGAACTCCCTCCCGCCGACCCTCCAGATCCGAGGGCCAGTGGATGCGGTGTCAGGATTCCCCGTGCGCGTATGAAGAGAAGGATCGGTAGCCATTACCCTGGAAAGCAGGGGCTCATATCCCCGGCGAGTCTTCGGCAAGCACGGGGGGAGAACAGGGTGTTGGGGCAGGGCGGCCCATGATTTCATCCACCTCCGCGCCGTTCAGGCTTTCCTTGTCGATAAGCACATGGGAAAGCTTGTGCAGGATCTCGATATTGTCCGTCAGGAGGGTGCGGGCTCGGTTGTAGTTATCTTCCACGATGCGGCGGATCTCCTCGTCTATTTCCACGGCCGTGGCCTCGCTGAAGTTTTTCGCGACCCCCATCTCTCGTCCAAGGAAGATCTGTTCGTCCTTCCTGCCCAAGCTTACCGGACCGAGACGGTCGCTCATTCCCCACTCGCAGATCATCTTCCGGGCAATCTCGGTGGCGTGTTCGATGTCGTTGCCGGCGCCCGTGGTTTTGGTTTGGAAGACTATTTCTTCGGCTGCCCTGCCGCCCATCAGCACCGCTATCCTGTCGAGCAGAGACTCCCTGTTGTAGGAATGCTTGTCTTCGATGGGAAGCTGCATGGTTATCCCGAGAGCTCTCCCCCGGGGGATGATGGATACCTTATGGACGGGGTCGGTGTTGGGGATGAATTTAGCCACCAGGGTATGCCCTGCCTCGTGATAGGCGGTATTCCGCTTTTCTTCCTCGGAGATGACCATGCTGCGCCGTTCGACGCCCATCAACACCTTATCCTTGGCGTCGTCCAGGTCCTCCATTTCCAGGAAGTTTTTGTCCTTGCGGGCGGCCAGAAGGGCGGCCTCGTTGACAACATTTGCCAGGTCCGCTCCGGAGAAACCGGGGGTTCCCCGGGCGATAACCGATAAATCGACGCTCGGCGACAGGGGGGTTTGCCGGGAATGTACTTTCAGGATCGCCTCCCGTCCCTTCACGTCGGGTCGCGGCACCACGACCTGACGATCGAATCTTCCCGGGCGGAGAAGGGCCGGGTCAAGGACGTCGGGCCTGTTTGTCGCTGAGATAAGGATGACCCCCTCATTGGACTCGAAACCGTCCATCTCGACCAGTAGCTGGTTGAGGGTTTGTTCCCTCTCGTCATGACCACCGCCCAGCCCAGCTCCTCGATGACGGCCGACGGCATCAATCTCGTCGATGAAGACAATGCACGGCGCATTCTTTTTTCCCTGCACAAACAGGTCACGAACGCGGCTCGCGCCGACACCGACGAACATCTCGACAAAATCGGAGCCGGAAATAGAGAAAAAGGGAACACCCGCTTCTCCGGCAATGGCCCGGGCCAAAAGTGTCTTACCGGTTCCGGGAGGTCCCACGAGAAGAACGCCCTTGGGAAGGCGTCCCCCAAGTTTCGTGAACTTCTTCGGATCTTTCAGGAAGGCGATGATCTCGGCAAGTTCTTCCTTTGCCTCGTCAACGCCTGCCACGTCTTCGAAAGTGATCCTCCCTTGGGCCTCGGTCAGCAGTTTTGCCCGACTCTTGCCGAAGGACATGGCTTTGCCTCCACCCACCTGCATCTGTCGCATGAAGAAAATCCACACACCGACCAGCAGGATCAGCGGCAGCCAGGACAGGAACATGGAAAGCCAGGAAACCTTTTCCTCTTCCGCCTTTGCCGTTATCGGTATCTTCTTTTCAAGCAGTTTCTGGGTAAGGAGCGGATCCTCCGGTTTGTAAGTTCGGAATTCCTTGCCGTCGATGTATTTCCCGACGACCTCGTTCCCCTGAAGGGTGACGGAAGCAACCTTGCCGGCGTCAAGGGCATTAATGAATTCCGTATAGTTCGTTTTTTCCTGGCTGGAACGGGGCTTGTTGATGAGACTGAAGACAAGGAGCATCATCAGGCTGATAACAAGCCAGAGTGCGAGATTTTTATAAAATTGGCTCAAATGCTACCCCCGGAGAGAATGCGGACTCAGTACGCAGTATACTCGGTTGGAGAACAAATACTGCGACATTATTGATGAAATACCATACGGGTGCTTGTTTTACAAGAAAATTAAGGCGTAATTGCTGGAATTTCAACCAGTATCGCCTCACGAGTATCCGGAGAAACGCGGCCTGCCTCAGCGATCCGGAGGCCGCAGATCCAGAGAAGTTTTTCACCTGAAAAGAGAAGCGGAACCCGGCGTCGAGCGGCCGCAGGTATCTTTTCGTCAATGAAGAAATCTTTGACCTTCTTCGTTCCGCTCATTCCGAAGGGCTGGAAGCGGTCTCCGTGCCGGAACGTCCTCATTGTCCACGGGAACGGGTTGGCGTGCGGATCAAAATACGCCCTGTGCGGGGGTATCTCTTTCCAGTTATTCGGCGGCACTGACAGGTGTGCCGAAATGATGCGGCCGTCGGGAAGCGCATGGGAGCCGGCGCCCTTGATGGTGATTTCCCATGGCCCCGCGTTTTTGTCTGCGCCATGGGAGGAAAAGGTCAACGAATCGTAGCTGCGCACCACCGACAACCCGCATGGCAGCTCAACCCCACCGTTTACCCGGTCTGATGAGACAAGCTCATCGACTTGTTTCAGGTGTGAACCGGTTATCCCGATCAAATTCCCCTTACTATCTCGGATGGCGCGTCGGTACAACCGCAGCCGCATTCCGGGAAGATTCAACCTCAGTTCAGGCTGATGCAGTGTGACGATATCGGCTACGCACGAGGAGATTCGCGCGAAGACCTGGTCAGTGAGCGCTTCCAGCACATCCTCATCGGCTGCCAGTATCTCCGCCGTGGCATTCAGGCGTTCCGTAATGGCCGGATTATACGAAGTGAGGTACGGAAGGCATTCGTGACGAATGCGGTTGCGGAGAAAGCTCCTGTCGTCATTGCTGCCGTCTACGCGAAAGGAGAGCCCCCGATCGTTCAGGTAAACAAGGATTTCCGAACGGGTCAGATAGAGGAGGGGTCGGACGTGTATCCCTGCCGACAGAGGCCTCATGCCGCGGAGGCCGGCCGTACCGGCGCCGCGTAGAAGCCGTAGCAGGAATGTCTCTGCCTGGTCATCGGCATGGTGACCCAAGGCAACCCGCCGCGCCTGGTATCTGCCGGCCAGTTCACTGAACCACTCATATCGCGCTACCCGTCCAGCCTCTTCCAGTGAGAGACTCCGTCCGCGGCTGATCTCGCGGACATCCGCGGAGCCGATTTCGATTGGCAGCCCGTAGTGGAGAGCCAAATCAGCGACAAAGGCGGCATCACCGTCCGATTCAGCGCCCCGCAGGCAGTGATTCAGGTGGGCGACAATGAGATTCAGTTTCAGGTCCTTCAGTGAGACGAGAAAGTCAAGCAGCGCAACCGAATCAGCTCCGCCTGATACGGCTACTATCACCGTATCCCCCTCATAGAGCAACTGGTGCTCATGGATGGTCCGGGCCACCTTTTTCAGCACGGAATGCGTTGTCAATGATACCTCTCGATAATCAGTTCGTGCTGCCTCCTGATGCAATTCCTTTTCCCGGGGGAAATAATCAATTGATAGGTAAACAAAAAACCCCC
>CAYSPF010000140.1:0-2496 GCA_964432775.1 uncultured Geobacter sp.
GATGAAACCGGGAAAACGGTTCGCCTCGGCGAACTGATTACCGGACCGACCCTTATTGTGCCGGTGTACTACCATTGCACCGATGTCTGCAACCTGCAGCAATCAAATGTCGCCGACGCGCTGCCGTCTCTTACACTGCGACCCGGCAAGGAGTACCGGGTCATTTCGGTGAGTTTCGATGACCATGAAACGCCGGAACTTGCGGCTAAAAGCAAAAAGATGTACCTGACCGCAATGAACGCAACATTCCCCGCCGACGGCTGGCATTTTCTGACCGGAGACGGCAACGCTATCCGCAGGCTGACCGATGCCGTCGGATTCCGCTTCGAGCGGCGCGGTAATGACTTTTTCCACCCGGTGGTCAGCCTGGTTGTGGATCGAGACGGCGCCATCGTCCGCTACCTGTACGGGGTTGCAATCCTGCCGAAGGATCTTGCCCTGGCCCTGAGTGAAGCCGACAAAGGAATGAGCGGACCATCCATCCGCAAACTGGTGGAGTACTGCTACACGTATGACCCGGTCGCTAAGACCTATGTCTTCAATCTGCTGCGCATCAGCGCCACCGCGGTTATTCTGGTTGCCGGAGGCTTCCTGGTATTCCTCCTGTTCAGCGGCAGGAAGCGACCACGCCCACCCAAGGAGAAATGATGCCCGAGCTTGAACCGTCAGACACGCCCGCCGGCCGCGGTTTCTGGACCGATACCGGCAAAACCGGCATTTCGGCCTGGATCTTTTCCACCGATCACAAGCGAATCGGCTTCCTCTATTTCTACTCGGTGTTCACCTTTTTCCTCATCGCGGTGCTGCTCGGGCTGTTGCTGCGGCTCGAACTGATGGCCCCCGGCCGGACCATCGTCGGCCCCCAGACCTATAACGCCCTGTTCACCGTGCACGGGGTGCTCATGATCTTTCTCTTCATCCTCCCCGGCTTTCCCGGCGCTTTCGGCAATCTGATCATGCCGATCCAGATCGGCGCCGGGGACGTGGCCTTCCCCCGTCTCAACCTGCTCTCGTGGTGGATCTACATCACCGGCGCCGCAACCATCATCACCTCACTCTTTACCGGCGGCGGCCCGCCCGATACCGGCTGGACCTTTTACGTTCCGTTCAGCGCCCGCACCGGGACCAACGTGACCCTGGCGGTTTTCGGCGTCTTTTTAGTCGGGCTTTCAGCCATACTGACCGGGCTCAATTTCGTAACCACCATTCATCGCCTCCGGGCCGAGGGAATGACATGGGGCCGGCTGCCGCTCTTTGTCTGGTCAATCTACGCAACCGCCTGGGTGCAGATCCTGGCCACACCGATCCTCGGCATCACGCTGGTACTGATACTCGCGGAACGGGTTCTCGGCGCAGGCCTGTTCGATCCGGGACGCGGCGGCGACCCGATCATGTATCAGCACCTGTTCTGGATATACTCGCATCCGGCGGTGTACATCATGATACTGCCTGCCATGGGCGTGATCTCGGAGATCATCCCGGTTTTTTCCCGCAAGCCGATCTTCGGCTACAAGATGATTGCGTTCTCCAGCATCGCCATCGCCGCCGCCGGGTCCCTGGTCTGGGGCCACCACATGTTTACCAGCGGCATGAGCGACTTTGCTATTCTCGTTTTTTCCTTTCTTACCTTCGTGGTGGCAATCCCGTCGGCCATCAAGGTTTTCAACTGGGTCTCCACCCTCTACAAGGGTTCAATTTCCCTGGAGGCGCCGATGCTCTTTGCGCTCGGCTTTATTCTCCTCTTTTCCATCGGCGGCCTGACCGGACTGATTCTCGGCGCTGCCGCCACGGATATCCATGTCCATGACACCCAATTCGTGGTCGGTCATTTTCACTATGTGATCTTCGGCGGTTCCGGTTTCGCCTTTTTCGGCGCCATGCATTACTGGCTTCCAAAGTTCTATGGCCGCCGTTACCGGGAAAAACCCGCGGTGGTGGCCTGGGCACTGATCTTCGTCGGTTTCAACATCATGTACTTCTGCATGATGGTGCTGGGGGTGAAGGGAATGCCGAGGCGGTACTACGACTATCTGCCGGAATTCTCCGCTTTGAACCTGGCATCAACCATCGGCAGCTGGATACTTGCCATTGGCATGGCGCTGATGCTGGTGAACCTGTTCCGCGGGCTTTTCCGAGGTGAACCGGTCGGCGGCAACCCATGGGGCGGCGCCACCCTTGAGTGGAGTATCCCCACCCCGCCGCCGACGGAAAACTTCAGCGAAGAACCGGTGGTGACCCATGGTCCCTATGACTTCAAAGGCGCCGGCATCCCATGAACAAAGCACAGCACAAGGATTACGACGGCGCCAAGCTCGGCATGTGGCTTTTTCTCTTTACCGAGCTGTTGCTGTTCGGCGGCCTGTTTCTCCTCTACGGTGTGTATCTGGCCCGCTATCCGCATGAATTCGCAGCCGCGGGCCATGAGATGCATCGCTGGTTCGGCGCCGTCAACACCGTCGTCCTCATTACCAGCAGCCTGCTGGCGGCCATGGCGGT
>CAYSPF010000140.1:2596-6195 GCA_964432775.1 uncultured Geobacter sp.
CGGATCAGGCGCGGAACCATCACGGCCGGAAACTTCATATGGCTGGAGAACAGCACCCTGTTCTGGCACCTGGTTGACCTGATCTGGATATTTATCTTCCCGTTATACTACCTGGTTTTGTAAGGCATACGAAATGAAGACGGATACCACGGAACAACACAACATCACCTACGGCAAACTTGCGGCAACCTGGCTCGCGCTGATGGCCCTCACCGCCCTGACAATCTGGGTTTCCTTCCAGGACCTTGGAGTCTTCCGTGTCTGGACGGCACTGGCTATTGCCTCATTAAAAGCGGGCCTGGTCATCGCCATCTTCATGCAGATGAAATACGAGGGAAGGCTTCTGAAATGGCTGCTTTTCCTGGCCCTTGCAACACTTGCCGTCTTCATAGGGCTGACCTTTGTCGATGTGCTCTATCGCTGAGGATTCGACATGAACCCACCGTTACTGACAACGACCCAGGCAGTAGATCCGGTGTTCATCTGGATTGTCGGGATTTCCGTTGTCCTGCTTCTCGGGATTACCGCGGTGACAATCTGGTTTGTCATCCGTTACCGCCGCTCCCGGGCCCCGGAGCCCACATCCCGGTCGGCAGGCAATGTCTGGATCGAGATCACCTGGGTATCACTGTCCACCCTGCTGGTACTGGCCATGTTCTATTACGGCTGGGCCGGCTACCTGGCCCTGCGCAACGTGCCCAAAGGGGCGCTGCAGGTTACCGCCACCGCCCGCATGTGGTTCTGGAGTTTCACCTACGCCAACGGCAAGACCAGCCCCAGGCTCTATGTGCCGGTGGGCAGACCGGTGGAGGTGAACATTGTTTCCCTGGATGTGTTGCACGGTTTTTACATCCCGGCTTTTCGGGTGAAACGGGACGCCGTGCCCGGGATGAAAAATCATGCCTGGTTCATGGCGTCACGAGCGGGTTCCTATGATCTTTTCTGCTCCTCCTATTGCGGCATCGGCCATTCCGGCATGGTCACCACGGTGGAGGCCGTGCCTGAAGCAGTATTCATGGCCTGGCTGCAGGAACGGAAACCTGCCAAGGCAAAACGCGGCATGGAAGTTCTGGAGAAGTATGGTTGTCTTGCTTGTCACTCTCTTGACGGGACGAAAAAGGCGGGACCGACGTTCAAGGGGATCTGGGGACATCAGACAACAGTGGTGACCAATGGGGCAGAGCGAATCGTCACCGTGGACGAGTCCTACCTGCGGCGGTCGCTGGAGGATCCGAACGCCGACCTGGTCAAGGGGTACCAGCCGATAATGCCCAAATTCACCCAACTGACCCGAGATGAGATGGAAGCTGTCATTGATGCCCTGAAAGAGTCAAAGGGCCAATAGACGACGTCTCCCGGCCGTCTTCCACATCTACTCCCGCAAACCGCTGCGATGTCACTTGAATGTTCTCCGGTACAGGGTCAGCAAAAGCGCGGCAAGGAGGGCGCCGGCAATGGCAGCCGCGCCCATCAGTTTCTTTTTCCCCTCCTGCTCGCCGATATCCTTGAGCGAACGGTCGATGGAGTCCAGATCTGCGTTTATCTCGCGGGTACTGCCTTTGATTGTGTTGACATCCACCACATGGGACAGGGTGTGGAAGCGGTTGCGTCCGGCAAACAGGCGCTGCTCCATCCGGCTGGTGTCGACACCCTTCCCCTTTAATCCGCCTATGCGCCGGTCGAGCGCCACGATCCTCGATTCGGTGGCAGCCATTGCCTCCCTGATCAGCCGCGAACCCTCGAACGAATGACAGCTGCCGCAACTCTTTTCGTTGATCAGATCAAGGGTAGCCTTCCGCACCCGGTGATTAGCGTGACAGGTTACGCAGGTAGGCCCCCCTTTGCCCGTCGCCTTGCCGTGGGCGCTGGTCCGGAAGGATTCCAGCACACCCACATGGCAGCGACCGCAGAAGGCCGGGATATCGTCTTTTTTCGGCACCCCGAGGAACCCGCGGGCCGGGCTCATGGCATTGACCGCATCCTTTGGATCCCCCCCGTGACAGCCATTACAGAAAATGCCGTTCTCCGCATGGACGCTGCCGCGCCACTGGGCCACCGGTGCGCCCAACCGCCCGGGCAGCCCCCCGTGGCACTGAACGCAGACATTCGCCTCCGGTTCCGCGGCCACGGCAAGACAGACCAGCAGATGCAGAATGATGCACGGCGCCAGCGTTCGCAACAAGGATTGGATACTCGCCGTCAGGATCATGAGAAATGCCCCCAGATGGTCAGCCCGAGCCAGGTCAGGATGCCGCCGATGCTGCACAGCAGAAAGAATGGGCGTTTCAGCGGATGACGCTCTGCGCCCCGGTCAAGAAACGGCAGGAGCGCCAGGAAAGTCATGGCTATCCCCTGCACGGCCATCCCGATAATTTCACTGGGAAAGATTTTCAGGGTCTGGTAATTGGCCAGGAAGTACCACTCCGGCTTGATATGCTCCGGTGTCAGGAACTGATTCGCCGGAACAAAGGCGTCCTTGGGAAAAAAGAGGTAGGGATCGAAAAAGAGCACGGCGAAAAAAAATGCCAGATAGACCGCGATGGAGGTCATATCCTGCAACAGATAATTGGGGAAAAAGGGGATTCCTCCCGGATGGTCCTGGTAACGGTATGAGTCCCCCTGCCAGTCGTTTTTCGTCTCCTTGAGTCCGAAGGGGGGGGACGATATGCCGATCCGTTTCAGCAAAAAGAGGTGAAGTCCCACCAGCAGGGCAATGGTAACGGGAAGTATCGCCACATGCAGGGCAAAGAACCTTCCCAGGGTGGGAGGACCGACCAGTTTGCCGCCGCGAAGGAACTCCACCAGGTACTGGCCGACATGGGGAATGGCGGCGACACTGTTGGTGGCCACGGTCGTGGCCCAGTAGGAGAGCTGGCTCCAGGGGAGGAGGTAGCCGGTCAGCGAGATGGACATCACCAGGACGAAAAGTAGAAAGCCGGAAAGCCAGTTCAGTTCGCGGGGTTTCTTGTAACTTCCCATGAAGAGAGTCGACAGCAGGTGAAAGAGAAGGATCAGCACCATCATGTTGGATCCGACCACGTGACACAGGCGGATCAGCCAGCCGAACGGCACTTTGTTCATGATGAAGGTCACGCTGCTGAATGCCTTGTCTGCATCCGGCACGTAGTACACCAGGAGCAGCATTCCGGTCACCACCTGCAGGGAAAAGATGAAGAGCAGAATGCTCCCCATGGAATACCAGATGTTGATGTTGCGCGGCAGGAGATAGCCGGTCAATTCCTTTTCGACGATTTCGCGGGCGCCGATCCGGACATCCAGCCACCGATAAAGCCGCTGTATGATTGTCATGACTCCTCCGGAACCGTCATTCGACGGTGATGGCGCCGTTGGCCACGGCAACGGAAAGTTTCTGCAGCGGTTTGGGAGGCGGACCGGAGATCACGGCGCCTTCCACCGAATACCGGCCCGCATGACAAGGGCAGAGAAATTCCTGCCGATCCTTCTGCCACTGCACGATACAGCCAAGATGGGTACAGACGGCCGAGAGGGCAACCAACTCCCCTCCCCGTTTGCGCACCAGCACCGCCGCCGACCCGGCATACTGAATGAATTTTGCCTCCCCCTCCCGAACCTCGCTT
>CAYSPF010000141.1:0-6059 GCA_964432775.1 uncultured Geobacter sp.
CCATATTTCAGTCGGTTACACCTGACCACCTTGGTGCGAAAGTTGAGTTATTAACCTTTGCCACATAACTGCTCAGATTTGCTTTTAATTCCTTTATCCCTACGGTTATCATGGAGGCGCCTCATTCTTGTAATTATGGTCACCATACTACCAGGCACGTAGTTACACTACAATCCGGTATTTGTGCTCTCATGTGGGCGCCCTACCTTCTCCCGGCTCGCCACAACTCGCTCTTGCACCCTTCGTACACATTGAAGACGATGGGACAGACGGAGCAATTGCCATATGCCTGGTTCATGCGAAAAACAAAATCCTTCTTGTTCAGATGGGGATAGGACCGGCAGTTGCGTGGCCTGCAATCATAAACAGTTAGAGTGTCATCGTAAAATTCATGATCAGCAGAGTCGATTTCCTCTGGTTTCCACCAATTTCTACAATAGCTGACGATAGTCGCAATGCAGCGCCTCAGCGAGTCTTCTCGCCCTCTCTTTGCCAATACTCCGCTTGCCGTTCTCCATTTCGCTGATGTGGTGCTGCGGGATGTTGGTTAATTCGGCGAGCTGTTTCTGTGTCAAGCCTTCCCGGTTGCGGTAGGCCCGCAGAGCCACTTCCTTCTCCCTGCCGATATACTCGGGGAATACTTCCGCAATGGAGTAGGACAGCTCTTCCTCAGTTTCGAGAGATTCCGCAAAACGCTGCAACTGGGGAACCTTGCTGCGGCGAATCCGCAAGGTTATGGTTACAAGCTCGTCAGTAGGGTGCTTTTTCGTGTGTGCCCGCATAAAGTATCTCCGCCGATATGGTACCAGTGTCTTCGGTCCGGACCGCAACATAGGTCGGATGACCTTTCTTTAGATGACAGTGATGCCGGTTGTCGCAAAGTTTTGAGTAGTTGGGCCAGTCCCCCCGTACCGGGCCGGATGCTTCGATGTCCTTTGCAAGCTGAAAGAGCAACTCGCGTATCTTTTCGGGGAGCTAACCTTTCTGCTTCCGCGCCTTTCCGGTGAAAGTGACGGTCCATGTCATGGGCAAACAATATACCTCTAGAAGGGATATTTCAAGCCTGATTTCATGATTGATAACTTTCTGCCTTCAGTCTTCAGCCTTGACACCTGCCAGGGAGTTTGTTTACAAATCTTTACACCTCTTAATAGAAGGGTGGCGTATAGTTCCCCAAAAAAATGAGGGTCATTGAATACCTCTGGAAAGCAACCCATTGCTGATCAACAAGTAATTTTCTCCCGGTAACCACCATCAAGACGGTAATCCGCAAACCTCACCATTCTTCCGGATTTCCCCGTGGATTCTGTCTCGCTTATCAATGAATGTAGTACAAAGCGAAGCAAAGAAAGGAGACATCCATGTATTGTCCGAAATGCAAAGCCAAAATAGGTCTGCACCGTTTTGAATCCAGAACCTTGACCCATGTGACACGGGGGATGACATGCAGCGTGTGCGGATATTGGGTGGAAGGGAGCGTCGACACCGTATTTCCCTTCATGTCACCGAAAAGGGCGAACGGCCGGAGATAGGAGAACAGAGGAGGCTAGACTGAAGACTGAAGCCTGTTAGGGTTCGAAGATCTTGTCAGATGTTTTTACCATGGAGTCAGCTCAAGAAGAGCCGCCCGTCGGAGCATGCGATCATGGCGGCTCTTTTATTTTTCACCTATCAAACCCCATCACAAACCCTCCCATACCCGCAAAACCAAACATCTCATGACGTTATTCAACAACCTGTCGGACGACCTTTGCCTGTTCTGATTTCTCCATAGTTTGGTATTATTGGATTCAGGCGATGCGCTGTCCTCTTCGGGTACATCCTGCTGGAAAGTGATTTTGGGGAGGCTTTATGAAGACTTTCGTGCTATTCGTTACCATCATTGCGATCTCGGGTTGCTCCACGTTTCTTCCGGACAGACCATTTCCGCTGGGAACGGCCGACCCCGTAAGCGTACGGGAATGCCGCCGGGTCGGCACATATCCGGGGCCTTACGGTTACCGGTTCTGGGGGCCTCCGCCGGTCCTGGCCGACTTCAAATACCGGACCGCCGTGAAGGCCAGGGAAGCAGGCGCTACCCATATCTACTGGCGGGAAGATATCCGGGGGTTTTATGGCCAGACGAGAGTCTCCGGATACGCCTTTGACTGCACCGGAGTGGCCATGCCGAAATACGATGATGACCCTGCCCCGTACTGATTCGGGGAACCATCCGGGATTTGCGAGACTCCCGGAATCCGAGCATACGTGGTAGTGATTATCAGAAGAGGGAGCTTCCATGGAGAAGGCTGAAGACACGGACAATGGCATAACCTTCATCATTTCACCGCAAGACCGGATCAGGACCGCGCGCTACCGGGGCACAGTGGACGATGAGTCGCTGCTTGCCGCCTATTCCGGACTCATCACCGCTCCGGATTTCGATCCGGCCCTGGACGACATCGTTGACCTCAGGGACGTATCCAACCTCGATATCACCCACGAAGGGATGCGTCGCCTGGTCGCCAGGGTCGCGGAACTGGACATCCTTGGTTTCAGGACCAGGGTCGCCTTGGTGGCGCCAACGAATGTGGCGTTCGGCATGGGACGGATGTATGAGCTCCTGCGCGGCACGGTGCGCAACACAACAGAGGATATCCGTGTATTCAGGGAGTTCGACGAGGCGGTCCGCTGGTTGCGGGGAAACGGCACAGGACGGGAAACATGATCCGGAACTTCGCTGGATGGAGGAGTATGATTTCCGGCCTCCCCACTCAGGTCACTGACAAGTCATCTCCGTGACCGTTTTACCCCCGCAGCCGCCACAGCAGGTGGTACAGGGGAGCCAGCCGCCCGAATCCGCCGCGCAGATCCTCCAGGATGCCCCGTGAAAAAAACCGGCCGTCAGGAACCCGGTTGCAGATACAATAAAGATTCCTGCGCCCGTGCCACTCTTGCAGATCGCCGGGAAGCGCGGCGTTCAAAGGGCGCTTGTAGCGCTCGCCTTCCACGGAGAAGGTGTCCTGCGAATCCAGCCAGGCAACCGCTTCGCGGAACTGTTCCGGTTCGGTCTCGATGAAACGCCGCAGACGGTCCATGGTCTCCTTCGTGGCGCTGTAGAACCCCATGCCGTAGCGGTATCCATCCGCCCTGACCTCAAAAAAGAAACAGGGGGCTGTCTTCCAATCCGGGCTCGGACGTTTGAAACTGATCCAGAGACGGGTTTTATAGGGAGATTTGTTGCGGGAAAAGCGGGTATCGCGGTAAATTCGCGAGATGGTTTTGTCCACCGCCGGGATGGTTATCAGGTCCGGATCTATTTCCAGCATGGCTCCGGACAGGTCGCCGACAAGGGATTTGAGCGGCGTCAGCAGATACATCTCGTAGTCGCTCCGGTGGGCCTCGAACCAGGCCTTGGTGTTGTTGGCGGCCAGCCCCTCGAAAAAGGCGAGGGCCTCGGGTGGAAAACCGTCGAAAGAATCGTTCATCCCTACCCCTCCCGTTACACGCCCAAGACAACCAGGCTGACAATGCCATATCGCGCCAATTTGCCGGTCAAGACCAGAATTGCAAATCGGCCAAGGTGAATTCGCAACATCCCCCCTACCAGGCAGAGCGGATCTCCCAGAACAGGCGCCCAGGAGAAAAGGAGAGACCATGAACCGAATCGTCCATAGAATCTCTCGGCCTTTTGCCGAGTCTCATCGCTGATTCGCAGAACCCTTCCGATGAGGAAGGGGCCTCCATATAAGCCGATCCCGTACGTGGTGCAGGCGCCCAGCGTATTCCCGGCCGTCGCAACGGCAACGGAGAGCCATGGGTTATGCCCGTTCAGCAGCACTGCCGCGAGCATCCATTCAGACCCGAGAGGCAGTATGGTCGATGCGAGGAAACTCAGAAGAAAGAGTGCCGGATATCCATGACTGGTTACGAGGTCGAGCATAATCACTCCCCATCCAGCCACGGCTGCACCACCAGCTTCTTCCGGTCGAGGTCCAGCGCCACCAGGTTCCCCAGCTCGGGAAGCATGCCGGTGAAGGCGCCGTTGTCGAGGAATATCCGGTCGGTGAGAAGGGAGGCCTCGATGTCCCGCAGCGGCCGGTACTTGTGCCCGGTCACGGCAATCCTGTTGCCCAGCCGGTTCCTGTCGGGGATGCCCGATTCCTGCCAGAGCATGGTGTGCGGGTGGGAATCGTGGAGGGGATCCGGCGCGTTGAACGCCAAGCCGGCGTGGACGATGACGTAGTCGTCTTCCAGCGCCAGGAGCGGCAGCGACATAAGGAGATTGACGTACCGTTCCGGCAACTCTCCCACCTCCCCTATGCCGAAGCTTCGCAGCGTATGCTTCCCGAACGCCTCCATCCAATAGGGCGACCAGGTGTCATGGTCACCGGAGACGGTCCGCAGCAGCATATCCTCGTGGTTGCCCCGGATCGGCCGAATCGTGAACCCGGTCTCACGCAGGGTGAGGATCGTGTCCAGCACACCCCGGCTGTCCGGGCCGCGGTCGATGAGATCCCCCAGAAGATGGAGACGATCCCCCCGGCGCAGGCCGATCCGGCCCAGGAGCGCCCGGAACGTCTGCGCTCCTCCATGAATGTCGCCGATGACGTAGCGGTTCACAGGGAATCTCCTTCACACCTCTGTTCTGAAGCAAATTCAGCGGGTTCTGCCCTGGAGGTCAACCGGCCACCGGGTTTGCCAGGATACCTATCCCCTCGATTTCCACCTCCACGACCTGCCCGGGTCGAAGGAAAACGGGGGGATTTCGCTTGAAGCCGACCCCGCCGGGGGTACCCGTCAGGATCAGCGTTCCTGGAAGAAGAGTACAGCAGCGGGAGAGGTGCGAGACAATCCGCCGCACCGAGAATATCATGTCGGAGGTGTTGGATGCCTGCATCACCTCCCCGTCCAGCCGGCAACTGATAGCCAGGTTGTCGGCGTCCAGGCCGGTCACGATGGCGGGGCCGACCGGGCAAAAGGTGTCATAACTCTTTGCCCGCGCCCACTGGCCGTCCGTGAACTGGACCGCCCGGTTCGATACGTCATTGGCGGCCGTATAACCGAGAATGACCTCTTGGGCCTCATCTTCCGTGACATCCCTGGCCCGTTTGCCGATCACGATGGCCAGTTCGGCCTCGTAGTCGATCATGTGGGGGTACCGGGCGGGCAGGAGTATGGGGTCGCCCGGCCCGCACAGCGCGGTGGTTGCCTTCAGGAAGACCAGGGGCTCGGCCGGCAGGGGATGGCCGGTCTCCGCGGCGTGTTCCCGGTAATTGAGGCCGAGGCAGATGATGTTCGGAGGGTCTACCGGCGCCAGCAGCTTCACGGCGGCAAGGTCAAGGACGGTCGATTGGCGGTTCAGTCGGGTAAAGGGGTCGCCGTCGCAGGGATGCAGCCCGTCATCATCGACGATGCCGTAACGGGCGTTCCCTTCGTACAGGTAGCGGACAATCCTCATGGATCACTCTCCTTCAAGGGGTAATCACCAAGTCCCGCGGCATGGCGACTCGGTTTTCGGCCAAACAGAAAAGGGGGCAGCCTTGTCCGGCTGACCCCTCGTTATTATTGGAGCGGGAAACGGGATTCGAACCCGCGACCTTCAGCTTGGGAAGCTGACGTTTCATCTTTTCTCCGACTGTCCTGATGTACCTTGATGTTTCAGACAATCTGTATATATAGTTGACTTTTATTGTTTTTCCCTCTATTTGCCTGTCTGTTTGTTTCATAACTTCTCTCCGCCCGCCTACCACAAAACGGATGCAACAAAAAGGGCACAAGATGAAGCAATTTTCAGACAGATACATCGGTTCTTTGAAACCGAGGGACAAGAAGTACACCGTCAGGGAGAATAGAGGCTTCGCAGTCCGGGTCCTGTCGTCAGGCTCAAAAACGTTCATCTACATTTTTGAGCTTAACAAGCAGAAGGGATACTTCCACCTCGGCACGTACCCAAGTACGTCGCCGGCCGACGCAAGGATAGCATACAATGATGCCAGCTATCTAGTTTCAATCCGGAAAGTAGTGTCAGGGGCCGGGTTGGAACTTCCCCGAAGCCTCTCGTAATCGGTCACCAGCCT
>CAYSPF010000142.1:0-3840 GCA_964432775.1 uncultured Geobacter sp.
TTCCTTTTCAATAATGCAGGGCTCGGTCTGGGGAAATGGTTCGACGAAACAACCGATGCCGACTGGAAGTTCGCATTTGATGTCAACTTCTACGGCGCACTCTACGGCATCCGGGCGGTATTGCCGATCATGCGCGCCCAGGGTGGTGGGCATATCGCCAACACGGCCTCAGGTATCGCTTTTTCGCCCATGGCGCTCCAGAGCATGTACAGCGCCACCAAGGCCGCGTTGGTCGGGCTTACCTGTTCGCTGCGCTATGAGCTGTGGGATGAGAACATCCGCCTTTCCACCGTCATTCCCGGGACTGTCGCCACTCCCATCTGGGACAAGGTCGGGGGCGCTCCCGCGAGCGCACTATCCCCGGAAGAGTCCGCTCGCGGCATCCTCACGGGAGTCGCTGAGAACGAGAGAATCGTCTTTGTTACCGATGAAGACCGGGACGGCGCTGCCAACGCCTTCGATTCCAGAGTCGCCAAAGGCAAGGATGAATATTTTTTGAACAATGCCCGATTACGAAGGAGCGGGAAAGCGGCCCTTTGAAAAAGAAAGGATGTAAAGATTGCGGCCAGGAAATATGAGTGAATACAGGATACTACAGGAGGCAGATCTTCCGCTTGAGGTGGTGATTCTGCTCATCGCCGGAATGATGCTGCTGATTACCGGAGTTTTGCTTTTCCCGGTGTCCGCGGGAGCGCTCCCTTACTATGAAAACGGTTTGTACGGATTGCTTCTGGTCATGTTTGCCTTGCAGGTGATAACGCTCGGGAAAACCCCTTTCGGCGACATGCGCAGGTCAAAGCCTTTGCTTGCGGTCGGAGTCCTTATTGCGGCAGTGGGCATTGTTACCTGTTTTATTCCCGACGTTCTCAGCCGGATTCCCCGCATGCTGCTGTTTCTCTGTTTTGGGCCCGGAGGTTTTCTGCTGCTTCTGCAGATGTGTCTAGCCAAAGGCAAGCTCCGGACCTGGGCGAAATACGGGGGAATATTCCGGCATCTGATTGTTGGATGCAGTGCGGTCTATGGATTGTCGATGCTGACCGGAGTGCTCATCTTGGAACATACCCTGCTGACAACACCCCGGACGGCAGTGGTGGTTCTGATTTTCGGGTCGGCAATCGTCTATCTTGCCGGTGTTCTCCGGAAGATCTATTCTGCATATCCGGAGGCCGGAAAACGCTGTGAGGGAGATGTCGCGCTTTCCACTGATAATGCCATGATTCTGCTGATGGGCATTTTCATGCTGCTTCTCGGCGTGCTGCTGATTCCGGTAAATCTTGGTCTGCTTCCTTTTTCGGGAAGTGCGCAGCTCGGACTTCTGATGGTGATTTTCGCGGTTCAGATGCTGGCATCCGGTAGTACGCCGATTGGTCCGTTTCCCCGTTCATGGCTGATGATTCTGTTCGGACTTTTGTTTGCGGCGCTTGGAATCGTATCCTGTATTATTCCGGAAATCCTGGTTTCGCCGTTGACGGTGCTCGTCGGTGTGCTCAATATCCTCGGCGGTGTCATGACGCTGTGGAAAATATGTATTCCTCGCCTGAGAAAATCGGAACAGGCGAGCGATCCCGGCCCCCCGATGCTGAAGAAACTTTTTGCAGCGCAGCTGACAATGAATCTGTTGACGATTCTGTTTGGCACATCTATGCTTGTTTCCCGGCTGATTCCCGGACTGGTCCTTGGTGTGATTCTTGCCGCAAACGGATGCGTTCTTTTGTATCTGCTGCATATTCTGACTGTTCTGGAGAAGATGCAAAGGGGTGTGGGGGGACATTCTTGATGGACATTCAAACGAAACGGGTATACGAACCGGCCAACCCGCACGATGGCTCTCGTGTTCTTGTAGATCGGGTATGGCCGCGCGGCATGACGAAGGAGCACGTACAGGCTGATTTGTGGATGAAGGACGCGGCTCCGAGCACGGCTTTACGAAAGTGGTTTGGACACGACCAATCGAAATGGGAGGAATTCAAGAACCGTTACTTCCTGGAGCTTGAGGCTCAACCAGAGGCCGTTGCGAGGCTCCTTGACGAAACGGCGAAAGGCCGGCTGACACTTTTATTTTCAGCTCGGGATGTCGAACACAACCAAGCGGTCGCACTCAGAGAATACCTTCTTGCCCGCTCCAGGAAAAGAGCAGGCTAATCGGCCGGCCCGGAGCGAGTTCAAAAAGTCATCACGCCCTAAAGACCGGCCCGTCCGCCTTCTCTCAGTATCTCGCCATCCTGCACCCGGAAGGAGTCTCCGGCTTCGTTGGACCAGCGATCCCCTTCCCGGAGCGGGTAAGGGACTTCCCTCCTGCCGAGAAAGACCGTCTCGCTTCCCAGGTAGGCGAACCATTCCAGGTTTCCGTTCATCCATATCTTTGTCTTCAGTTCCATGCACAGACCCTCCACGATTCGCGCCATTGTCTCCCAATCGAAGTCATTTCGCAAGATACCCGAAATTTCCCGCTCACGAAGCTGGACACGGGGTGGATTACCGGCAGACAGGGAAGTGCGTCACCGGTGATCCTGCCGGTTGTTTCCACCGGCGGATTGCGGTAGAGTAAGAAAAAATATTTTGGAGCTGATGTGGTTCACATTGTCCTATTGGCAGACAGGGAGCGGCTCATCGAGCTTTTCACCCGTTCGGACACGCTGTCCGGCGCGCAGGTACGGGTGGCTAACGGAATCGGTGATGCCCTCACGGGACTCTCGGGGAGGGGCCCGTTCTTTTTCCTCATCCAGGAACGGCTGGGCGAACTGTCGGGAGAGCTTATCGCCTCCCGTCTGGCCGCTGACCTGAAAGGAAGATCCGTCCGGCTTTTCCTTCTCGGCGACCCCGCTTCCGCCGGGGATACATTCCATGGAGTTGTAGACGAATCCCTGCCTGACGTGGAACTGGCCGAGGCGGTCCGCGCCCTTGTATTCGCTCCCCTGCCGGAGACACGGAAACGGAGGCGTCCGCGGAGAAAAATTGCGGACGACGAGCTCCCTGAGCCCTCTCCCGTCAGCGTTCCGGAACCGGTTGCAGACCCGCCGCTCCCCATCGAAGACATCGACGATATCGTGGAAATCGGACGGCCGGTTTCCTCCGTCGAACGGATACCGATACCGGTTCAACAACCGGCCTCCCCGGAAGACGCGGCGGCGGTTGCCGGGCCGCGGTTCCAGGCTTTTCTGGAGAGCGCCCTGGAAGGGTCCGCCGGATCGGAAACCCGAAGTGGCGAAACGCCCGTACCTGAAGCAGCAGCGCGGCCGGAATTGCCGGACAGGCCGATCCCGGTTGACCAAGGCGCAGCCCCCGGAACGGAAAGGGTTCGCCGTCGCCGGCTCCGACCCGGTCTGTGGTTCGTCCTGACGGGCGGCCTCGCAGCCGGTGCGCTCCTTCTTTCCCTTACCCTGTGCCGCACGGAAAAACAGCCCGCAATGGAAGGCGCCGCAGTGAAAGACGCTCTTTCCCTCCCCGCGGAGACCCCGGCCACCTCACCGGCGCCGCCTCGTTCCCTCCGCACGATCCCCTCCTTTGTGCCCCGCCAGTCCCCGGATCCCGGCTATGGGAAGGCAAACCCGGGATGGGAGCAGTACCGGAGCGCCGGAGCGGATTTCCGAATCTACCGGGAGAAAGGTTTCATCCTGGCCATCCAGACCATCGACAGGAGCGGCGCAGGGCTGGATCCCGGCCTGTTATCCACCGCGCTCACGGAGATTTCCGGTTCCCGGAACTACCTGGTTGAGACGCAGGAACGCAAAGGGTCGTACCGTATCGAGAAGGGACGACTGAAGAATGGAGCGGCAATTCTCATCTACCGCAAGGAACCCGAGCGGAAGGTGAAGGCCTTTGTTGTCGATTTTCGCTGAT
>CAYSPF010000142.1:3940-5940 GCA_964432775.1 uncultured Geobacter sp.
AATGGAGCACCCGACCATGACAATCCAGACTACGGTAACCCGCAGACCCTTTTCCTGCCTTGCCCGGCCCGCTCTCCTTATCCTTTTGCTCTCCCTGTGCGGCCCGGGATGGGCGTGGTGCGCGGGTCCGTCGTTCGAGATTGAGATTTCCGACCTGGATAAAGGCGCGCCGGCGGCGAAGAATGCCCCGGAAAAGCCAAAAAGAAGCGGAAAGAAGGGAGTCACGAAAGGACGGGTTGCTCCCGGCCGTCCCACGGCAAAGGATCTTGAGGGCGAATTCGTGACCTACACGATCCGTCCGGGCGATCATATCTACAAGATCCTGACGTCCCGCTTCGGGCTTTCGTCCGAGAGAGCCGAGGCCCTGATCCCGCGCATCCTGAGAGTAAACGGCGTCAGGGACATCAGGGGGCTGCAGATCGGCCGGACCATCCGCATTCCCGTAACCGGAAAGATGGCGGCGGCAGCCCCGGCGGTTGCCTCGGTTCCGGGGAATGCCGCCACTCCTGCCCCGACGGTTCCCGCCCCGACAGGTACCGCAACTTCCACACCGACGGTTCCCATCCCGTCCGCGCCGATGACTCCGGAGGCGCCCGTGCAGCCCGTTCCGGAAGCTGCACAGGCAGCTCCACCTCTCCCTTCTCCTCCTCCCAAGGCGTTGAAGGTGGTTCTCCGTACCATTTCCGCCGGTGAGCCGGCGGCCATTACCGATGCCCTCCTGGACGCGCTTTCCCTGAAATGGAGCAAGGCCCATCCGGTGACGATCCCGGTGGGCGGCAGTGGAGGGGCGTCCCTTACCATTCCCGTTGATCGCTATTTTGAAGAAGGGGGAAAAAGGTATTTCATGGACTTCAGCCAAGGTGACGCAGATCACGCCACCCTGGCGCGTCTTCTGGAGCTTGCCGGGTACCGGAGGATTGCCGTCGGCGGCAAGGAAGATTTCCGGGCGATTGCCGGAAAGATCCTGAAGGCCCTGGAGATCCCGTCCGAATACCGGAAGCATACACTTACTCCCGCTTCCGGCGGTCCCGGAGCGGTGAAGGTAGAGGGATATCTGGTGGTTCGAAAGGGAGGGACAGGGGAGCGGCTGTTTGTCACCGGTACGCCCGTGGACAAGGCGGTTTCCGATTTGATTCAGGCCGGGGAATGGGATATACAATAAAAAACCGGTTCGATGTTTGAACGATATTCATCTCTACTACCAAGAGAAGGGGTCATGGAATGAAATTCACCAAGATGCAGGGCGCAGGCAATGATTACGTGTACGTGAACTGTTTTGAGGAACGGCTGGACAACCCGGCGGAGGTGGCGCGCAAGGTCTCCAACCGGAACTTCGGCATCGGTTCCGACGGGCTTATCCTGATAATGCCGTCATCGGTCGCCGATGTGCGGATGCGCATGTTCAACTCCGACGGCTCGGAATCGGAGATGTGCGGCAACGGTATCCGCTGCGTGGCCAAATATGCCTACGACCACGGCATCGTGGCGAAAAAGGAGATAACCGCCGAGACCGGCGCCGGGATCCTGACGCTTCAACTGTTCACCAACAGCCACGACAAGGTGGACAAGGTGCGCGTCAACATGGGCGAACCGCGCCTGACCCGCACGGAGATCCCCATGACCGGCGACGGGGAACTTCGGGTGGTCGACGAGCCCCTCAATATCCTCCATTCCACCTTCCGCATCACCTGCGTCTCCATGGGCAACCCCCACTGCGTGATCTTCGTGGACGACGTGGAGAATTTCCCGGTGGAGAAATACGGTCCGATCATTGAAAACCACGAACTCTTTCCGCGGCGCACCAACGTGGAATTCGTACAGGTCATCTCCCGGAACGAGGTCCGGCAGCGTACCTGGGAGCGGGGCGCCGGCGAAACCCTTGCCTGCGGAACCGGCGCCAGCGCGGTGACCGTGGCCGCGGTGCTGAACGGCCTGACCGAGCGGAGCATCGTGAATCACCTGTCGGGCGGCGATCTGGAAATGGAGTGGCCGGACAGCGG
>CAYSPF010000143.1:0-4172 GCA_964432775.1 uncultured Geobacter sp.
GCGGAGTATCTGCCGGAAAAGCGCCAGACCTTGCTCTTTTCGGCAACCTACTCCAAGACCATCAAACAGCTTGCCGACGAGTTGCTCGATCACCCGCGGCGCATAGAAGTGGCGCGCCGCAATATCGCCGCCGACGCGGTGACCCAGGCGATCTATCAGGTGGAAAAGAGCCGTAAACGGGAAATGATCTCGCTCATGATCCGTAAGGGGAACTGGAATCAGGTGCTGGTCTTTGCCCGCACTCGCTACGGTGCGGACAAATTGACCGAAGAATTGCTTTTCGACGGGATTACGGCTGCCGCCATCCACAGCAACAAGAGCCAGTCGCTCCGCACGCGTACCCTTGCCCAGTTCAAGCGTGGTGAGTTTCGCGTCTTGGTGGCAACTGATGTGGCCGCGCGCGGGCTCGACATTGAACACCTGCCGCATGTGGTGAATTACGATCTGCCCCAGGTTGCAGAAGACTATGTGCATAGAATCGGTCGCACCGGCCGGGCAGGGGAGAATGGTGTTGCCCTCTCACTGGTCAGCCCGGAAGAATTGCCGCTGTTGCAGGCGATTGAAAAGCTGCTCAAGTATGCCATCCCGCGGCAGATACTCCAGGAATTTCCCCAGTATGCAGCCAAACGGATTGGCAGAGAGAAAGATGGCAAGCAGGGGACTGGCAAGGCCAAGGCCGGGAAATCTCGACAAAAGCCCGCTCCCGCTCCGGAAATGACGGCTCCCCGGCGGAAAAAGGACGTGGTCGAGCGGCCCGCCCCCAAGACCGGTCGCCGGGGGGCCAGATCGTAATCTTCAGTTTGATGGAATCAGAGGAACAAGACCGACACTTCCCCCTGAAGTGCAGGCAGGTCAGCCAGTCATATCATAACCAGGAGGTAGCATGAGCAGTTTGCCACAATGTCCGAAATGCGGTTCGGAATACACCTACGAAGACGGTACTCTGTATGTATGTCCTGAATGCGCCCATGAATGGGCGGTAGACGGGACGTCAGAGAGCGTTGAGCAGGAGCGGGTCGTGCGAGATGCCCATGGCAATGCGCTCCATGACGGCGATACGGTGACGGTAATCAAGGATTTGAAGCTAAAAGGTTCGTCAACAGTGGTCAAGGTGGGAACCAAGGTGAAAATTATCCGCCTCGTGGAAGGCGACCATGATATTGACTGCAAAATTGACGGTATCGGCGCCATGCAGTTGAAATCGGAATTTGTGAAGAAGGCTTGAGATAATCAGCTTTCGGGCCGGAAAACAGCAACGTCCCTTGTTTATCTCCCAAAATTTCCAGGTGTTCGGGCGCCGGTATCTTTCTGAGCGTCTGGAATTTTCCCGTCGTCCATCTCTTCTCCAGGCTCATCCCGCCAAAGGGTCAGCGCTCGCCTGACTTCCCTGTCGACATACGAAAAAATCCGCTGCACGGTGTCGTGGGAGCCGGGGCGGGAGTGCCCTGCCACCTTGATCAGCTCACATCCGATTTCGTCATGTGCCGCGTAAAAAGCGCGATAGAGGGGGGCATGCAGCAATTGCTTCCCGGAACGGCCGGCTAGAAAATCGTTGGCCTCCAGGCCGGCCCTTCGTGACAGAAGCCCGGCAACGCACTGGGAATCGGTGTAAACCCTCACACACCCCGGATCCGAACAGGTGAATTCCTCGCGAAAACTTTTCAGTGCCCACAAAACCGTCTGAACTTCAAGCTTTGTCGATGATGTATTCCAAAACCGCTTGAATCGGAGCTGTTCGGAGATTACGCGCCGCTCGATATCGTGGGGCATGATTTCCAGGAATGCCGTGGGTACGAGCAGAAAGGCGCCGATGCCAAGCTTACGCTGGGGATTAAGACTTCCATCGGTGAAAAGAGCAAAGCTGTTCATGGAAGAACTCTCAAAGGAAAGTAGCGGGCCTGCATTCATGCCTTGGCGCCGGCCTTTCGATTACCGTCGGTAGAGGGGCCCGGCCAGATCCAGGTGGGTGAGGTAGAGCCTCGTATCGAATTCCAGTTGATGGTAGGCCGGTTCAATGTATTCACACAGCTGATAAAATGCCTTGCAATGCTCTTTCTCCTTCAGGTGCGCCAACTCGTGTACGACTATCATCTTAAGAAGTGCAAGGGGAGCGTCCCTGAGAACGTGTGCAATCCTGATTTCATGTTTTGCCTTAAGTTTCCCCCCCTGAACTCTGGATACGAACGAATGTGTTCCCAAAGAATGGTGGATCACATGGATACGGGTATCATAGATCACCTTGCTGAGCGGTTGCGCTGTACGGAGGTACTCGTTCTTCAGGGCAACGGTAAAGTTGTAAAGCGCTTTCTCCGTCCGAATGGTATGCGGTTTCGGATATTTCCGTAACAGAACGCTCCCAAGCCTGTTCTCGGATATCAGCTCTAGCACCTGCCCGGTAATACCAGCAGGATAACCCGCCAGATACTTCAGTTCCTGCATGTGTTGGTTATGTTCATGGCAATCACGTCGATTCCTTCCACGCCTGGTTCACGTACCGCAAATCATTCCAGCCTGATGGAGTCTGTCCGGCCTTATTCCGCCGACCGATGCATCGGTAGTGTCCGGCAGGTGCTGAACGGTATCGGATACGCCCATTCCCGGGGTATTCTCCGCCGGGATATGAGCAGAGAAACATCATGATTATCCGTCAGGGAATTGTCAAGAAAACAGATTCAGATGACGGTCCTGCGGAGCGGCGGTTGCTGCCGCCTTACGGCTGGCAAACGACAGCGCCAAGGCTCGAGCTGCTCCGGGGCAACGATTGCATGAGATCCTTCCGGACCAAATTCCCGATTCTTGTGATGATCTGTTACCACGACGAACGCAACGAACTCATGTGTGAGCGGAAAGAGTAGCTATTCAGGTGTCCTGCATCAAACCTTCCTGAAGCAGCATCACCAACTCACCCGCGAAGAGTTTGCTTTCACCTTGCTTGCATCCCTCCCCCTTATCAGCGACAATGAATACTCTATGAACGACGAGGCATGCGCAAAACTGCAAATCAGCCCTGTCTGTCTCTGATTACGGATTTGCCGTGAGAAATCAAATGTCATCCTCTATGTACCGGAAGCGCATAGAAAAACTGTTTACTCCGGCTGATATCGTGGTAGACGGCAACCGTCCCTGGGACATCACCGTTCACAACGACGATCTCTTCAGGCGGCTTCTGGCGCACGGTTCGCTCGGGCTTGGTGAGTCCTACATGGACGGCTGGTGGGACAGCGACCGGATAGACGAGCTTGTCTGCCGCCTGTTCCGCGCGGGAATCGACAGGCGGGTACGGACGTGGGGAATGGCGTTTGCCGCGATCTCGGCACGGCTTACCAACCGCCAGTCAGCATCTCGCTCCTTTCAGGTGGGCACGCTCCATTACGATATCGGCAACGACCTCTATGAGCGCATGCTCGATTCCCGCATGGTATATAGTTGCGGATACTGGAGGGAAGCCGATACCCTGGAAGCCGCCCAGGAAAGCAAGCTTGACCTTGTCTGCCGCAAGCTGCGCCTGGAACCCGGCCAGAAAGTGCTCGACATCGGCTGCGGGTGGGGCGGGATGGCACGCTTCGCGGCGGAGAGATACGGTGTCGAGGTAGTAGGGGTGACTGTCTCGCGCGAGCAGGTAAGGGTCGCACGGGTGACCTGTTCCGGCCTTCCGGTGGAGATCAGGCTGGAGGACTACCGCGGCCTCAATGAGCCCTTTGACCGGATCGTCTCCATCGGCATGTTCGAGCATGTGGGGTACAAGAATTACCGGACCTTCATGGAGGTCGTTGATCGCTGCCTCAAGGCGGACGGTCTCTTTCTTCTGCATACCATCGGCGGTGACACATCGGTTACCACCAGTGATCCCTGGCTGGAACGCTACATCTTTCCCAACGGCATGCTCCCGTCGGCGGTTCAGATTGCTTCCGCGATCGAGGAGTGTTTCATCCTGGAGGACTGGCAGAACTTCGGCCCTGATTACGACAGGACTCTCATGGAGTGGTGGCGCCGCTTCGAGGCCTCCTGGCCGGACCTTTCGCGCCGTTACGGCGAGAGGTTCCATCGCATGTGGCGTTACTATCTCCTGGCATGCGCCGGCGCGTTCCGCTCACGGGTGAACCACCTGTGGCAAATTGTGCTTGCCAAAGAAGGGACCACGGGATGCTACCGTCCGGAGAGGTGAGGGAAAG
>CAYSPF010000143.1:4272-5937 GCA_964432775.1 uncultured Geobacter sp.
ACCTGCGGAAACGAACTTCCCTCCCCGCCGCCCCTGGCCGTCCAGGCTGTTCGTGGAAACCACGACGCGCTGCAATCTCCTCTGTCGCATGTGCGTCAAAGAGACATGGGACCGATCCGCCATGGAGGGCGATATGGCGGATGAAACCTTCACGGCGTTGGAAGAGGCCTTTCCCCATCTTGAAGCCCTCGTCCTCAACGGTGTCGGCGAGCCGCTCCTCGACCCGCGTCTGGAAGATTTCATCCTCAGGGCCAAACGGCTCATGCCTCCCGGAAGCCGGGTCGGTTTCCAGAGCAACGGCATGCTGCTGAATGAAGAGAGGGCCGTTTCCCTGGTGGAGGCGGGCGTTGACAGGATCTGCCTCTCGGCCGATGCCCTTAATCCGGAGACCTTCCGGGAGATCCGCAGGGGAGGGGAGGAGCAGGGGGTGGAGCGGGCCTTTGCCGCCCTCCATGTCGCCAAGGTCGCCTGCAACAGGCCGCATGTGGAAATCGGCCTCGAATTCGTGCTCATGCGCAACAATACCCGCGAACTGCCCGGCCTGCTGCGTCGGGCCGCGTCTCTTGGGGCTTCATTCGCCATCGTCACCCATGTTCTTCCCTACGTGGAAAGCAGCGTTCCCCAGACGGCCTTTGATTCCAACATGGACGGGGCGGTGGAACTGTTCAGCGAATGG
Organism: uncultured Geobacter sp.; assembly: GCA_964432775.1. Lineage (GTDB taxonomy): Bacteria > Desulfobacterota > Desulfuromonadia > Geobacterales > Geobacteraceae > RPRC01. Next base: position 4,949 of record CAYSPF010000143.1, read on the forward strand.
AGAAAGAGGGTCGGGCGGGAGGGGCTGGATATCGGGGACTATTTCAAGGTGCTCTGGAAATACATGCGTACCCCCTCGGATCGGGAGTTGGCCGGTTTTCTGGCTGAATTGGCCGGGGTATTCTCCTCGGCCGGAGGCAGGGATCGGGTTCTCGGGATCATCGGCTCCAGCCTGCCGAGCAAGCAGATTACCATCAAGGATTTCGCGGATACCGGGGAACAGCTTCAGCAACTGTTCGGCAACGACCCCGGCTGGACGTATGCCCTGGAGCGCATCTTTACCCTGCTGGAGGATGCGGACTTGCAGGGAGAGTCCGGCATCGAACGGGCCGAAGCTTTCGTACGCTCCCGAAGGAAAGATCCGGATGACGGAGCGGCTGATCTCGCGGACTACCTGACGGTTATCTGGAAGTACTCGCGAACACCCGGAGAGCAACGCCTTTACGAATTGGTGGAGGAGATGAAGGCCGAGGCCCGTTCCCGGGATATTTCCCTGCACCTGAAAAACCTCATGGAGCGGGACGAGGCGTGGGCCGCCGAACTGGAGCGGGTCTTTGCCGAGGCCCGAGCGGTTGCCGTAGAAACCGGCCTCGCCCTCACGCTCCCCGGCGTCTCACCCGGCAGCAGCCGCAGGTGCGAGTTCGTGGAAAGCGGAGGGGCCTTCGTCTCCTGGAACGGCAACGTGCATCCCTGCTATTTCCTCTGGCACCAGTACGGCTGTCATTTCTTCGGCCGCAAGAAGTTCGTGAACGCGAAATCGTTCGGCAACGTGCGCGAGCGGGGCATTCTCGAAATCTGGAACAGCCCGGCTTTCCGTACGTTCCGGGAGGAAGTGCTCCGCTACGACTTTCCTTACTGCTCCAACTGCAATGTGGTGCCTTGCCAGTACCTTACGGCCGAGGATTTCGAGCAGGACTGTTACGGCAACACCGTGCCCTGCGGCGACTGCTTCTGGTGCATGGGGATGTTCAACTGTCTGCGATAGTCAAC
>CAYSPF010000144.1:0-2963 GCA_964432775.1 uncultured Geobacter sp.
TGCCAGGGAATCGCGCTTCGGCATGCTGTCCATCTCGGGACACAAGCTCTCCGGCCCCCTCGGTATCGGCACCCTCATCATCAGGAAGGGCATCAGGCTGCATCCCCTGTTCCATGGCGGTCCGCAGGAGAAGAACCGGCGCGGCGGGACCGAGAATGTCGCCGGCATCGTCGGTCTCGGCAAGGCGTGCGAAATTGCGGAAAAAACAATGTCCGACGAATCGAATCGACTGCGTACCCTCCGTGACCGATTGGAACTGAGCATCATGGAAGCGATCGCCGACGTCAGGCGCAACGGTCATCCAACCCTGCGCCTCCCCAACACCTCGAACCTGTCGTTTCTCAATGTGGATTCGGATTCGCTCCTCTCAGGACTGGACCAGGCTGGAATTGCCGTGTCCTCCGGCTCCGCCTGCAGTTCCGGAGCGCTGAAGGTGTCCCTCGTACTTACGGCCATGGGAAGCCGGGCGGGAACCGTGGTTGGGAACATCAGGTTCTCCCTCGGGAGAGAAAATACCGATGCGGACGTGGATTACCTGCTGGGAATCCTTCCGGACCTGGTGCAAAGACTCCGAAAGCCGGGCGACATCTCCCTGCACAACCGGACAAGGGATTCACAGCCGGTGACCTGAGCCGGCGGGATACGTTCAAGGCGGAAAAGCTATAATCGTACCTGGACAACCGTTTCGAACAGGAAGCGCGATTAGCCGTTACCGCGACTGACAGGGCGCGCCCTTCCCTATAGTCGCCCCTTCCGGACCCGGAACCCGGCGTTTTCCAATCCTTTCAGGTCAATCCCTCCCGGTACCTCTTTCTTTGTACCCGTATCGCTTTTTTCCCGCTTAGGCCGCTGCCCGCCGACGGATTCAGCCTCGCGGATGGAAAGTGATATCCTCTTCCGTTCCAGATCAACAGCCAACACCTTTACCTTCACCACCTGGCCCGCGCTGACCGCCTCGTTGGGGTCCTTGATGAATCGGTCCGCCAGGTGGCTGACGTGCACCAGCCCGTCCTGGTGCACGCCCACGTCGACAAAGGCGCCGAAGGCGGTGACGTTGGTCACCACGCCCTGGAGCACCATCCCTTCCTTCAGGTCCGACATCTCCCGCACGTCGTCCCGGAACGCGGCGGCCTGGAACTCCTTCCGGGGATCACGGCCGGGCTTCTTCAGCTCTTCCAGAATATCCCGCAGGGTGGGAAGACCGACGGCTTCGGTGACGTAGCGCGACAGGTCGATGCGCGCCGCCAGGGAGGTTTCCGTCGCAAGTTCCGCCAGAGACACGGACAGGTCCGCGGCCATGGCCTGCACCACCGGATAGCGCTCCGGATGGACCGCGGTGTTGTCCAGGGGATGGATGCCGTCCCGGATGCGCAGGAAGCCGGCCGACTGTTCGAAGGCCTTGGCGCCGAAGCGGGGAACTGCCATCAGCGCCGCGCGGGCCGCAAAGGGTCCGTTTTCGTCCCGATGGCGGACAATGGCCTTGGCCAGGGAGGGACCGAGACCGGATACGTAGGAAAGGAGCGCCCAGGATGCGGTATTCAGGTTCACGCCCACGAAGTTGACGCATGACTCCACCACCGCATCCAGGCTCTTCTTCAACTGGGTCTGGTTCACATCGTGCTGGTACTGGCCCACGCCGATGCTCTTGGGGTCAATCTTCACCAGTTCCGCCAGCGGGTCCTGCAGGCGCCGGGCGATTGAGATGGCGCCGCGCACCGTCAGGTCAAGTTCCGGGAACTCCTCACGGGCAATGTCCGAGGCCGAATAGACGCTGGCCCCTGCCTCGCTCACCATCACCACCGGAAGCGCTTTTCCCGCCGCTGCCAGGACGTCCCGCACGAACTGCTCGGTCTCCCGTCCGCCGGTGCCGTTGCCCACGGCAATCATCCCGCAGTCGTTGGACTCCGCGAACCTTGCCAGGTCCCGGCGCGCCGCTTCGGCCTTGCCCTCGCCGGTGTGGGGATAGATGACCGCATGGTTGAGAAAGCGGCCGGTCCCATCCACCGCAGCCAGCTTGCAGCCGGTGCGCAGGCCAGGGTCGATGCCGAGCACCCGCTTCCCCCCGGCCGGAGGGGCCAGCAGCAGGTTGCGCAGGTTGTCGGCGAACACCCTGATGGCCGCCTCGTCCGCCTTCTGCTTCGCCTCCAGGCGGAGTTCCACCTCGATGGAGGGCGCGAGAAGCCTTTTATAGGCGTCCTCCACCACACCTTCCAGGAACGGGCCGAAAATGCTCTTTCCGCGCACAAAGCGCGCCTTCAAACCGGCGAGGATATCTTCCAGCGGCGCGACAATGGTGAGGAACAGCACCTCTTCCTTCTCCCCCCGCCGCATGGCGAGCATGCGGTGGGAGGGAATCTCCCGCAGCGGTTCCTGGTAGTCGTAGTACATCTCGAACTTGGTGACCGCTTCCTTCTTGTCCGTTGCCACCCGCGACGCCATCAGACCCCGTTCGCCGGTGAGGCGTCGGACGAATGCCCTCAGGTCCGCGTCCTCCGCGATGCGCTCCGCCAGGATATGGCCGGCCCCTTCCAGGGCCGCCGCCGTGTCGGGTACCTCACGCTCCGGATCCACAAAGGGGAGTGCGGCATCCTCCGGGGCGCCGGTTGTCAGCTCCTGGGCAGCGATTACATCGGCCAGCGGCTCCAGCCCCCGTTCACGGGCAATGGTCGCCTTGGTACGGCGTTTCGGCTTGAAGGGAAGATACAGGTCTTCCAGTTCGGTCTTTTGCCGGGTTGCTCCGATGCGCGCCGCCAGCTCCGGCGTCATCTTCCCCTGTTCCTCGATGGATTTGAGAACCGTGAGCTTGCGCTCCTCCAGCTCCGTGAAGTAGTCAAGCCGTTCCTCGATAGAGCGCAGCGCCACTTCATCCAGCTCGCCGGTGCGCTCCTTGCGGTAGCGGGCGATAAACGGGATGGTCGCGCCCTCCCGCAGCAGGGCGACGGTGTTTTCGATCTGGAACGGCT
>CAYSPF010000144.1:3063-5310 GCA_964432775.1 uncultured Geobacter sp.
GCAAAGGGGGATGGATACTACCACAGGACGGGATGGATGGAAAGGGGGGGCAAAGCATCGACAACTCATCCCGACATCCCGGCGGCAAGCGCGCATGCCAGGCCTATCAGCACATCCGAATCTTCCAGGCCGTCCAGGAACCGTTGGGGGATGGCGGATAACCCGGTCTGAGCCCCGACCAGGGCGCCGGTGAGGATTGCACGCGCCTGGTTCTGCCCCCCGCCGTTTATGGCGTGGAGGATGGCGGATTCGAAATCGTCGGGAAAGCGGGCGGCAAGATAGTATGCCGCGGGAAGCTGGTGGTAAATGGCGCAGGGCATACCGTAGACCATGGACACCTTCCAGGCCGGTTCGATGCGGATCTCGGCGTCTGCTACCGCGACGGCAATACAGGAAGGAGTCAGCAGTGCGTCAGGAGAGGCGAAGCGGCCCGCTCTGGGCGGATCGGGGTCGCCGGAGCGCGGGGGCTGGAGGTCTTCGCGGGTCACCGCATGAAACGGGAGCTTGCCGGTCGACACCAGCTTCATGAGCCTGGCGGAAACCATGCTGTCGAAGGGGTGTCCCTGCACCAGGAGCCCCAGCACGGCGCAATACGCCACGGTCATGGAAACAACCGTGTCATCGGTCTGGGTAAGGATCGTGTTCCCGGCCACGCAGGCTGCGAGTTGCTCAGGCTTCAGCGCGTACCGGACCGCGATGGCGAGAGTGCGTTCTACCGCTTCGGTGGTGTCCGCATGGCCACCGGTCCGGCCCCAGGGCAGGTTCTGCTGAACGCGACGGCGCCAGGCCTCCCGGATCGACTGGCTGGTATAGCCGCCGGGTCCACACGCCGGGGTTCCATCGAGGAGCGGGAAAAGTTCTTCGTCGAGCCTGCGGCAGAAATCCTGTTCGTCGTAGCCTCCCTTCTCGATCAGGGAGCGCAGCGTCAGGGAAAGGATGAACCCGGCCTGGGAAAGCCGGCCCGCCTTGAGTCCGGCATGATAGCGGCCCGGCTTGGGATCCGTGTAATCCGTGATCCACTCCCCGTAGTCGCGGCGAAGTTCGGAAAGATCATAATACCAGTGGGGGCCGAGGCCCATGGCATCGCCTATGAAGGCTCCCATGATGGCGCCCGCGGCACGGTCTTGAAGATTTGTGTCTGACATGGCAACTCCTCCACTGTACGGGGGGCCGAGAACCTGATGGGTCTACTTCAGGGAGATTGTAAAGGGGGGAAAAATCAGAAAATCAGAAGGCGATATATTTCAACGGGGCGGTGATGTGCTTGTTGACCCATACGGCATCGTTCGTCTGCACCATATCGGCAAAGGCCCGACGGATCGCCCTACCCTGAAGATGATTCTGAAAATTATCGAAAAAAACGCCTCGATGGAGTGATAACGTTCTGAACAACGGTCACACTCGACGAAGAGCGCCTTCTGCTTCAGTGATAAAAGCGCACGCGATGCCCTCCATTTTATCGCCTGAAACTACGCGACCCTCCGGAACCATGACAGCACCTCTTCAAGCGGGCGGGCTCCCTGTAGCCGGTCAACCACCTTTCCCTGCCGTAACAGCATCATCACCGGAATGCCCTTCACTTCAAAACGGGATGCCAGGGAAGGGTTCTCCTCGGTATTTACCTGGACCAGTGCCGCCTGTCCGGCCAACCTTTCCGCGACTGTTCGCACCACCGGTGCGAATGAGGTACAGTGCGGTCACCAGGGCGCCCAGAATTCCGCCAGCACCGGACCGGGATATGAGCGTATGAAGCTGTCGAAGGTGCTTTCATTCAGGTGCTGCGGATGGAAGTAGAGTGGCGGCAATATCGCCTTGCAGGCGCCGCAGAGTCCCCGAGCCCCTTCCTTTTCGGCAGGGATCCGATTTCCCGTTCCGCATGAGGGACATTTTACGATGTAGGATGCTTTGCTCATGCTTTCTCTCCCCTTCCGTTCCTCTTTTTCCGGATCCTTGCCAACCACTCCGTATCGGGGGAAATCGGTGCAGCCCGGTTTTTCAACAACTGTCAGAGCGCGGCAGCCTTCGGGAAGAGGATGTTGTTTTCCAAGTGGACATGCCTGTGCAAATCATCCTCGAACTCCCTCAACTTCCGGTAGGTGAGCATGTACGTATTGCAGGCATCACCCGGGATTTCGTAGTTCTTTGAGAGAAAACGGATCTCATGGATGGCGTCGCCGATCTCTTCGTGCTCGGCGACGAGTTTTTCCAGGCCGTCCCGTATCGCTGCGATATCTTTCGCATCCGGTT
>CAYSPF010000144.1:5324-5917 GCA_964432775.1 uncultured Geobacter sp.
AATCCTTTTGACGGCCGGGAAGAACACCTCCTCCTCTTCCCGGAGATGGGCAGACATATCGGTTACTATCTTGTCGAATATCTTTGAAATATCAACAACTTCAGGGTGATTGGCGCCATGGACCCCGGCCACCTTACGGGCATAGGCTGCAATCTGTTCCATATTCTCCCTCAGATAGGCATGATGGGTATTGACGATATAATCCGCAAGAAACGAAAGTGTCCACGATGAATAGTCCTGGCCCCGGTCGAGCGGCGCGCTCTTCACTGCCTCAATCTGGTGCAGGATATCATCGGGGGAAACACCTTTTTCCCGGCAGGCTTCCGAGAGGGCGACCTTGCCGCCGCAACAGAAGTCGATGCCGACTTTTTCGAAAACCCCGGCTATCCGATAATCCTCGGCAACAAGTTCGCCGACGGTCACGGAAGCATCTCTTGATTTTTCCTTTCCCGTTTCTTTCATGATTTCCTCCGCGTACCTGAACTCACTGACAATCCTTCACGACATACCGGCTCTCGCTACGTCTGCTGACTCCTCCCGGCGGATCGCCAGGTCATATACGCCGCGATCAACAGAGGGAATACGCCCAAAGC
>CAYSPF010000145.1:0-5915 GCA_964432775.1 uncultured Geobacter sp.
CGCATTTCCTTGAGTGAACAGACATTCCGACCCAGGATATGCACATTCACACCGGCCAGTTCAGCAGTCGACATAACAACGGAGATTCGGTTTATTGTGAATTGAGGATTCAGATGGTTGGCTGCTTTCCCCATTGCTGAGACTGCAATCAGCGGGACAACCACTCGCGTTGCAAGGGTGTCGAGTAAATCCGCCTGTACATCAAGCAAAAAGGGGATCGACTGATTGGTTTCCGGATTTGGATTTTCATATACGTCGAACTGTGCCATCAGAAGCGCCTCAAGCCGTCACTGAAAGTGCCGCGGGCTTCTATCCGACGATTATAATCTTCTATTGCCTCCCGGTTCTCCATCTGCCAACTGCGGCAGTTTTCCTCTCGAAGCAACTCAGCAAGCCGCAGTTCCAGCGCGTGTGAAAGATTTATGTGACGTTCCTTGGCTTGACGGAGTAAATCGCTGTTTATACTCAGGTTGGTGGATTTTTTCCGGGCGCTTGGATCAAAAAGCCTGGTTTGCATTATTGCCTCCTTATGCGCACTTGGTATGCGCATATGCTATCGCCATCCGGAGTAAATCACAAGCAATCTTTTCCTTCAGCTTATCAAAAGGAGGAACTCCAATGAAAAGAAGCAGCGAGCGCGTGTTTCAGGAAAACTATTTTGAATTTGTATTACGTCCCCGGAAGCCCCACCTTTTGTTGCTTATGGCGGTACATCTGCCTGTCGGCCTCCGACAGCAGCTCGTCGACAGACCGCGGGGCATCCGGGTCGTAGGTCGCCGTGCCGAAGCTTATGGCCAACAGGTACGGCCGCGATTCTTGTTCGTTGAAGGCAGCCACATTCTCCTGAAAACGCTCCAGGGCTTTCTCAGCCTGCATGCCCGTCGATTCGCTCAAGCAGACGGTGAATTCATCCCCTCCCACGCGCGCGACGATGTCCGACTCGCGAAATGTAGCGAGCAGGATGCTCGTGACGTCCCTGAGTGCCCTGTCCCCCTCCTCGTGGCCCAGACTGTCGTTGATCTTCTTGAAGCCGTCGGCGTCGAGAAAGATGATCTGCAGCTGCGTCCTCGTCCGGCTCGCTTCCGTAATCTTCTGGCCGATCATCACGAAGAACCCGCGTCGGTTGAAGAGCCCGGTCAAGGAGTCGCGCAGGGAAAGGTCACGAATCTCATCCTCCATCCTCTTGCGTTCGCTAATGTCGCTGATGCCGGAGAGAATGCATCGTCGATCGCCGATGGTGATGACGTCGGCGGAGAATACCACCGTCATCTGCTCCCCCGACTTCTTTCTGAGCCGGTGCTCCCGATCCCGCACCCTGCCGCTTCTCAGCAACTCGTCGACGACGTTCCGGCGGGTCTCGTTGTCAGTCCAGATCTGCAGGTCGAGCGTCGTTCGCCCCACCACCTCGTCCCGCGAGAACCCTGAGATGTCCAGAAAGCCGTCGTTGACTTCGAAGATCGTCCCATCCTCGAGCCGGGTAAGCGTCAATCCATAGGGGGACGAACGGAAAGCGGTTGCAAACATCTGCTCCTGGCCCTTCAGATCGATGGTCAGCCTCCTGCTGACCATCAGCATCAGTGCTATAGTGAGGGAGATCGTCAGGACACCGTAGGTTTGCAGGATGACAATCTCGAACGTTCCGGACTGCATGTAGTCGTCCGTCGTCACCGGCGTCGTCAGGTAACGGGCGATGCGGACGACGTTGGTGAGGCAGAAGCCCACGTAGACCATCCCGACACTGAATGTAGCGTGACGCATGTCGCTGTCCGCCCTGCGAAGCATGAGCCATGCGAGCTGCGACCAGATGACGAGCAGTCCGACGGTGACGGTGAAGTTCCGTGGCGCCAGGCTCACGGGAGCCATCGCGAAATAGGTAAAGAGCACCGAGTAGACGGCGAGCAGAAGGAAATTGCAAACCTGCGAGCGCACCTTGCCGACGAACCGCTCCAGTCCCATGAGCGCCAGCACTGACGCCGCGAAGAAGGACGTGTTGGCGATGGCTATTGATGCGAAGTCGGGAATAACGCCGCGCAACGCGATAAGAAACATCGCCAGCGTCTGCAACGTGAAAGCCGCGACCATGAAGCCCAGACCTGCAAAGCGGCCGCGGTTATGACGCCAAAGGGCGACCACGAACAGGGTGCAGGCGATGAAATTGATGGAGTCTGCGAACACGATCGTCCGCAAGTCCAGAAAGTGCAAGTCAGTCCCCTTCTCTGCTCAACTCTATCAGTAATCGGATTCGGCCATCAGCGTAGGGCCAGAGGGTCTACAGATTTCACATTTTGATCTCTATTTCTGTTTTTTGTGATTTGCAGGACCCTTCACCCGTCTCTCCCAGTCCCGCCTGACCAGTTCCAGCAGGCTCCGTCCGCGCTGCGAATAGATCTTCATGCCGTCGAAATCCGGGTCGACAAGGTGCTTCTGCATCAGCAGGCCGTCGTCCCCGAACCAGATGGGCAACAGGCCGCCGAAGCAGTACCCGTGGTCCCGCAACTGTTCCACTACTCCCCCGGACCACGGTTTTCCCAGATCCACGAAAAACTGGATCAGGGCGTAGTTGTCCGCCCGCAGTTCCCGTTCAAGTTCGGTCAATCGCGCGGCAAGGCCTTCACCGGGCGCCGTGACCGTGCAACGCGCCACCCCGGCAAAGTCGAAACGCTTCACGTCGACCTCTCCGCCGTTGCCGGGAATGTCGGTGTCGGAGACGATCAGTTCACGATCCAGGTTCAGCCCGTCCAGGATACATCGTACTTCGTCCTGATAGGTTGCGGGAAGATACAGGGTCCTGCGACGATCGCGAACCACCCGGGAATAGAGCAAACACCCTACCCTGCCCTCGGCGCTCTGCTCGGTTTCGTAGGCCTGGGCCGGCATCAGGGCCGGTTCCACGGCGGTCTCGAACGCATGCGCCTGATTGGAAAGCTTCTGGGTTGTGACGTGATTACAGACCGCCTCGCCGTAAAACCCGTCGACGCCGTCATGTCCCACCAGCTTCATCAGCAACTGCGTGGCGCGGAAAAAGGCCATGGTTGAACGATAGCCGGGCAGGGTCAACCCCACTCCGTATTCAAAGAGATTCGGGTTGGGGGGGGAGCTGCGGTAGAGGGCGACGTGAGAGACCACGTCGCCGGAAGTGGTGCGCACGACCACGCTACGGATAGACCCGCGACGGTTCTCCTCCGCGAGGCGCTCCGGGATGTAGTAGGTGTCGATGGGATAGCCGTCGCCGTAGACGGCATAGAACAGTCGGGCCACTCCGGGGCCGTCGGCCGGCTCGAAATAGCCGGCCGCATAGTCCTCCCCTTCCGGGACGGTTCGCTTGTCAAGGGCCAGGAGTCTGAGCGCTTCTGTCCTGTCCATGGTCACTGAGCCGCGCTTATGTATTTCGCGAAGTCGTTGAGGGTCTTCAGTTTCAGCGAATCCGAATCGGACACCTTCACCCCGAACCGCTCTTCCACGGCCACGGCAAAGGCCGGGCAATCCACGGAATCGACCCCCTGCAGCGAGAGCGCCGCCGCCGGGTCCACGACTGCTACGATATCCCGGTCTATTCCGATGCTCAGCATCAGTTCCTTCAATTCGTTGATGGTTGCCATGGTTGTTCTCCTTTCGGTTACCTGCGATCTCTCAGGCGGAAACGCTGGATCTTGCCGGTTGCGGTACGCGGCAGTTCTTCGACAAAGGTGAAGCGGGCCGGACACATGAAGTCCGGAATGCGCGTCAGCAGGTGTTTCCGCAGCTCACGGACCAATCCCGGCGTCCGTACCGTCCCGGGTGCGAGAATCACGAAGGCGCCCGGCTTGACGAGAGCGCCGGCGGAGACGGCGGCAACAGCGCATTCCGCCACTGCCGGATGGCTGCGCAGCGCGTCCTCCACCGGTACCGGTGAGATCCAGTTGGCGCCCGCTTTTATCATGTCATCGCTCCGTCCCCGGTGGTAGTAGAATCCGTCCAGCTCCGAGAACACGTCTCCGGTGCGGCAGAAACCGTCCTCAAGCATTGTTTCGGCGCTCTTTACGGGGAGATTCCAGTAGAACGGGGCCATCGTGTCTCCTTTGACAAGGAGGTTGCCTTCGATTCCGGGCGATACGTCGGCGCCGCTGTCGTCAACCAGTCTCACGTGGTATCCGGGGACCGGTTGCCCGGCAGACCCGGGTCTGGCTTGTCCGGGACGGTTGGAGATATACACGTAGGTCATCTCGGTGGAACCGATACCGTCGATAATCTCCAGACCGGTCAGTCGACGCCATTCCTCGAAGATTGTCGCGGGAAGGGCCTCGCCGGCGGAATAGCAGATACGCATGGGCAAATTGAGTTGATTAGCGGTGCAGGAGAGGATAATAAGGGAATAGATAGTGGGAACGGAAAAGAAGATGGTAGGCCTGCGGTTGCGGATGATGGCGAGAACCGAGGCCGGGTCAGGTTTGCCCGGATGGATGATGGCGGTTGCCCCGAAGAAAAGCGGGAAACTAAGGCTGTTGATCAGACCGAAGGCAAAGGAGAATTTGCTCGCGGAAAAAATGACATCATCCGTTGTGATGCCGAGTACGGCGTCCCCCAGCAGTTCGCACGGCATGAGCAGGTCCCGATGCCGGTGGGGGACTCCCTTGGCATTGCCGGTGGAGCCGGAACTGTAGAGCATGAAGGCAAAATCGTCGACTGCCGGCTGGTAGGGGTTCACCCCGGTATCGGACGGCGGGGATTCGAATGAACCGTTTTCACGGCAGAGGACGACGTCGACACTGTTGCCGGCGGCCAGCCGCGGAGCGGCCAAGTCCGGATGGGTCACCAGGAGGCGTGAGCCGCTGTCCTCCAGGATATGGGCGAAGTCACCTTCCCTGAGTGCCGTGCTTGCCGCAACTGCCGTGACACCGGCCAGCAGGCAGCCCAGGAAGGCGATTGGAAAGGCAAACGTATCGGGAAGGACCAGCAGCACCCGCTCTCCGGGGGTAATCCCCTTCTCGTGCAGGAGCAGGGCGAATCGCCTGCATTCCGCATCAAGTTCACGATATGAAAGGGATTGTTCCCCGCAGAAATAGGCGATTTTTTCGGGGTGGCGATCCAGGTTGCGCTCAAGCAGTACAACCGCAGCGTTAACAGTGCTCACCAGCAAGCCTCCGGTAAAACGGTTATCACGGGATACCCTTTTGCATGGCGCCGGATTGTAGCATCATCCCGGTTATGGCTGCCAGTTTTTTATGTCTGAGGCGTCCATCGAACAGCCTGGACATCATAACGGCTTCCCCACTCGTCCACCACCATGCGTCGCAGAAAAGCAACCTCTTCATCGCTCACAAGGCACGGGTCCACCGTGGTGCGGAACCGGTGTCCTACACCGCTTGCACGCACCAGTGCGGCGCTTTGCTCCGCCGTCTCCCCGCTGCCGGGCACGTCGGTGATCCGCTCATAGTCGGAAAAAGGGGCCTTCAGATCCATGCCGACCCAGTCCAGGTGGGGAAGCAGTTCCTGCAGCGCCTCCGGACAGGCGCCGGCGGTGTGCAGCCCCACCAGGAAACCTTTCTCCCGCACCGCGAGCACCGCCTGGCGCAGCCCCGGCTGCAGGGTCGGCTCGCCGCCGCTGAACACCACCGCGTCCAGCAGGCCGCGCCGTCTTTCCAGAAAAGAAAGGACCTCTTCCCAGGGAATCGCCCCGGGAACTTCCGCATCCAGCAGATGCCGGTTGTGGCAATAGCCGCAGCGCCAGGGGCAGCCCTGGCAGAACAGCACCGCGGCCAGGTGACCCGGGTAGTCGATGGTGGTGAAAGGGGTCAGGCCGCCTATACTCAGCACGGCTTCTCCGGTGAAGGCGTCTCGCGGAAGAAGCGCCGCTGGCGGTGCTCGGCCTTCTTGCCGATGTTGAAGGAGTCAACCGGCCGATGGTAGCCCATCACCCGCGTCCAGACCTCGCAGGG
>CAYSPF010000146.1:0-5824 GCA_964432775.1 uncultured Geobacter sp.
TGAACACGACGAAGGGTTATCCCCCGGGAATCGTTGACTGCGGCGGGATCAAAATGCATCACGCGGTTTCGTCCGGCCAGTTTGGCCCGATGCAGGCCCACATCGGCCGAACCGGTCAGGGAGTCCACATCGCGGCCGTTTTCCGGGAAGGTGGCAATGCCGATGCTCACCGTGAGGCGCCCGAGGGGCAGATTCTCCTCATGGGTGAATCCAGCCCTCTCCACCTCGCGCCGGAATCTCTCGGCAACGCTCACCGACTCTCTTTTCGGGGTCCCGGGAAGGATGACACAGAACCGTTCACCGCCGAAACGGGTAACAATGTCCATCTGGCGGGCTGAATTCTTCAGGAGACGGGCGGTCTTTTTCAGCACCACGTCCCCGGCTGCGTGTCCGCAGAGTTCGTTGTACACCTTGAAATTGTCCAGATCCACGAGCAGGATCGAGAATTCAACCTTCTGCCGTTCACCGCGGCTCACCTCCTCTTCCAGCCGCTGCTCCAGGAAACGCCGATTGAAAAGTCCGGTAAGGGGATCGGTTACCGCGACCTCTTCCAGTTGAGCGGCCTTTTCGCTGGAATCGCTCCGCTCCAGGACCACGCAGGCATGCCGCGCCATGGAAAGCAAAAGCTCCAGATCCTCGTCGGTGAAGACCCCGCTGCCGCCCTTATCCGACAGATTCAGCACCCCGATGACGGCCCCCTTCACCACAAGGGGGATACTGATAAACGACTTGGTCGTGAAGCGGGAACGATTACGGATGCGTACCCGCGTATCCTGTTCGATATCGCGCACCAGGAGCGGCTGGCCGGTCTCCGCCACCTTTCCCGCAATCCCCCTGCCGACCCGGCCGCTGATGCTTTTCGCCAGTTGCAGGTTCATGCCGAGCACCGATTCGATGCGCAGGTTCTTGCCGCTTTCATCCACAAGCATCAGAGACCCCGAAGAAGCATTGACCAGGTCAGCGGCCATCTCCAGGATTGAGTTGTACAGGTCCCGGCGGCTCTCCGCCAGGGAGAGCGTGCTCAGAACGGACACGAATCTGGTGGAAAGGGAATTTTCCAGCCGGTGATCTTCCTCCCTGCGGAACTGGAGAACCTTCGAGGCGATGCGATCCGTAACCATCTCCACGAGGAACGTATCCCGGACACTGAGATCACCATCAAAAAAGGCGAGAACCCCCAGGATCTGATCCGCGTCGGAAATCGGAAGGCATACCGCTCGTCCGGCAACCAGGGTGGGAAAGATCGTCCCCATCTCCTGCTCCGGCACCACGGCAGGCTCGCCGGGACCACCGGGAAAGAGATCGGCGATCCGGTCCTCCGCAAGAGTGCCGATTTGTTCCGGCATCCCGAGAATTCCACGAAGGGAAATCTCCTTCCCCTGACTATCACTGACTCCAATCGCTACCCTGGGGATATCGAACAATATACCCAGGGTTTCGCTGAGCAGGTCTTTCAGCTCATGCATGGTTGAGGTGCGGTCCATCTGGGCAAGGACACCGCGCACCGTGCGGAGCCTTCCCATGCTCCTCTCCAGAAGCCGGGCCTGGAGACTGTCCGGGTCAAGACCGGAAAGTAGCCGGGAAAGCTCTTTTGCCGCGTCTTTCACTTCCTGGGAAGAAGAAGAGGGAAGTTCTTCCAGACGGTCGAGGAGGGCAAAGCCGTCGATTCTGTCCGCTTTGGCGAGCTTCTCGGCCAGAAAGAGATCGATGGTCCGATCCCGCACCCCTCCCCCGACGAAACAGTAGTGATAACCGTCACGCGGCTGGAAAGGGACGGCAAAATTCATCAGTCCCGCCCGGCAACTGAAGACCATCGGCTTTCTTTTACCGAGGGCCAGTTGCACCGCCTTTTCAAAAGAGGTCTCGCACCTTTCGCTGCAGACAAGGTTCCGGGCGAGGCCCCCGCACATGGGAGATGATAGGCCAAGCCTGGTTACGACCCCGTCATTCTCGCAATAGAGCGCCAGAGCAAAGTCCTCAAGAAACTGATACCCGCGAAGCAGCTCAAGAAGCTCCAGAGGCTTTATGGCAGGGGAATCATCGGAAGACATATTTCCCTCTTTCACACCGGCCTTTTCCGCGGAAAGGCCCGGTTACACGGCGCCGCCGACGGTCATCCCTGAGATCAGAAGCGTCGGCTGCGCATCGGACACCGGCGCGCCCTGCCCATCCTTGCCGCAGGTACCAATCCCGAATCCGAGATCGTTGCCGATTTTTGTCACTTTTTTCAGCACCTCGGGGCCGTTCCCGGTCAGCGTGGCGCCCCGCACCGGCTCGCCGAGTATCCCGTTTTCAATCAGATATCCCTCGGAAACCTCGAAGACAAAATCTCCGGTCACCGTATTCACCTGACCGCCACCCATCTTTCTGACAAACAGTCCCTGCTCTACTTCCCGGATGATCGATTCCGGAGACGTCTCGCCGGGGGCGATGAGCGTGTTTGTCATGCGCACGATGGGCTTGGCGTGATACGACTCCCGCCTGCCGTTGCCGGTGGATTCGCAACCGTCCTTCATGGCGGAGAGCCGGTCGTACAGATACCCTTTCAGCACGCCGTTTTCCACGAGCACCGTCTTCCGTGCCGAAACCCCTTCATCGTCAAAGGAATAGGATCCCCGGGCATTGGGGATGGTCGAGTCGTCGATAACGGTAACAAGGGAAGAAGCAACTAAAGTGCCAATCTTCCCGGCATACACCGACATCCCCGCCTGGACCAGATCGGCCTCCAACCCGTGGCCGATGGCCTCGTGGACCATGGTTCCGCCCGCCTCGGAGGATATCACCACCGGCATCATGCCCGCCGGCGCCTTGCGCGCCGTCAGCATCATCAGAGCCCGCCCGGCTGCGGTCCGAGCTACCTCTTCCGGACTTTTCTCATCAAACAGCTCAAGCCCGCGGAATCCACCGATTGGCTCGTACCCCGTCTGGATCACATCCCCCTGGGCCGCAACCACCTGGGCCAGAAATACGGTACCGGTCCTGCCCGTTTCGATGAATTCACCCAGAGAGTTGGCTACCTGGGTGCGCACCCTGCCATCACGGTACACCACCATCACCTGGCGGACACGATCGTCCATCATCCGCGCGGCCTCGTCGGCTCGACGCACCAGGGCCACCTTATCCTGAAGGGGTACCGTGTCCGGAGACGTCCTGATGACGAACCCCGGACCAACCGTTTTCGCGCGAAGATCGATGGGCGCGCCGAATTCCTTTCCCTGCACCGCGCGGCTCACCGTTTCGGCCAGTTCGAGAAGCGCCTTCTCCGTGATCTCGTTGGTAAAGGCATAGGCGGTCCGCAGGTCGGAAATGACGCGGATACCGACACCCCGATCCGTCCCGGCAACGATCTTCTCAATCTTGCCGTCCTCGCAGACTATGGAGGTGGAAGTTCCTTCTTCGAAGTAGATGTCCGAAAACTCGCCCCCCCCTGCCAGGGCACGGCGGAGGATGCGGGGTATATCCATACTGTCAAGCATCATGGTGGGTCTCCTGAGTGAAAGGGTTACCGTCGGGGAAATCAATCTCGGCAAGGCCGATTTCCTCCCCGAGGGCCGCGACAAGGTCATCCACGTCCCCGGCGAAACAGTCCGGAAAGGAGAGAGCGACGATTCCCTGCCGGGAGTCCAGGGTAGTCAGGGTTGCCAACCCATCGTACGCCTCCAGGGTAAAGCGGAGATAGGCAATGTGACTGCGGTCGACACGGAAGAATCTCACTATGCCAATGCCCGCCGTATCCTTCTCACCGACTCTTCCCGGCCGAGCACACCGATCACGTCATAGATGGCAGGCGACGCGGCCCCGCCGGTCAGGGCGAAGCGGACCGGTTGAGCAACGTCCTTCATCTTTACGCCGCGATCCGCACAGATCCCGTCAAAGAGCGCCGCAACGGCGTCATGGCTCAGGTCGTCGGCCTTCTCCAGCCGGGCAGCCAGTTCCGCGCACAACTCCCGGCCGGCCGGGGTGAGGAACTTGGCAATCGACTTCTCGTCATACTCGAAATCGGGGTTGTAGAAGAAGACTGTCCCGTCTGCCATCTCCAGCATGGTGCGGGAGCGGTCCAGCAGGGTCCGCACAACGGCCGTCAGGTCCGGTCCGCTCGTCACGTCAACGCCCCGTTCGGGAAGAAAGGGAAGGAGAAGCCCGGCCAGCCGCTCCGGGTCGCCGGTCTTGATGTAATGCGCGTTCAGCCACAGCAGCTTGTCCGGATTGAACACCCCGGCGGAGCGGCCCACCGCCTCGATGGTGAATTTATCGATGAGATCGTCCAGGGTGAAGATCTCATCGTCGCCGTGGCTCCAGCCAAGCCTGACCAGGTAGTTCACCATGGCCTCGGGAAGGAACCCCATGTCCCGGTACGCCATGACGCTGGTCGCGCCGTGCCGCTTGGAAAGCCGCGACTTGTCCGCGCCCAGGATCATCGGCACATGGGCGAACTTCGGCACCGGACAGCCGAGGGCCTCGTAGAGCAGGATCTGGCGCGGGGTATTGTTGACATGGTCGTCGCCGCGGATGACCGTGGTAATCCCCATGGAAACATCATCGATCACCACCGTAAAGTTGTAGGTCGGGGTGCCGTCGGTGCGCTGGATGATCAGATCGTCCAGTTCTTCGTTCTGGAACGAGATCCGCCCCTTGATCAGGTCGTCAAAGGCAGTTGTCCCCTCCAGGGGCGCCCTGAAGCGGACCACGAACGGGGCGCCCGGACGGTCCTCCTTCAGGTCGCGGCAGGCGCCGTCGTATTTCGGCTTCCTCCCCTCGCTGATGGCCAGTTCGCGCCTCTTCTCCAGTTCCTCGGCCGTGCAGTAGCACTTGTACGCCTTGCCCGCGGCCAGAAGCTTTTCCACGTATTCCCGGTACAGGGGGAAATTATCGGACTGATAAAAGGGACCCTCATCCCAGTCAAGACCGAGCCAGGTCATCCCCTCCAGGATGGCGTCCACCGACTCCCTGGTTGACCGTGCAACATCGGTGTCCTCGATGCGCAGGATGAATTTTCCCTTTTCCTTCCTGGCCAGCAGCCAGTTAAACAGCGCGGTCCGAGCGCCTCCGATATGGAGGAAGCCGGTGGGGCTGGGTGCGAAACGCAGACGAATCTCCGACATGGTGTTCTCCTTACCTTCTATAGTCAAGCCGCCGGGGCTTGCGGCTTTCAGGAAAAGACCCGTTCAACGGGACTCCTCCCCTCCCCCCTCTTCATCTTCCAGGACCTTCTCGCCCGGTATGCGGTACCCTTCACCGGCCCATGTGCCCAAGTCAAGCATCTTGCACCTCTCGGAGCAGAAGGGACGGAAGGGGTTTCCCTCCCATTCGCTCTTTTTCCGGCAGACGGGGCATGCAACAACCATATGAAATATTTCCTCTCCCGGATGATTCCGCTTCCGGCGACACCGGTGACTTTCGCGGGCTGAAAACAAAAAAACCCTGGCTTCTTCGCTCTGCCGGGGACGGTACTACCGGTTTACGGGAGCATGAATTGTATCGGGAAAGGTCGAAAAAATCAAGAAGGTACGTTGTTGCATTTTCACACAACCACAAAACCACAAGGGGTTGCAATACATACAAATACAACAAAACATTAACAAGTATTAAATTTTTTATTGACACAACACTAGCGCAAGTGCTATTCAATTCAGCGCTTAACATTAAAATATATTATTTTACGCACATCTGCCCCACCTTCCATTCCACTATACCGTCGCCAAACCCGAAGAATCCTACTATCACCCCCCCATGGAACCCCGATGGGATTCCGGAGGAAAAGGAAAAATAATGAACATTCAGAGACCATTATTCTGGCATCAGGGGATCTACCTTCAACCTCAAC
>CAYSPF010000147.1:0-5823 GCA_964432775.1 uncultured Geobacter sp.
TGAAAAGCTATTTCTTTCGCTGATCCACCACGAAACAGCTCTTGTCCGATTTCTTGGCCAGTTTTTTCAACTCCGCGGCCATCTCGGCAACCTTGCCGCAGTGATTGATCTTCGGGCTGTCGGTGGGTACCACCGCTATCGCCATGGAAAGCAGGGGAAAGCGCTCTTCCTGCCCCTTGCGGTTAATTCCCACATAGTAGCCGTTCTCCTTTTCCCGTTCGTCGAACAGGTCCAGGGAGATGGCGTTGAAGTTGTTGATGATGGTTGTGCAGACGGTCTCCATCCGCTCCATGGGCACGATAAAGACGAAATCGTCGCCGCCGATGTGCCCGGCGAACCCGCCGCCCGTCTCCTTCACCGCATTGGACATGATCCGGGCAAGCATGCGCAGGATCTCGTCGCCGCGGGAAAAACCGTATACGTCGTTGTAGGGTTTGAAATGGTTGATGTCGATATGGCAGACCGCCTTCGGTTTTCCGATAGCCTCGGTGATGGCCTGCTGAATGGAGGTATTCCCCGGCAGCCTCGTCAGGGGATTGTTGTCGAATACCCGCTGGATCCTCCGGATGGAGAGCTCGATGCGCACAAACAGCTCATCGTATTTTACGGGAAGAAAGACGAAATCATCCAACGGGAACTCATCCCAGGGAAAGGAATCCACGCCGGCGACGTTGATAAGCCCGAGGATCGGTAAAACGCTGAAGTAGCTGTCACCCTTCAGGCTCTGGATGAGGTTTCTTATTTCGTTGTTCGGTGTCGAGATGTCGATAACTACCAGGTCAGGGGGGTCGGAGTAGATAAACCCGAGGAAGGTTGTGAGCTTTTTCTGGGGCAGAACCTGATATCCCCTGCTCTGCAGACGGATTTCCAGGGTTCCCGTCAGAACCGCATCATGGGAAAATACGGTGATTCTACGCTTGGGGATCATCGGCCGACTGGATCTCCAGGCTGAAGTTTTTCGCGTCGATGAGTTTTTCTTCCAGTTCGTCCACGATCTCCGCCAGCAGCGCCTCGGTCATCCCGAGCCTCTTCCAGGCAGTGGGCTGGATGAGGGGCACACACTCGTCGCCGCTGAAGCCGAAGCCGCCGGCCTTGATCAGGATATCGGCCAGGTGGACGACGGCGGTCTTCGCCTGGTGAGCGACGGTTGACTCAACATCGTGGTGGCAGGCAATGGGAACGGCCAGCTTCTCCGGCAGGAACCAGTTCTTGGCGAGCCAGCCGCCCACCTCGGCATGGTCGGTTCCGGTTAACGCCCTTTCCGCCTCATGCATGGGGATTTCCTTTTCCTCGGTCATCGTCAGGATGTCGGCGTAGCTATCCTCAAGCTTAAGATGGATTATTACCTTTCCGATGTCGTGCAGGAGGGCTGCTGTGGATATTTCCTCGCACTCCGGCAGGTGGAGGCGCTTGGCGATAATATTTGCGGCCACGCCCGCCCCCAACGAATGCTCCCAGAGTCCAAGGGCGCTCTTTTCCATAATTTCGAAGATGGACGAACTGAGAACAAGACTTTTTACCACATCGACCCCGAGCAGGATCATGGCGTTGGAGATGGTGGCTACGCGATAGAAGCCGTACGAGGGGGAATTGGCCAGGCGGAGAATACGGGCGGACAACACCTGGTCGGAAGAAACGAGGCGAGCCATTTCCTGTATCGAGGACTTGTCGTTTTCAGCCAGAGAATTGAGCTTGGAAACGATCCCCGGAAGCGTCGGGAGTGTTCGGATATCCAGGATAAAGTTTCGAATTTCGTCTCGCCGCTCTTCCACACTATTCTCCCTGGGAACGAATCAGATAGTTCCGGTAGACTTCCTTCAGCTTGCCCGTCAGCGGGTCATCGGCCACCCGCCGAAAGCGCTTGTCTAGATCTTCCAGCATTTCGTCAAGGGTCTTGTCCCCTTCCAGCCAGATGGGATGACCTTCCACGGTTATGGACTGAATACCCATATTCCGCAGGCGCTCGATGAGGGATTCGGTGAGCTCCACACCTTTGCCGCAGATGGGTGGACCGTTGGGGTTTTCCGCCCGCACCACGTCTTTCGCCAGTACCATGCCCGGCTGCGCCATTGAAAAGGGGATTCTCTGCATTCAAGCCTCACACTAGGTTCACGTACGAATCAAAGACTGAAGGAGTATCCCGCCGGAATCCGAGTCAGGTTCCGGAAACAAACCGATTGATGCCGGCAGGTTGTCCGTCAGATCCAGCAGTCACCACCCTCATAACGAAAGGCATCCGTCTTTGTCTTGGGACTGAGCTTAAACCGTGCCTCCCGGGCGCACTCTCTCAGTTTCCCCATGGCGCCTTCCTTTACCTCGCCGATGTTTTCCCGAATCCTGCGTCCCGTCCAGGGATTCAGGAGCAGCGTCAGACCAGCGGCCAGTGCGGCGCCGGCGACAAATGCCGCCACGACAGTCGTTTCGGAATATTTAGACTTTTCCATGTTTTCCGCCCTTCCTGGGAAATAGTGGCGACAGAGGAATTTTGCTCCCGAAGCCGGAAAGCATCGTCTCGTTTTCCCGCCGCCTGAATTCTGCCAATAAGCGTTTTTTTTATACATATCACATAATTGACCCTAAGAAAACCCATTGATGGAAAAAACCCCCCGCCTGGTACAAAAAGCGGGGGGTTTCTGAAAAATACTGAATTCGAAAAACGGAGAAACGGCCCTCAGTATGCCTGCGTGTCCTCCATCACGTCCTGCTCAGTCACCTTGGCCCGGAACACCCGGTAGACCCATATCTTGTAGGCGATGACGATGGGAACGAAGACGAACGCAACCACCGTCATAATCCGCAGGGTGTACTGGCTGGAAGATGAGTTATAGATGGTCAGGCTGTGGGCCGTGTCGATGCTGGAAGGGATCAGGTTCGGAAAGAGCCCGATAACACCGGTTGCGACCACCAAAAGGATGGTTGCGCATGAAGCGGCAAAGGCGGAGAGCACACGCCCTTTTGCTGAAAAGAAACGAACAGCGACAAGGGAGAGTACCGCGAGGAACGGAACCGCCAGCAGCGCAGGGGTAGTGAAATAGTTGTCATAGAGACGGGTAGCGGGGTATACGGCAACCAGGAACACCGCCGCCACCGCCAGCAGCCCGGGCCAGAAACGGTCGGCAGTGGCCTGTGCCCTCCGGCTCAGGTCTCCTTCCGTCTTCGCCGCCAGGTAGAGCGCGCCGTGCACCAGGAAAAGGAGGACGAAGAGAACTCCGGTCAGGAGCCCGAAGGGGTTCAGAAGAGACAGGAACGACCCGTGGTAGCCGGTCCCGTCCATGGGAAGCCCGCGAAAGATGTTGCCGAAGGCGACACCGAACAGCAGCGCCGGCAGAAAGCTCGACACCATGATGGCGGTATCCCACGCCCCCCTCCACCGGTCGCTCTCCAGCTTTCCCCGGAATTCGAAGCAGACGCCGCGTACGATGAGCGCGAACAGGAGCAGCAAAAGAGCCGTATACAGGTAGCTGAACATGAGGGCGTAGGTGGTGGGGAACGCGGCAAACGTGGCCCCGCCCGCGGTTATCAGCCACACCTCATTCCCGTCCCACACCGGCCCGAAGGTGTTGATGATAACCCGCCGCTCTCCATCGTTGGTACCGAGAAACCGATGCAGCATGCCGGCGCCGAGCACAAAACCGTCCAGCATGAAGTACACCGCCCAGAGAACTGCCCACAGGACAAACCAGATAATCTGCAATTCCATCTCATGCCTCCTTTGACGCGGGTTTGATGAAGGCCGTCAGGTCTCCGTCAGGACCCTTGCGCGCATACTTGGCCAGGAGAAAGATATCAACGAAACCGAGGAACCCGTACAGGAGCGTGAAGCCGATGAGGGAGCCGATAACCTGGCCCGCGCTTATGGACGTGGAAACCCCGTCGGAGGTCTTCATTATTCCGTAAACTATCCACGGCTGTCTCCCCATCTCGGCGACCAGCCAGCCGAACTGATTGGCAAGGTACGGGACAGGAATGGAATAGACAAGGACCCGGAGCAACAGGGTATGCTTCTCCACTGTCCCGCGGAAAGAGAAGATGACCGAGAGAAGCGCCAGCAGGGTCATGAAGAATCCCAGGGCGACCATGACCCGGAAGCTGAGAAACACGGGGGTGACCGGAGGACGCTCGTTCTTGGGGAAGGCTTTCAGCCCCCTGACTACCCCGTCGGGAGTATGAAAAGCCAGGTAGCTGAGGAGATTCGGGATACAGGGTCCCTCAACCAGGTTGCATTCATTCTTTGGGTCCGGTATGACGAAGATGTTGATCCCGGCCCCTTGCTGTGTCTCCCAAACGGATTCCATTGCGGCGAACTTGGCCGGCTGATTCTTTGCCACGAGCACCGCGGAATAGTCTCCGGACAGAAGCACCAGCCCAATGGAGATGACGGCGAAGACGGCGCCTGTCCTGAAGGACTTCCCGAAGAAGTCCGGGTTGCTTTTTCTGAGCAGGTGCCAGGCGGATATCCCGAGCACGAAGAAGGCAGCCACGACGTATCCGGACACAAGTGTGTGGGCGAACTTCATGAGACCGTACGGATTGGTCACCATGGCCATGAAGTCGACCATTTCGGCCCTGCCGTTCCGCAGCACGTACCCCACCGGCTTCTGCATCCAGCCGTTGGCCAGCAGGATCCAGAGGGCCGAGAGATTGGTGGCGATGGCGACAATCCAGATGGAAACCGCGTGAACGGTCTTCGAAACCTTGTTCCAGCCGAAGATCCAGACCCCGATGAATACCGATTCCAGGAAGAAGGCTACCGTTGCCTCTATGGCAAGGGGAGCGCCGAAGATGTCCCCCACGTAGCGGGAATATTCGGCCCAGTTCATACCGAACTGGAACTCCAGGGTGATGCCGGTGACGACACCCAGGGCGAAGTTGATGAGAAACAGCTTGCCCCAGAACTTGGCCATCGAAAGGTAGAGTTCGTTGCCGGTGCGGACGTACCTGGTCTCCATGAAGGCAACCAGGATTGAGAGCCCGAGTGTCAGTGGAACGAAGATGAAATGAAACATGCTGGTAACCGCGAATTGCAGCCTGCTCAACATCACCACATCCATACGTATTCCTCCTTTTTACGGACGGGTCCATCCAGGCCCATGTCCAGTCTATTTCCTCGGCATATCCTCGTCCTGCTCCCGCGCAAGTTCCGCAATAGTCACGCCGTCCAGAACGGCGACGATCTGATCCCGCACCTTTTTCCACACCGGGTGGACCCGGCAAGTCCCGTCCCGTTCGCAGGTCCCCGCGCCCACCAGGCAGCGGTTCGGCAGGATGGGTCCCTCGACCGACTCCACCACCTCCCGCAGGGTGATGCGGTCCGCCGACCGGGAAAGGGTAAAGCCTCCGCCGGTTCCCCGGGAAGAGGTGGCCAGTCCCACCTTGACAAAATCCCGCAGGATCTTTGCGAGAAAGGTTTTAGGAACATCCGCGGCCCGCGCGATTTCTTCTACAAGGCATACCTTTCCCTTGGGCTGTCGGGCGAGATAGAGTATTCCCCTGATTGCGTACTCACCTTTTCGGGTCAATTCCATCATAACAAAACCTTTAGGACCTTTTTTGTCTCCTTATAGCGTATGTGGTGACACCTGTCAATTGGATAATTTTTCTCTTCATGAAATGGATGCGGCACGCACATCCCACTGTTCTGAGATTATTTGAAGGTTGTAAGGACATACACGGCAATTGCCCGGGCTTCCTTGTCCGTGATTTCCTTCTTGCTGAACGCAGTCATCCCGGGACCAGGTTTGCGCATGACGGCAACGATGTCTTGAGAAGTCTTGATGCCGGATTTCTGCAATGACGCCTTTTTGAGTGTCTTTGCAGGATTGA
>CAYSPF010000148.1:0-5805 GCA_964432775.1 uncultured Geobacter sp.
AGCGGACGGCAGAAGCAGTTCCAAAGAATCCCTTTTCCAGGTGGTGAGGCTTCCCGGTTCGCCGGAAAGATATGCGTTTCTGCGTATTCCGGAAACCGGCCATTGTCAGGCGATCCCATGAAAAGGGTATTCTGCGGAAAGACGGATGTCGGTCTGCGACGGCCGAACAATGAGGATGCCTGGCTGGTCAGGCCTGATCTCGACTTTTGCGTGGTTGCGGACGGGATGGGGGGGGCCGCTTCCGGGGAACTGGCGAGCAGGATGTTCGTCGAGACCGTACAGGAGCTCTTTACTCTCCACCGTCCCGCATCCGAACAGGATGCCTGTGATGTGACGCAGGAGGCGTTCCGCCTCGGCAATCAGCGGATTCTGTCCTTTGCCGGCGCCAATCCGAGCCACCAGGGGATGGGGTGCACCGCGGAGTTCATTACATTCCTTGATGATCGTTACGTGGCGGGCCACGTGGGGGACAGCAGGACGTACCTTTTCCGGGAAGGGGTTCTCCGGCAGATTACCCATGACCATTCCCTGGTGCAGAGTCAACTGGACCAGGGGCTGATAACCGAAATGGAGGCCCGAAGGCATTCCCTGAGGCATGTTGTCCTCAGAGCGCTGGGGATCCGTGAGCCGCTCGCCCTGGATCTGTCCCGGGGGACGTGCCGCAGCGGGGATGTCTTTCTCCTCTGCTCGGACGGGCTGACCGACATGGTGGAGGATGACGTCATCCGGGATATTCTTTCCGGTCCCGGTGAACTTGACGAAACGGCCGACCAATTGATTGAATGCGCCAAGTCGGCCGGCGGCGCCGACAACATCACCGTGGTGCTCTGCCGGGTTCTGCCCTCATGATCCGTCCGTCCGGATGCCTGTCCCTGGCAATTGCGCTCCTGTTTCTCTCTCCCGGTCCCTGCTCTGCCGAGCCCGTTGCCGTGGGCGTCTATCCCGTGCCGGTCGTTGAGATGAAAGAGCAGGTAACGGACTGGCTCCAGGGTGAAGGTTTTCGGATTGTACGGGAAGTCACGGATGATGGTGGCGTGAGTCTTGAGTGCGAAAAGGCCCGGCATCTGGTCCTGGTTCAGATAACGCCCCGCTCTCCCACGGCATCGAGCGTTCTGGTAAGCGGCCCGGCGGGATACGGGGATGCGGGCGCTACCGGCGCCGGGCTCAAGGAATTTCTGACTGCCCGCGCACTGAACGTGGACGGAAAAAAACGGGCGGATTCCCTTACCCTCCCCCGTGGGGTAGCAGTACATGAAGGCGCGGTATTCTGCCTGAGAGCGTCGTCACATGGCGTACCCATAGGTTTTTCCGGGTTCGCCGTGGACCGCCGGGGTCTCATTATTTCTACGGCCCATGACCTGGACGGGGTGCGTTGGGTGGCCGTGGGAACCGGCGCGGGGATAGAGGCCCGGGGAGAGGTGGTATGGCGTGATGTGCTGAGCGACCTCAGTCTCATCAGGGTGAGAAGGACCTTTGCCGAAGTTGTATCCCTCAGAAACGGACGAAGAAGCCTGCGGGAGGGGGAGCGAATTTTTTCGCTCCCCTGTCCGGCGGGGAACCGTGGATCGGCGAGGGGTGGCGTTTTTGACGACCCCCCTGCCATGGTGAACGGGAAACCCCTCTGGCAGGCGAATCTGCCGGTTTCGCCGGGCGACAGCGGCAGCCCGGTTTTCGACGCAGACGGAAGGCTGGTGGGAATGGTAAAGGGGCGATTTCGCGGAACCGGGACGAGGGGTTTCCTGATTCCGCTGGATACAATCCGGGACTTTCTGCGAAAGGGTGGACGATGAACTTCGGCCGATATCGTATCGTGAAGGAGGTCGGAAGGGGGGCCATGGGAGTTGTCTACCAGGCGCAGGATCCCAACCTTGACCTCATCGTTGCCCTCAAGGTCCTGCGGCAGGACCGTCTCGCCAATGAAGCCTTTGTTCGCAGGTTCCTCTCCGAGGCGAAGGCCCTGGGGCGTCTCGACCATCCCAACATCGTGCGCGTCTTCAATGTGGACCGCGACGGGGATACCGTATATATCGCCATGGAGTTCATCGAGGGAGAATCGCTCGCATCCCTCATGAAACAGCGACCCTTTCCGCCCGAATCCCTGGCCGAGTTCGGGGCGACCGTGGCGGAGGCCCTGGACAGCGCCCACCGGAAAGGGATCGTGCACCGGGACGTGAAGCCGAGCAATATTCTGATGAAGGCCGACGGCAGGTTCAAGATCACCGACTTCGGCATCGCCCGCATCGAAGACCCGTCCGCCCCGGAACAGACCCAGGCCGGGGAGATCCTCGGGACACCGGCCTACATGTCGCCGGAGCAGGTGCTGAGCCGTCCCGTGGACGGCCGATCCGACCTGTTCTCTCTCGGCATCATCCTCTATGAACTGGCAACCGGTGTCCGGCCCTTTGGCGGCGAGGGGATACACGCCATCTTCAACGCAATCACCCATGAAAAACCCCTTGAGGTCCAGACCAGAAATCCCGATTTCCCAAATGCCCTCTCCGATGTGATCATGAAGTGCCTCAGGAAGAAACCGGAAGAGCGCTACGCGGACGGCCGGGAGCTGGCCCGTGCCCTGCGGGCGGCGGCCGGTCGCCGGGAATCCTCCGACGCGGCTGCGCAACGCGTCCCCCCCGGGTACCTGGTGTCGGCACTGCTCATTCTCCTGATCCTCTTCGCCGCGGGCGGAGCCTGGTACTACTTTTCCTCACGGGACACCGTTTCCCGGACCACTTCGAAGACGGCGAAGCCTCCGGAACCGGTGAAGTCCTCCATGCTGAACGTGGAAAGCACCCCGGTCGGCGCCCGGGTCTTTATCGACGGCGCCTTGCAGGGAATCGCGCCGGTCAGCCTGAAACTGGCACAGGGGAAGCATGAGGTGCGGCTGAGTCTCACCGGCTATTACGAGTGGGAGGCGCAGGTTGATCTGGGCGAAGAAGCTGCGCAGCCTCTTTCGGTGACACTGGAGCCCATGGAAAGGAAATAAGGAGGGAGCATGAAGACGAGTATCATGACAATTGCGGGTCTCCTCATCGGGTTACTGCTGTTCGCCGCAACGGGGTATGGCCAGGTGCGGTCCGGCCAGTCCGCGCCGGTCTTTTCCGGAACGGATCTCACCGGGAAGACACTTGACCTGTCCAGGATGAAGGGAAAGCCTCTGACGATCCTCTATTTTTTCGATGCGGGTTCGCGGCCCAGCCAGGAAGGCCTTTTCAGTCTCAACCAGCTGGCCAGGCAGCATAAAGGCGACCTGAGCGTCTGGGCGATTACCGCATCTCCCAAGGATCAGGTGACGCGGTTTGCAAGCATGGCCGGGCTGGCCTTTCCCATTCTTCCCGGCGCCGCGAATGCGATGGGCCTCTACCAGGCCCGGCAGGTCCTGCCGGTGGTGTGCATCATCGGCCCGGGTCTTCGGGTCCTGGACTATTTCCAGGGGGGAGGGAAGACGACCGAGGCCATGCTGGTCAGGCTGGCGGAACGTGAACTCCAGCGCAGGATGACAAAAGTCGCGCACAGCATCGGCAAGGAGGTGGTAAAGAAGAACCCGCGCAATGTAAAGGCAAAAGCGGTGATGGGGTATGCGGCTCTGCGGGATGCGGACCTGAAGAAGGCGGAAGCGGTCTTCACCGACCTGTCCCGCCAGGACCCGGAGGGCGAAGTGCTCGGCAAAGAAGGGCTTGCCGCGGTCTACAGAAAACAGAATCAGAACGAAAAGGCGCTGCGCATGGTCAGGGAAGTTGAGGAAAAGGCGCCGGAACGTTCCTATGGACATGTGATCAAGGGTGACATCCTGTACGCCCAGAACAGGAAAAAGGAAGCGGAAGCGGAGTACCGGAAGGCCGTTGACAATAAAGTCGCTGAGCCGTATCAGGACGCGGTCCGCTATAATCAGCTCGGCCGCTACTATTCAACCACCCGCAAAAACAAGGATGCCCGTGAGCTGTTCGCGAAAGCGGTGGAAATCGACCCTTACTATGTGGAAGGCACGACCAACAAGGGGCTCAGCCTTGAAAAGGAAGGCAAATGGGATGAGGCGCTGAAGGCCTATCAGCAGGCCCTGGCCGTGGACGGCAAAGACAGGTACGCAGAGGTGCTTGCCGGGCGGGCGCAGGAGATGCTCGACCTGCAGAAGGATTCCAAGCGCAAGGAAAGGATGGATCGACTGGTCAAGGAACTGGCCGAGAGATTCCGCAGCCGCAAGGACGAAAAGCAGCCGGAAGATTCCTGGACATCCCGCCCCAAGATCCTTACCTTTGTCGACTTCGAGGAAAAAGGGGGGCTGCCGGAGCGGGAAGGGTTTACCGCGGTTATCACCTCGGAGCTCACCAACCGGCTGAACGCCTCGGGCAGGGTGAAGGTGGTCGAGCGCGTGCTCATGGAGCGGCTTCTGGAGGAACTGAATATCGGCAGCTCGGAGCTGGCGAATCCGGAAACCGCCCTCAGGCTCGGCAAGGTGCTGGCCGCGAAGCTTATCGGCACCGGCACGCTCACCTATCTCCCCCGGGAGGCGATGTTCACCTTCCGGCTGATAGATACCGAAACCTCCGAGATACCCCAACTCTCAACGAAACAGTTGGGAGGCGAGTCGTCTCTCGACCGGGAGCTGCTCGGCCTCAACCGTGAAATCCTGAAGACGGTGATAACAAAGTACCCGCTGCGGGGGTATGTTGCGAAGGTCACGGGGGGCGAAGCGATTATCAATATCGGATCGAAACAGGGAGTGGTCGCGGGAACCAGGTTCGACGTGGTGGAGGAACAGGAAAGCATCGAATACCGGGGCAAGACCCTGCGCGGCACGCCCAAAAAGGTCGGGCAGGTTGAGGTGACGGCCGTGGAGCAGGATTTCGCGAGGGTCAAACCGATAGGACAGCAAAGGCAGCTGAAGGCGGACGACAAGATCCAGGAGAGGCTCTATGAGACGTCGGCTCTGTAAGGGAATCCTTCCACTGCTCTGTCTCCCGGGGCTGTTTCTCTGCTGTTTCTCCTGCGCGACAACGCCCGACATGGGTGCGGGAAAGTCGACAGTTGCCGTATGGGACCTTGAGGACGTGAGCCCGGTCTCTTCCCGGGTCGATGTGGGCGAGCTTCTCTCGGCGGAGGTGAGCGGGGCGCTCCAGCGGAAGGGAGAGTATACCATCGTGGAGAGGACGCGGCTGCTGCGTGTCCTTGAAGAACTCCACCTGGGCTCATCTGAGTTGGCCGATGACGAGACGCGGCTGCGGGTCGGCAGGTTGCTGGGCGCCCGCTACATGGTTTTCGGCGGGTACCAGATTGTAGGAAGTCAACTGAGGCTGGACCTGCGTCTGGTGGAGGTGGAGACGGGGAAGATCCGAAAGGCCGTCTCCAGGATCGCCCCGTCTACCGGCGGGATGTCCGGTTGGCTGGAGGCGGCCCGAAAGGCAGGGGATGAATTCTAGAACTTCCCTGTCAGGAGCAGCGCGACGGAAAAACCCGAAAAATGCCGTTCGGGCTGGAAACTGGGGAAATAGGTCTCGTTGTCGTGCTTGAGGAATCCCCTGACGTCCAACCCGGCCTCCAGATGCGGAGTGAAAGCACGGGTCGCCTTGAATCCCAGGGAATATTTCTCCCTGCTGCCGATGAAGGGGGACAAGTTTTCCGGGTAGCTGTTTTTCGTGTACCAGCGACCCTGGAAAAACGAGCCCAGAGCAGTCTTGTCGTCCAGCAGGTAGCGAACGGCCAGATCGGCTATCCATTCGTCGCCGTGGATGTTGTCCGTCTCGGTTGACAGTACGCCCGGCGCAGACTGGAAATTACTTTTCTCCCGGAAAATCCCCCGGAAGGCGGCCT
>CAYSPF010000149.1:0-5783 GCA_964432775.1 uncultured Geobacter sp.
GGAGCCGGAGCAGCGGCCTCAGGGGCCGGAGCCGGAGGTGCTTCCTCTTTCTTCTTACAACCAGCGGCAAAAGCCATCGCGATAACAAGGCACAGAGCAAATGAGAGCAGTTTTTTCATTGACATAATCACCTCTTTCCTTTTTTGATTACCATACTCGCGCAAAGCGCGTGGTTTCCAAAGCCAAACAAGTTGCGAATATACTATCTTAAAAGTAAAAGTCAAGATTTTTTTCCACACTGAAAAGACATGCAGGGCAAGATATCACAACTTCCTCGAAACAGACCCGTAGCGACCGGATTGTCCGTCAGTCGTGACGAACTCCAGAGTAACTTCGTTAAATCCGAGTTGTTTCACACAAGCAATTGTAGTATACGAATGAACAGTCGATTAAAACCGTCAAGGAGGGAAATGTGGAAAACCTCGTAACGACTGAAGAACAGAAGATTTTGCTTCAGATTGCCAGGGAGTCGATCGCCGAAGCCGTGCACGCGGAAAAATCCGTCGCGAAGCAGGCAATGAGCGGTAATCTGCAAGTGAAACGAGGTTGCTTTGTAACCATGACGATGCACGGCAGGCTTCGGGGCTGCATCGGAATCTTCTCCTCCGAAAAACCGCTGCATGCAACAGTGCGGGAAATGGCCGTAGCGGCAGCAACCCGGGATCCCCGGTTCTACCCCCTGGACAGGAACGAACTCGACGATATTCATCTGGAAATTTCGGTCCTCTCTCCACTGAAAAAAATCGACTCAGTTGAAGAGATTCAAGTCGGCGCCCATGGGCTCTACATCGAAAAAAACCTGTTCCGCGGAGTACTTCTGCCACAGGTAGCGTCCGAACATGGCTGGGATCGCACGACCTTCCTCGAGCAGACCTGCCTGAAGGCCGGACTGGATGCGGACGCCTGGAAAAACGAGGCCGACATCTCCATTTTCAGCGCCCAGGTGTTCGGGGAGAAGTAACGGAAAAGCTATATTCGCTAGGCCTAGCGTGCCTTCAACATCAAGCCGCCCCTAAAGTTCTGCTCCTCCCTCATCAGCCCACTTCTCCAGCATCTCAGTGGTAACCGATTTCGGGCGCTCGATGGGGTAGCCGAGAGCGCGGTCCCAGACAATCGTTGCCAGAACTCCTATCGCCCTCCCCACTCCGAACAGGACGGTGTGGAAGTCATAGTCGGTTATTCCGAAATGCCAGTGGACGACCCCTGACTGGGCGTCCAGATTTGGCCACGGGTCTCTCGCCTTGCCATGTTCCATAAGAATGGAAGGCGCCACCTTGTAGAGCATATTCACCACCCTGAACAGTTCATTCTCGGGCAGGTGTTTCTCACAGAAGTTCTTCAGTGCCGTATACCTCGGATCAGTCTTCCGGAGCACCGCATGACCGTAGCCCGGGATTACCTGCCCGCTGTTCAGCGTTTCCCAGATAAATACCCTGAGGTCGTCTTCCGACGGGACCTTTCCGCCCAACCGGTGGTACACCTCCTGAATCCAGCGCAGCACCTCCTGGTTCGCCAGCCCGTGGAGGGGACCCGCGAGTCCGTTCAGTCCCGCTGTCAGACTGTAATAGGCATCCGCCAGCGCCGAGGCCACCAGATGGGTGGCATGGGATGAGACATTGCCCGATTCGTGATCGGAATGGAGGATAAAGGTCATGCGGGCCGCATCGTCGTAGGGTCTCGGAATTCCCATCATATGGGCGAAATTGCCGCCGATGTCCAGATACCTTCCCGGCGGAATAATGGTATCCGATCGGTACTTCATACGGTAGATATAGGCTGCGATGGCGGGTAGTCTTGCCAGGATGTTGCAGCAGTCCTCGTACATGGGATCCCAGTACTCGGACTTTTTCATCCCGACGGAGTACTTCCTGGCAAACAGCGACTCGCGCTGCATTGCGAGCACCGCCATTGAAAACATGGTCATGGGGTGAGTGTCGCGTGGCACGGCACGGAGAATATCAAAGACGTACTGGGGAACCTGGGATCTCAGGCTGAAATCCTCAACCACCTCCAGCGCCTCTTCCATGGTGGGTATCTCCCCGGTGAGGAGGAAATACCAGAACCCCTCCACATAGGGGTACTCACACCCGGGAACATGGGGAAGCGCCGCAAAGGTTTCGAAGATTGTCTTCCCCCGGAAGCGAATCCCCTCATGGGGGTCAAGGAAAGAAATGTCCGTCACCAGACATTTCACATCACGGATTCCGCCGATGCATTGGCCAATCGTCACCTTATCGATTACCAGATGCCTGTGATCCCTGAGAAGCGCTGCCGTCCGGGAGCGATGGGCATGTATTTTTTCATGAAGTCTTTCCTTCAGGGGTGTCATCCAGTGCACGTCTCCTTATGCGGGGATTTCAATCGCGGCTCCCGATGAATTCTACAGAATAAAGATCTCTTCGTTCGAAAAGGTGATCTGTTCCAGACCGTTTGCGGACAGATGGAAGGTATTTTCGATTCCCACCGCACCGATGCCCGGGAAGACCAGTTTCGGCTCGAACGCAAACACCATTCCGGTCTCCATCTCCATCTCGGAAAAGCCGCGGGCAAGGAAGGGGTATTCGTCAATCTCAATGCCGACTCCGTGGCCGATAAAAGAAACCTGCGACCCCTTGTATCCCATGAAGTTGTTGCCGTATCCCTTATCCACTGCAAGGGCAAGGCAGGCATCATAGATCTCACCCCAGACGGCTCCGGGCACGGCAAGCTCGCGCATTCGCTCCTGCACCGCCAGCATGGCACGGTGTCCCGCCAGCAACTCGTCCGACAGCCCGCCAACGGCAAAGACACGGGTCTGGTCCACCAGGTATCCGTCGCGGCTTCCGGCGAAATCCACGATGATGGGCTCATGGGGGCCAATTTGTTTCGTGCCGCAACCCTGCCCGAAACTGGAATTCAACCCGGCGCCGCCGAGCGGCGTGTCGGTGTAGGCCGGCACCGCGCCATCGGCCCCGGAAAAGGTATGACCGAAAACCATCTCCCCGTTGAAGGCACGCATCCTGATGTGCGCCAGGTGGCCTTCCCTGCGGGCGACATATTCCAGTTCTGCGGCGAGTTCCAGGTCCGTCATCCCCACACGGATTACCTCGCAGGCCCGACGATACACGGCATCAACCTGCCCGGCCGCCTCGCGCATGATTTCCACTTCATAGGGGGATTTTTTCATACGCACCCGCCGCACAAGGGGAGTTGCATCCGAGAAGTGCGCTCCGGGAAACACCTTCCGGTATCTCTCGAACAGGCTCACCGGCAGGACATCAAGCTCCATACCGATTCGCTCCGGCTCCCGAAGCCCGCAACCGGCAAGGATAGCGGGCACCTCCCGCATGGAGGCAAAGGGAACTATCTTCGGGAGAGCCGACTCGGTCCGAGCCCTCTGCAATTCTCTTCGCACCATGTAGATCGCTTCACCTTCAACGGGAATACAGAGGCACCCCGACTGGATCGTGCCGGTGAAATAAAAAAGGTCTGCATTCTGTATGAGAAGAACCGCGTCCAGTCCTTCGGTCGCCATCAGTGACTGCAGGGCGCATCGACGGGCGTCCAGTTCGCTTTTTGGTGTTATCCGCCCGTTCATATTATGCCGTCTCCCCTTCATCCTCCAGTTGGAGCTCACGGATCGCCATCTCACGAAGCTTGAACTTCTGAATCTTGCCGGATGCCGTCATAGGATAGGAATCGACGAATTTAACGTACTTGGGTATTTTATAGTTGGCGATCTTCCCTCGGCAAAACTCCTTTACTTCATCCTCAGTCATCTCAACACCCTTTTTCAAGACAATGGCCGCCATGACCTGCTCGCCGAATTTCCGGTCAGGAACACCATACACCTGGACATCGGAGATCTTAGCGTGCGTGTAGAGGAATTCCTCGATCTCGCGGGGATAGATATTCTCGCCGCCGCGGATGATCATGTTTTTGATGCGTCCGGTTATCTTGCAGTAGCCGTTCTCGTCCATCACCGCGAGATCACCGGTATGCAACCATCCCTCGGCGTCGATGACCTTGGCCGTCTCTTCCGGCATCTTGTAGTACCCCTTCATCACCATGTAGCCACGGCCGCACAGTTCACCCTGCTTGCCGGGTGGGAGGGTAGCGCCGGTCTCGATGTCGACAATCTTCACTTCCGCGCCGGGTAGCGCCCGGCCGACGGTTGCAACCCGCAGTTCTATCGAGTCCTCGGTACGGGTCTGGGTAATACCGGGAGATGACTCCGTCTGTCCGTAGACACTGGTGATCTCCGTCATGTGCATGTCGTTTACGGCCCGCTTCATCACCTCGATGGGGCACACCGAACCGGCCATGATACCGGTTCGGAGGCTGCTGAGATCAAACTTGTCGAAATCGGGATGTTCCAACTCGGCGATGAACATGGTCGGAACACCATGGACCGCGGTACATCGCTCCTTTTCGATAGCCTGAAGCACCTGAAGTGGATTGAAGGTTACGATAGGGACCATGGTGGAACCGTGGGTGACGCTGGCCATAACCGCGAGCACACTGCCGAAACAATGAAAAAAGGGAACCGGTATACAGAGTCGGTCTCTTTCCGTGAACTTCATGCACTCGCCTATGTAGAAGCCGTTGTTCGTCAGATTGTAGTGAGTCAGCATGACCCCCTTCGGGAAACCGGTCGTCCCCGAGGTATACTGCATATTGATGACATCGTGGATGTCGAGACTCCGCTCGACCTCCGCCAGCGCTTCATCGGGCACCTTTTCCGCTATTTCGTACAGGTCACGGAAGTTCATCGTTCCGGACGGGGTTTCTTCACCGATATAGACAACCCTTTCGAGATACGGGAGCTTCTCGCTCCGCAGCGTTCCGGGTATGGAGCCACGCACCTCAGGGGCAACCTCATAGAGGGTCTCCATGTAGTCGGTATCCTTGAAGCCCTTCACCAGAAACAAGGTGCTTGAGTCCGACTGTTTCAGGATATACTCCAGCTCGGCTGAGCGGTAGCTGGTGTTGATGGTGACCAACACCGCCCCGATTTTGGCCGTTGCAAACGAGAGGATTACCCACTCGGGAACGTTCGTGGCCCAGATGGAAACATGATCCCCCTTTTTCACGCCCAGCTTCAGGAGGCCTTTCGCGACCCGACGACAGACCTCGTTGAACTCGCGATATGAGTAGCGTAGCCCACGGTCCACGTACACCAGTGCATCATTATCCGGAAAACGCTCCGCCATTTGATCCAGCAACCCACCGATAGTTATCTCTAGATTTTTCGACATTGAGACCTCCCCTGAAATAAAAAAGACGACTACCCTTGTCACCGTATGGCGGGAATATTCGTCACGAAGAAGGAAGCGAAGAGAGATTCTCTCACTTCACACCCTGAAAACAGCCGCGGTTACCCCCCCACAGACAAAGGTTTTTTCGTCACCAGCAAATTTAACCTGTTGATTTAAAAGGATTTTATGAATTATCACAGCATTGCTGACAAGTCAAGATATTATGTTATAAGAAATCATCCGCACCCGATTATCCGCTCAGAGCAGTAATCGTTCCGAGCCGGGACAGCACGAGAACATGCCTTGAAATCAGGCAATCCGACACCATGGCAGGAATTCATTACTTCTTGTACACGGCGTTCACATTTTTTCCACACGTCTGTCAACAGACGATGTTAACATCAGGGAAAACATACCGCGGGGGCATCTCCCCTGCCCAACTCTTCACGGTACTGTAACACGGTTGTCACATTCATCGACTAGAATCCTCCCTGGAAAGAGGAACATACCTATGAAAACCATCCTGATTATTGAAGACGAGCGCGA
>CAYSPF010000150.1:0-3029 GCA_964432775.1 uncultured Geobacter sp.
GGAATGCAACGCCATCGTGGTCTACGGCGGGGCCGAAGCGGTGCGCAGTTACCGGCAGGATCTGGGCCTGCACACCCGTCTGGTGGAATACGGGCCGAAATACAGCTTTGTGCTGGTCGCCCGCGACGAACTGGAGCGGCGCGGCCTGGAGGCCTGCGCCCGGCTCATCGCCCGCGACGGGGTGATGTGGGAACAGTCGGCCTGCTCGTCGCCCCATGTGGTCTACGTCGAGGGCCGGGAAACGGCGCAGGCGCTGATGACCGCCCTGGGCGCTGCCTTCGGGCAGTGGGCGCTGGAGATCCCGCCCGGGAGCCTGAGCGATGACGAGGCGGTGGAAATCACCAAGGTGCGCGAACTGGCCAAGGTGGAGAAGGCGATGGGGACCGGCGATCTGCTCCACGCCGCCGGAACCGGCTGGACCCTGGCACTGCGCGATGACCCGGAATTCGAGACCTCCTGCCTGAACCGCACCCTGATCATCAAGCCGGTGGACACCCTGGAAGCGGCGGTGGCGGCGGTCGCGCCCATGGGCGAATACATCCAGACCGTGGCGATCCTGGCCGATGACGTGCGGTCGCGGCGCCTGGCCCTGGCCCTGTCGGCGCTCGGCGCAGACCGGATGGTGGAAATCGGCCGCATGGCGGCGCGCAAGCACGGAACTCCCCACGACGGCACCCGCGGGTTGTCGACCCTGGTGCGCTGGACCTCCCTGTCCCGCAACACGCTGGAACAGGGCGTGGACGCGGCGCCCTGGAGCCGGGCGGATGATTCGGGCGACACCTTCGATTTCCTGCCCGACGCGGAACGTGACGCCCTCACCTTCGCCCGCCTGGGCGAGACGGTTGCCTACTGTCGCCGTCATTCCCCCCTGCTGGCCGAGCGCTACGGCGACCTGCCGGTGACCACATTGGCCGAATTCCGGCGCCTGCCGCTCATGACCGGCGACGATTACAAGCGCTGTCTGCCCCCCAACGGTTCCGGACTGCTCACCGCCGAGGCGGTCGACGGGTACGTCTTTTCCAGCGGCGGCACCACCGGCGCGCCCAAGGCGGTCTATCGCACCGTGGATGAGCAGCGCTACAACGCGGTGCGGCTGGGCAAGGGGTTGGCGCTGTCGGTGTTCGGTCCCGGAGATGTGGTGGCGAACCTGCTGTTCGCCGGCAACATGTGGGCGTCCTTCGTCTCCTTCAACCAGGCGCTGGAATGCACGGGCTGCCGCATCCTGCCCATTTCCGGCAACCTTCCCATGGAGCAGATAGCCGGCTACCTGGACACGTTCCGGGCCAATGCCGCCATTACTATCCCGTCGGTGTTGCTGTCGCTGGCTGCCCATGTGGAGCGGCACCGCCTGCCGATCCGGCTGCGCAAGGTATCCACCGGCGGCGAGCACCTCTTTGCCGGGGCGCGGGAGTATCTGCGCCGGACCCTGGGCGTGGAACAGTTCGCCTCAACCGGCTACACCACCAACGACACCGGCGCCATCGGCTACCAGTGCCCCCATTGCGCGGGCGGGGTCCACCACGTGCATGAGGACCTGCATCTGCTGGAAATTCTCGACCCGGAAACCTTCGAGCCGGTGGGACCGGGCAGGATCGGCACGGTGGTGGTGACCAACCTGCAACGCCGGCTGATGCCCACGATTCGCTACGAAGTGGGGGATATGGGCCGCTGGATTGAGGGCGACTGCCCCTGCGGCCGGAAAACGCGGCTGATGGAACTGCTGGGCCGTTCCGATGACGTGCTCATTATCGGCGGCGGCAATATCCATCCCGAGGTGGTGGCTGCGGCGGTCCACGCAACGCCGGGCCTGTCGCCGCATTTCCAGATGGTCGCACGGCTGGAGGAACATCGCGATCAGCTGCTGGTGCGGGTGGAGCGGGCAGCGGACGCAGACCCGGCTGCCGACGGGGAGCGGGCCGCGCAGCTCACGCAGCGCCTGCTGGCGGAATCAAAGGAACTGAGCGCCGTGATCCGGGGGGGGCTGGCTGCGCCGACGCGGGTGGAGATCCTGGCGTCCGAAGGCATCCGGCGGAACCCCAAGACGGGTAAAATTCGCCTGACCATCGATGAGCGGCAGTGACCCTCGGTGAGAGAATCAAATCTGACATAAATCCGGGCGCTCTCTCGTAACATGTATGTAACGGACAAGCTCTTAACCCCAGTAGGCCAGCGCCTCCGGTACCTCCACAGCGTCACGCACGGTTACATCCACGAAAGGATGGGTTGCGCCGTTACCCACCAGGATGGTGCCCATGCCGAGTTCCTTGGCTGTACGGAGGTTTTCCGCGGAGTCTTCCACCATGATGCAGCGGTCCGCTGCTGCTCCGATTCGGGAGAGCACCGCGTGGTAGGGCTCCGGGTAGGGTTTCGGCAGGTAGTCGGCTACCCGGATGTCGAATATTTCCTCGAAGGTATCCCTGAGTCCCAGGGCATTCAGCACGCGTTCGCTGTGGTCGAAGGAGCTGTTCGTGAATATCACCCTGCGCAGCGGCAGCGCTTGCAGTGCCCGGCGCAGCTCCGGATCGGGACGCAGCCGCCCGGCAACATCCACATCATGGACATAGGCAAGGTAGTCCTCCGGATCGATGCCGTGATGGCGCATCAGCCCACGCATGGTGAGTCCATAGCGCTGCCAGTAGCTGCGTCGCAGATCGTCCACATCCTCGCGGGGGATACCGACCACCTCGACCATGTAGCTCATGATCCGCTGATCTACAAGGGTGAAAAGTTCGTGATCCGGCAGGTAAAGGGTATTGTCCAGGTCGAAGAGTATGAAGTCCATGGGTGTCATGTGGTCCGAATGACCCTTTCCAGGATGAGCGCCAGATTGGCGCCGGCCGTTTTCGCGTTCCGTGCCAGCCGGAGCATCTGGGGGAGGATTCGCGGATTCCGCAGTATGGCCGCCAGCACCTTGCGAATGCTGATATTCAGGTCCCGATCGGTTATCTCCTCGATGGAGAAGAGGAGTTCTTCGTCCGCGGGGTCGCTGATGGCCCGCAGGGCGAGAAAGGGGATGGCTTCCCGGAAGG
>CAYSPF010000150.1:3129-5468 GCA_964432775.1 uncultured Geobacter sp.
GGGGAAACGGTCGATCCTCTCTTTCCGGTATCGACCGAGCCTTCGCGCTATCGGCCTGACCTCTTCGGGCAGGGCGATGATGAGGCCGATGCTTTTCCCTTTCATTTCCGTCCCCTTGTGATTCGGTGTGCGGTACTCTAGCAAAGAAACCGGAAAACGGCAATTTGTTTGCGGAGTTGGGCAGTTCACGCACAGCGCGTGAAGCCCTTTCGCCTTGACAAAAAGGATGCCACTCTTTATTGTAACTGTTTGCTTTTTGGACGATAGAAGCTGAATCCCGAGGCCCCGGCCTTTCTGATTGAAGAGAATTGCAGACAGGAGTACCCATGAAACCGTTATTTCTGAACCCACCCACCTTCGAGGATTTCGACGGCGGAGCCGGCGCGCGCTACCAGGCGTCCCGCGAGGTCACCTCCTTCTGGTATCCGACCTGGCTCTGTTTCCCGGCCGGGATGATCGAGGGGAGCCGGGTGGTGGATGCGCCGGTGCAGAAGCTGTCCCTGGATGACTGCATCGCCATTGCCGCCGACTATGATATGGTCGTGATGTATACCTCAACTCCGACCTTCGCAATCGACGTGGAGACCGCGCGCCGCATCAAGGAGCGGAAGCCCTCCATCGTCACGGTCCTTACCGGGCCGCACGTGAGCGTCCTTCCCGAGGAATCGCTGCAGCGCGCCGGGGCCGCGGTGGATATCGTGTGTCGGGGGGAATTCGATTACTCCATCAAGGAACTGACCGAGGGGAGAGAATGGGAGCGGGTGGAGGGCATCAGCTTTCAGAAGGACGGAAAGGTTTTTTCCACCCCGGACCGGCCCCCCATCACCGACCTGGACGCGCTTCCATTCGCCAGCCAAATATATCAGCGCGACCTTCCCGTTAACGAATACGTCATCCCCCACTTCCTCCATCCCTATGTCTCCATCTATTCGAGCCGCGGCTGTCCGTCGCGTTGCATCTACTGCCTCTGGCCCCAGACCTTTTCCGGCCGCACCATGAGGACCCGCAGTGCCGAGAACGTCTACCAGGAGGTGAAGTGGATCAAGGAGAATATCCCGGGGATACGCGAGATATCCTTTGATGACGACACCTTCACCGCCAACCGGGAGCACGCCCGTGCAGTTGCCGAAAAGATAAAGCCCCTGGGGGTGTCCTGGACCATCAACGCCCGCGCCAACTGTGATTACGAGACCCTGAAGATTATGCGGGATGCGGGGCTGCGTCATGTGGTTGTCGGCTACGAGTCGGGCAACGACCAGATCCTGAAGAACGTGAAGAAGGGTGTCACCAAGGCCCAGGCCATTGAATTCACCCGGAACTGCAAGAAACTCGGGCTCTCAGTGCACGGCGCCTTTGTCATGGGCCTGCCGGGCGAGACCCGCGAGACCATCAAGGAGACCATCGAATTCGCCAAATGCCTGGATATCAATTCCATCCAGGCGTCCCTCGCCTCTCCCTATCCCGGCACAGAGTTCTACGACCTGGCAAAGAAGGAAGGGTGGATCTCTTCGGACAGCTTCCTCGATGAGACCGGCCACCAGACCTGCGTCATCAACTACCCGAACCTCTCCAACCGCGAGATCTTCGACGCGGTTGAAACCATCTACAACAAGTTCTACTTCCGCCCCAGGTACATCGCCCGCAGCGTGCTGAAGATGATCACCAGCAGCGAGGATCGCCGCAAGCTGCTCAAGGAAGGCGCCCAGTACTTGGCGTACATGAAGAAGCGGAAAGAGTGCAAGAGCTGCTCCTGACGTGAACAGCCGCGCCGTCCATACGATTGAATGAAAAAGCTCATCATCAACGCCGATGATTTCGGCCTCTCGACCGGGGCCAACCGGGCCGTCATCCGCGCCTGGCAAGAGGGCATCCTCACCAGCGCGTCCCTGATGGTCGGGGGCAGGGCCTGTGAAGAGGCGATTTCCCTTGCCAGGGAGAATCCGGGACTCCAGGTGGGGCTCCACCTGACCCTGGTACAGGGCCGGGCCGTGCTGCCGCAGGAGGAGATTCCCGGCCTCACGGATTCGGAGGGAAATCTTCCCATGGATCCGGTGGGGGCCGGCATGCGCTTCTTTTTCAGCGGTTCGCTGAAAAGGGAGCTGTATCGGGAAATCGAGGCGCAGATCCTGCGCTTCCGGGAGGCCGGGCTTCCCCTGTCCCATATCGACGGTCACCTGAACATCCACATGCACCCGACCGTGTTCGATATCCTGGCCGAGCTGATGCCGAAGCACGGCATCACCAGCTTCCGGCTGACACGGGAGGACTTGGCGCGGGACCCGGCAGACCACCGTCAAAGAAGGATGGGGAGGATGCTTGATGCCTTCATCTTCGGCCGC
>CAYSPF010000151.1:0-5411 GCA_964432775.1 uncultured Geobacter sp.
AGCCGGTTGCGAGCAACGAGACCGCCGCGGGACGCCAGAAGAACCGCCGCATCGACGCAGTGCTGGAATGTGTCAACTAACTGAAGTCATGTAGATTCAACTTCT
This sequence comes from uncultured Geobacter sp., assembly GCA_964432775.1. Taxonomy (GTDB): domain Bacteria; phylum Desulfobacterota; class Desulfuromonadia; order Geobacterales; family Geobacteraceae; genus RPRC01. The sequence continues at coordinate 106 of CAYSPF010000151.1, forward strand.
CCAATGAAAAAACGGCCGCCCACTGCATGGACGGCCGTTTTTTTGCTCTTTCCCGAGTTCTGATGTTCTCCGTCCTGAAACCGCCGATGTATCTTTGCGGCGCGTCAATTCACCTCAACGGTTATCTGCTTCGGCTTCACCTCTTCCTTTTTCGGCAGGGTGATTGTCAGTACACCTCTATCACAGGCGGCCACCACCCTTTCCCGATCGATTGACTGGGGCAGCGAGAAACTTCGCTGAAACGTACCGTAGTACCGTTCGATGCGGTGGTAGTTTTCCTTGCGTATTTCCGTCTCCTGCTTGCGTTCACCGCGGATGGTCAGCGTGGCATCCTCTATCTTGACCTCGATATCCTTCTGGTCGACACCCGGCAGCTCTGCCTTGATGACGACCGCCTCGTCATTTTCGAAGATGTCCACAAGGGGTTGCCATACCCCTTCCCTGAGTTCCTCGCCCGGTTCCCGGCTCCATGCCAGATCCAGCAGACGGCTCATCTGGTCCTGCATGCTCCGCAATTCCCGCAACGGGTTGTATTTGACAATCGCCATCTCGAACTGCTCCTTTTTCCGGGGAAATGTATCCGGAGGATACCACCCCGTTCAGTGAAATCAAGGGTTTTATTTCAGCTGCTTACCCTTCGGAATGCTGTGCTTGAGTTTCTTTGAACCGTCGTAGAGGGAGTTTTTCGCCGCGCCTCTCTTTTCCTTCAGATCCTTTTTTTCGTAATCATCCGCCAGAACAACTTCCGCTTCATCTGCCAGTCTTTCAATCATATCCTTTTCTTTTTCCGTCATAGACCATACCCCTTTGTTATCGACGTGTTGCCGACTGCCTTTTCGATGGAATAGAAAAAATGATCCTCTCGTACCCCCCCTTTCCCCATATCGGTCCTGAAAGGGTAGCAAACTTTCACCCGGACGCAACCGGATGATTCTTACGTCCAAGGCCCGCCATTTCTAAAATATCGTGAAAAATCAATCTTCTTTCTTGAATGGAATGGTTGTATGGTCTAGTATTCATTCCATTCCCGTCGGAATCAGTCCCTGCCCGGTAGTCCCGGGGGGGATCCCGACCATAGCAAGACGTCACATCCCGGAGAGAGGCCATGCTTGAATATAAGGTAGTGGAAGTCACCACCGTTGCGGAGGATTTTCTGGAAGAAGTGTTGAACGAATGGACCGCCAAGGGATGGCGTTTCGATGGCATGCAATTCGCCATGCGGGAGTCGAGCAAAAGGCCGAGTATGGCTTTCATCCTCTTCACCCGGGAGACACATCCGGACGAGGAGGAATAGATGACGGAAAAACCGACCCTGTACCTCATCGACGGCTCATCATACATCTATCGGGCATACTACGCTATCCGTCACCTTTCATCGCCGAAGGGCTTCCCCACCAATGCCCTGTACGGTTTCACCCAGATGCTGCTGAAGGTGCTGAAGGACAGGAAACCGGATCACCTGGCCGTAGTCTTCGACGTGGGTCGCCGCACCTTCCGTACCGAGCTCTACCCGGAGTACAAGGCGAACCGCAGCGCAATGCCCGAGGACCTGGTCCCGCAGATAGCTCCCATCAAGGAGATGGTGCGTGCCTTCAATATTCCGGTGCTGCAGAAGGAGGGGTTCGAGGCCGACGACATTATCGGCGCAATCTCCCGGCAGTGCGAAGCAAAGGGGATGAACGTTGTTGTGGTGACCGGCGACAAGGACCTGATGCAGATCGTCACCGAAGCCGTCACCCTCCTGGATACCATGAAAGACAAGGCCACGGGAATCCCCGAGGTCCTGGAGCGCTTCGGTGTTGAGCCGCACCTGGTCGTGGATATCCTCGGCCTGGCTGGCGACAGTTCGGACAATATCCCGGGGGTGCCGGGAATCGGAGAAAAGACCGCACTGAAGCTTATCCTGGAGTTCGGTACCCTCGATACCCTTCTGGAAAGGGCCGGGGAGGTAAAGGGAAAGAACGGTGAACGGCTTCGGGAATTCGCCGATCAGGCGCGTCTCTCGCGCACCCTTGCCACCATCGACCTGGATACGCCCATCGACTGTCGCTACGAAGATCTGGCAGTCTCCCCGCCCGATATGAAACGGCTCGCCGAGCTGTTCCGGGAGTATGGCTTCACCACCCTGATGAAGGAGCTGACCAGCGAAGCCAGCCTCTCCACCGAGAACTACCGTACCGTGCTTGCGGAGTCCGATTTCTCCGAACTCCTCCAGGCTCTCCGCGAGGCGCCCGCCTTTGCCGTGGACCTGGAGACCACCAGCCTCAATCCCCGGGAAGCGGAGATCGTCGGGCTCTCGTTCTCCTTTCGGGAGCACGAGGCCTTCTATGTCCCGGTCGGACACCTCTATCCGGAAGCCCCGGCCCAGCTTTCCCGGGACGGAGTCCTCAGGGCGCTCGCTCCGCTCCTCACGGACCCGCGGCTACCGAAGATCGGCCAGAATATCAAGTACGACTACCAGGTTCTCCGGCGCTACGGCATCGAAATGCAGGGGATCCGTTACGATACCATGCTTGCCTCGTATCTCCTGAACCCGGTCCGCTCCGGCCACGGCCTAGATTCCCTGGCGGTGGAGCATCTGGACCACAAGATGATTTCCTACGCGGAGGTAGCCGGCAAGGGGAAAGAACAGATAAATTTCGCCCAGGTGCCGGTCGACCGCGCGTCTGTCTATTCCTGCGAGGATGCGGACGCCACCTTTCTCCTCTACCGGCTTTTTCTCCCCCGGCTGGCGGAGGCGGGGATGGAGGCGCTCTACTTCGACCTTGAGATGCCGCTGCTAACCATTCTCGCGGAGATGGAACTCCATGGCGTGATGCTCGATCTGCCGCTGCTTCGGGAGTTGTCCGGGGGCTTCGCGGTTCAGTTGTCCGACCTGGAGCGTGATATCTTCGCCTGTGCCGGCTGCGAGTTCAATATCAATTCGCCGAAACAGCTGGGAGAGGTGTTGTTCGATCGGTTGAAGCTTCCGGCCGGGAAAAAGACCAAGACCGGCTGGTCCACGGACATGGACGTCCTGGACAAGCTTTCCCGGGAACATGAGATCGCCGCGCTGATCCTCCGCTATCGAAGTGTCTCCAAGTTGAAGTCAACCTACACGGACGCCCTGCCCAGGCTGGTGGACCCGGCCACCGGCAGGGTACACACCTCCTATAATCAGGCGATCACCAATACCGGCAGGCTCTCCTCGTCGGAACCGAACCTGCAGAACATCCCGATCCGAACCGAGGAGGGAAGGCGCATCCGCCATGCCTTTATCGCACGGGAAGGGGCGCTCCTCCTTTCCGCCGACTACTCCCAGATAGAGCTGCGGGTCCTTGCCCACCTCTCCGGCGACCGGGTGTTCTGTGACGCGTTTGCCCGGGACGAAGATATCCATACCCGTACCGCAAGCGAGGTCTTTGACCTGATGCCGGGGCTGGTAACACCCGAGATGCGCAGGCAGGCCAAGACCATCAACTTCGGCGTCATTTACGGACAAGGCGCTTTCAGTCTGGCCAGGGAACTGGGGGTTTCCACCAGGGTCGCCAAGGAATTCATCGACAGTTATTTCGAACGTCACAGCGGCGCCCGCGAATTCCTCGACTCCTGCGTCCGGAATGCCGAGCGGGACGGTTTCGTCACCACCATCCTCGGCCGACGTCTGCCGATACCGGACATAGCAAGCTCAAACGGCAACATCCGGGCATTCGCGCAGCGAAACGCCATCAACTACCCAATCCAGGGATCCGCCGCGGACATCATCAAGCAGGCGATGGTCAGGGTGCATGAGCATATGAAGAAGGAGGGCTTGCAGAGCCGTCTCATCATGCAGGTGCATGATGAACTGGTATTCGAGGTCCCGGAGGAGGAGCGGCAGCTGATGGAGATGCTGGTATGCCGCGAGATGGAGCACACCCTGCCACTCCGCGTACCCCTGAAGGTGGAGATCAGTTTCGGCAGGAACTGGAGCGAGGCACACTAATCTGTAGAAGTGGGACTGCGAAGGAAGGGTTCCGGACAAAAAAGGAAAGGGGACCGGATTACTCCGTCCCCTTTTCTTTCAGCCTCTCCACTCTGCCGTGGGTTGAGGGCCTCACAGCGAGTTCCTCAATAAGTGGACCTCTTTGTGTCGCTTCAGGCAAGTCCCGCGTAATGGGGCAGCACACCGCGATCTGAAAGAAACCCTTTTCACGAATATTCCGCCTGGGCTTGATAACCTCACGAGCATGGCAGAGAGACTTACGGCTAAGAGAGTACCCCAGAGAGAGGAAAAGATCAAGGAACTTCTGGCGCTGCCGCTTTTCAAAAAAACGTTCTATCCGAGAAATTCCAGCAGCCTTCCCACATCCTCCATCAGCCTTTCGAAGCCGGCTGTCGTCAGCGACTGCGGCCCGTCAGAGAGCGCCTTCTCCGGCTCCGGATGGACCTCCACCATGACCCCGTTGGCGCCCGCAACCAGCGCAGCTTTTACCATGGGAGCAACAAGACTTCTCCTGCCTGTGGCGTGAGAGGGATCGACTACGATGGGGAGGTGGGACAGTTCCTTGATCAGGGGAACAACGGCAAGATCGAGGGTATTGCGTGTTGCCGTCTCGAAGGTGCGTATTCCCCGCTCGCAGAGGATGACCGAGGGATTCCCCTCGGCAAGGATATATTCCGCCGCCGCGAGGAATTCCTCGATGGTGGCGCTCATCCCTCTTTTCAGGAGGACCGGCTTCCGGATTTTCCCCAGTTCCCGCAGAAGCTCGAAATTCTGCATATTACGTGCGCCCACCTGGAGCATATGCGCATAGTCGGCCACGAGCCCTACGGTTTCCGGACTTATCACCTCGGTTACAAAGGGAAGTCCGGTCTCGCGGGAGGCCAGCGCCAGGAGCTTCAGCCCCTCTTCCCTCAACCCCTGGAAGGTGTGGGGTCCTGTGCGCGGCTTGAAAGCCCCGCCGCGCAGCACATCGGCGCCGGCTGCCTTCACGGCGCGGGCTGTCTTCACTATCTGATCCTCGCTCTCCACGGCGCACGGTCCGGCCATGACAACCGGCCGTCTCCCCGCCCCGATCTCGAGGCCCGCTACCTTGACGATGGTATTTTTCGGGTGAAAATCCCGGGAGACGAGCTTGTAGGGCTTCGAGACATGGATCACCTCCTGCACCCCGGGAAGGTCGCGCACGGTGGCATCATCAACATATCCTTTATTGCCGAGGACCCCGATGGCGGTTCTCTCGCTGCCCGGAATCGGGGCAGCCGCAAAGCCCAGTCGCTCGATAGCCTTGATAACGGAATCTATCTGCTTCTTTCCTGCCTGGTGATGCATGACGATAAGCACG
>CAYSPF010000152.1:0-5400 GCA_964432775.1 uncultured Geobacter sp.
GGCCACAGCCGCTACTCGACCAATACCCTGCCCACGGTTCTCCGTGCACAGCCCTTCGGCCTTCTTGCCCACAACGGCGAGATAAACACCATCGAGCGGCTCCGTGACGAGGCGCGCATGATGGGGATCGCCCTGCCCCACGGCGGGAGCGACTCCCAGGACCTGAACCGCCTCCTGGAAGGGCTCATGTTCCGGCACGGTCTTTCCCTGTTCGCGGCCATGGAGATGGTGTTCCCCCCCATCTTCAGCGAGATGGAAAGGATGCCCGATGAGCTGCGCTGCATGTACACCCTGTTCCGCCGCTTTCTCGCGGCGAGCGCCCAGGGTCCCGCTGCCGTCATCGCCCGCAGCGGCGACCGGTGCGTGTTCAGTGTCGATGCCCTCGGTCTTCGCCCCCTCTGGTTCGGCGAGACGGAAGCGGAATACTTCGCCTCTTCCGAACTGGGGGTAGTGCCCCACGGCGAGGTGCTCTCCGACCCCCGTCCCCTGGCGCCGGGGGAGAAGGTGGGACTGCGCCTGGTTCCCGGCAGGCAGGTGCAGATCTTCGAGCACCGGGAACTCATCGCCGAAACCCTGACCGCCATGCGAAACCGGACCAACCTGGCGGCCCACGAACGGGAGCACTTTCCGGGGAAGGATCTCCCCGAAGCCCCTGCCGAGGCATCGTCTCCGTTCCGACGGATGGCGAGACTCCCCCAGGAGAACCTGCTGGCGGCCAATGCCTGGAAGACCAGCGATCTCCTTTCCCTGCGACAATCGGCGAAGAATGGCCGGGAGCCCATCGCCTCCCTCGGCTATGATGGCCCCCTGGCGGCCCTCTCGGCATCCCGCCAGAACCTGTCCGACTTCTTCAAGGAGCAGGTAGCGGTTGTGACCAACCCGGCCATTGACCGGGAGCGGGAGATGGAGCATTTTTCCACCCGGGTCCACCTGGGACCCCGCCCCCTGCTGCGCAAGGGAGGGCGACAGGCCGTTCTGCTGGAGACGCCCCTGCTTACCGGGGGAAGGCGCAGGGAATCCCCTTCCCCGGATCGGCTCATCGCCCGGGAGGCCGGCGCCTGCACCCTGGAAGACCTTCTCGCCTTCTTCTCCTCGGGCCGGGGCCGCTGTCGAACCCTTTCCTGCGCCCTGCGACCCGGAGAGTCGATCAACGGAAGCCTGGAAAGGCTGCGCGCCGAAGCGGTCTCCGCCGTCTCGGGGGGATGCAGGCTCCTTCTGCTGGACGACGGCGCGGCATTTGTCGGCTCTCTTTCCTTCCTCGACCCGGGCCTCGCCACCGCCGCCATCCATCGCGCGCTGCGGGAAACGATCGGCACGGGTGGTGAAAACCTCAGGCGGCGGACTTCGCTGATCGTCAGATCCGGGGCGCTCCGCGACCTCCACGACCTGGCTTTCCTCCTGGGAATGGGCGCCGACGCCCTCTGCCCCTACCTGATGTGGGAGGTGACCGACGGGGTGGAAAACGGGTTACGGAAACTGCTGGCGGTACTGCGGATTGGCCTGGAAAAGGTCATCTCCACCATGGGGACCCACGAGATGGGCGGCTACGGCAGATTCTTCGCCTCCATCGGCCTCTCCGATGAGGTGGCAGCGGTCTTCGGCGCGCCCAATTTCTGCGGTTCCCCGGTAAAGGGCCTGACCTTCGATCAGCTGGAGGCGGACGGACGGGAGAGGCGGGGCCTGGCGCGGAGCAAAATGCCCCGGCCGGTGGAAACCCAATTCCGCATCTATCCCCGCATCTGGAAAATGGTGGGCGAAGTGGCCAAGATGGAGGAGAACTACGCGGAGTTGTCTCGCCTGGTGCGCCAGCTTGAAAAAGAGCATCCCCTGGCCATCCGCCATCTGACCGACTTCCGCTTCCGGGAAGAGGTGGCCGTGGACCCGGCAGAGGTGGACGCCTCCGTGGGAGGGCATGACCTCCCCATCCTCATCTCGGCCATGAGCTTCGGCTCCCAGGGGGAGACACCGTTCCGCATTTACGCTGAAACAGCACGACGGCTGAACATCGTCTGCATGAACGGAGAGGGGGGAGAAATCGCCGACATGCTGGGGAAGTACCGGAAGAACCGGGGTCAGCAGATTGCCTCCGGCAGGTTCGGGGTGACCATGGAGTATCTGAACTCCACCGACTTCCTGGAGATCAAGGTCGGACAGGGGGCGAAACCGGGAGAAGGGGGGCACCTGCCGGGATTCAAGGTGACGGAAAAAATCGCCGCTGCCCGTCATGCAGTCCCCGGCGTGACCCTCATCTCCCCCTCCAACAACCACGACATTTACTCCATCGAGGACCTGGCCCAGATCATCGAGGAGCTACGCACCGCCAACCCCCACGCCCGCATCTCGGTGAAGGTTCCGGCGGTGGCGGGCATCGGCACCATCTCCCTCGGGGTCGCCAAGGCCGGGGCGGACATCATCACCATCAGCGGCTATGACGGCGGCACCGGAGCGGCGCGGCGGCATGCGGTCAAATACGTGGGGTTTCCGGTGGAGATAGGCGTCCGGGAAGCGCACTGCGCCCTCGTTGAGGCGGGGATGCGGGATCGCCTGGAGATCTGGGCCGACGGAGGGGCAAAGACCGGCCGCGACGTGGTAAAGCTCATGCTCCTCGGCGCCAACCGGGTCGGCTTCGGCACCATGGCCATGGTGATCATCGGCTGCACCGCATGCCGGGGGTGCCACCTGGGTACCTGCCACGTGGGGATAGCCACCCAGATCGAGACCACCGAAGAGGCCCGCGACCGGGGGTTGAAGCGCTTCGTGCCGCGGGTGCTGGAAAACGGGGTCATCTACCAGACCACCTTTTTCCGGGCCCTGGGCCGGGAGATCCGCACCCTGACCGCAAAGCTGGGGTACCAACGCACCCGGGACCTGGTGGGAGACGCCCACCTGCTGGAGCAGACCAGGGGGCTGGACCGTCTCGACCTGACCGGCCTCCTGGCGCCGCCGCCCCCCGGCGCGACCCGGCGCGACGAAGATGCTGTCCGGATCATCCGCAAACCCCTCAACTACCTCACGTCGCTCATTTCCGGCCTGGTGACCGAGGCGTTCGACGGGGGGAGCGAACGGGTCCACTACAATGACGACAACGCCTCCAGTTCGGACCGGGCCATCGGCACCTACCTGGCCGGGGCCCTGGTGCGCGCCCGCAGGGAAGGACGGCTGACCGGAGCACGGGAAGCGGTCCTTCACTTCCGCCGGGATTCCATCCCCGGCAACGGACTCGGCGCGTTCAGCGCCGCCCCCCTCACCTTCCGCGTGGAAGGCGGCGCCCAGGACGGAGTGGGAAAATCCGCCGGCAGCGGCAGGATAGTGATTCTGAAAGGGGAAAACCGCCACGGCGTCCGGGTCGGCGGGTCGGTGGGCAAGGGACTTGCCTATGGAGCGCAGGGGGGAACCTTCCTCATCCAGGGGGACGCGGACAGCCGCGCCTGCATCCGCCTCTCGGGCGGCGACGTGGTGCTGGGGGGGCGCATCCGGCAACCCCTCGATGATGGCGGAGGATATCTGGCCGAGCGGGCCAACCTGAAGGGTTTTGCCTTCGAATACATGACAGCGGGGCGTGTCGTGGTGCTCGGAGATCCGGGGCCATGGATATGCTCCGGCATGACCGGCGGGACCATCTTCTGCCGCCTGGACCAGGAGATGGGAATGGATCGGGAGGCGCTGCGCCGCAGGCTGGCCCGGGGGGCGCATGTGGCGATCCGCGACCTGGAGGAGGATGACCTTGCCGCACTGGAGGAACTCCTCAGCCTCTATCACCGGGAACTGCTCTCCTCACACCAGGACGAGGAGGCGGACTGGGTCGAGGGTGTCATCGCCCGATGCCGCACCGGGTTCGTCAAGATCATCCCGGAAGCGGCCCCACCGGCCGTAACGACAGACGAATAGGCGCGGGCGGTGCTGGACGAATCATCTCCTGCTCGGCAGGTAAAGTATTCTGCCGTTCGCCTGGCGCCACTCTATGCTTGTGCTTTTCCGGGGAAACGGGTAGTGTCGGCTCCTTATGCAAAACAGCCTTGAACATATATTCGGCTCGCGTATCAGGGCAAAACTGATCGGCCTGCTGTTCACCCGTTTCGACGAAGAGTTCGCTGCGGTTCAGCTTGCCGACCTGCTGCAGGAAAAAACAGCCTGCCTGAGCCGCGAACTCTCGCGCATGGAACGGGCGGGCATCCTCGTGTCCGGTCAACGGGAAAAGCGCAAGAGCTTTCGCGCCAACCAGGCCTTTGTCTTTTTCCCCGAACTGCGCGGACTTGCCCTGAGGACCGTCGGCGTCGCCGGACAGCTGCTCGACGCCCTGGCCGGGCTTTCCGGCGTGCGCCATGCTTTCGTCTACGGTCCGTACACCCGGGGAGACGGCCCGAACAACGGTGAAATCGACCTGTTGATTATCGGCGACGACCTGGACGGAAACAGGCTCGATGAACTGATGGAAGTGGTCGAAAAAAGGCTCGGACGGGCTATCAACTATATCGTGTACGACTGCGCCGAGTTCGAGGCGAAAGTGAAGGCGAGGAACGCCTTTCTCATGGATATACTGGAGGACGACCTGATCATGCTGGCGGGACGCCGGGAGGGACTCCCCTCCAGGAATGGATGATAATGAGTGTTTTTGCGGGGTCGCCCCATGCTGGGCGCCCTCTTGCGAAGGGCGGCCAGGGGAGCCCGCCACCGCGACAAGCAACGAGCCCACCTGAACCCATTCCCCTCCGACAAACTGACCGCCCCTACCGGCACGTGTAGAATTCGGGTTCGCCTATCACGATTCTCCGCGCGGTGTCGTGGTTGATGCGCAGTTCCGTTCCGATGAACAGTTTTTTCACTCCGCTGATATCAACATCCACCATTTTCGTCTGACCGGGCCGGATGGTCAGGCTCTTCAGCACCACACCGTTATAGGTGTCGGCCCGGAAGGTAAAGACCATGTTTGCCTTGATGCCGCCGTCGATGAAGATGTTCGTCCGGAAACGGCCGTATTTCCCGGCGGGCTTCACATAGGCAGCGAAGTACGCCATGCTGAGCGGGGTGGGGTTGGTAATGCCCCACCGGTAGGACTTCCGGGGCGTACGGAGCGATGAGGTGTCAAGCGTCAGCATCGTTCCGTAATAGTCGTCATACATCTGTCTCGACTTTACCGACAGGGTGGAACGCCGGGAGCAGGCGGGCGGTACATCATCCGCGTCGTCTTCCCAGGTGCTGCCGTTGCCGGAAGGCATGTTTCTGCCGATATCGTTGGCCACACCGATGGAATCCCGCAACGTCGGCGTGCCACAGGCGCACAGCAGAAGCAGGGGCGCCAGTGCAAGACTAATCCTTTTCATTATCGTGTCCTCCGTGAGATGAAAATGAAATTGCGCGTAATCATAAATGAAAAAGGGTTTTCCGCAAAACCTTTTCTTC
>CAYSPF010000153.1:0-5348 GCA_964432775.1 uncultured Geobacter sp.
CTCCGGCTAAACCGGAATTTGGATGTGCAATGCCTTGATCTTGCGGAAGAGGGTGCTCTTGTGAATGCCGAGGGCCTTTGCCGTTTTGATGCGGTTCCATTGCTGCCGACGCAGCATGTTCGTGATAAAAACCGCTTCCAGGTCTTTCATGTTCATGGTCTCGTTGCTGCCGGACGATTCCATACTGAGGGGAAGGCAAATATTTTCCGGGAGGTGATGCGGCTCGATCAACCCCGATTTGCAGAGGATAAAGGCGTGCTCGATCATGTTCTGAAGTTCCCGGACATTGCCCGGGTAGTCATAGGAAACAAGACAGGCCAGGGACTCACCGGACAGCCCGGAGATATCCTTTTTCTGCAGCACATTGAAATGGTGGATGAAATGATCCGCCAGCAGCGGAATGTCCTCCATCCTGTCACGCAGCGGCGGCAATTCCATCCGGATGACGTTGATGCGATAATAGAGGTCTTCGCGGAATTTTCCCTCCTTGACGAGCTCCTGCAGACGCCTGTTGGTAGCGGCGATGATCCGGACGTCGGACGGGACGGTCTCCACCGAACCCAGCGGTTCGTAGGTCTTTTCCTGGAGCACCCGGAGCAGCCGGACCTGAAGAGCCGGTGAAATATCCCCGATTTCATCCAGGAAGAGGGTTCCTCGTTCTGCAAGCCGGAAGCGTCCCGGCTTGTCTTTCCTGGCATCCGTAAAGGCCCCGGCCTTGTAACCGAATAGCTCGGACTCCAGCAGCGTATCCGGAAGAGCGCCGCAGTTCACCGCGATAAAGGGCTGCTTCTTTCGGGGACTCAAATGATGGATAGCCCGGGCGAACAGCTCCTTGCCGGTACCGCTTTCCCCTTCCAGAAGGACCGTGCTGACGCTGTCGGCTACATCGGGCAGGATGTCGAACAATTGATGCATCCTATGGTTTTTCGAGATGATGTCTTCGAAAGAATACTGTTCGGTGATGGCTTTCCGAAGCTTCTCTTCGATGCTGATGTCCCGGAACGTCTCCACGGCCCCGAAGATCCGGCCCTGTTCATCCTTGAGAAGGGCCGTGGAAATGCTGATCGGAAGGTGGCGCCCCGCAGCATCCACGATATGGACGGTCCGGTTGACGATGGATTTTCCCGATTGAATGGTTTTGCGGAGGATACAGCCTTTTTCACAGACATCCGCCTTGAGCACGTCCTTGCATCGCTGGCCGATCGCATCTTCCCGACGGACGCCGGTAATCTGCTCCGCCGCCCGGTTGAATGAGCTGATGCGCCAGTTATCGTCGACAGTAAAGACCCCGTCGGCAATCGAATCCAGGATGATATCCTTTTCCATGGGATGCCTATAACATATTTACCGGCCCATTTGAAATGCAAACTTCGTCATTTCCTGGACTTTCCCTCCGCCCCCGGCTTGAAATGCGAGTGCAGGGTTTCGGGGATGCTGATCAGCAGGGGCAGCCGGACCAGGAGGTCGATGCCCACAAAGAGAATGAAGATGTACTGCGGTCCGATCTTGTCCCAGATGACGCCCGCGAACAAGGCCATGATTGCGCTCAGAACCATATTGAAGAACCGGTTGATGCCGACCCATCTCCCCATCTGTTCGGATGGCACCAGTTCTCTCTCGACGGCGGCTACGACCGGTGAACCGATGAAGTAAAAGCCCTGCAGAAGGCCGGCGATGACCACAAAAACCGCCGACGGCGCCCAGATCAGCATCAGGTTGGAGATCCAGAAAAGCGGGAGGGTGATGTACAATACCTGCTTCCGGCCGATCCGGTCCGCCAGCCTGCCCAGAGGCACGGCAAACAGGATAGATGCCAACGCCGATCCGGTCACCATTGCCCCCAGGACGAATTCATTGGCCCCCTTGACCTGGTGCGCGAAAACCTGGATGAATGGAAAGACAAGCCCCAGCGGCAACCGAGAGACGGCGCCGATGACCAGCCATTTCTTCAGATGCCGGCCGCCTTTGAACACCTGGGAGATGTCCCTCAACAGGTGTGGCCTGTGGTTCCCCGCAGTCACCCACTTTTGTCCCGACAACTGTGTCAGGACAATGACGAATGTGCCGATCGTGATCAGCAGACCTGAAAAGAACAACGGCCGGATGCCGGCGATGTTGACGCCGCCGTACAGGGTGACCAGCCAGGTGGCCAGCATCGGCCCGGCCATTCCCAGGAAGCCCGCAGCGACCGTTTCACAGATCAGCATGCCGGTGGCCCTGTCCCGGTTGACCAGGCAGTTGCCGCAGATGGTAGAGCAACTGTGATTGCTGGTGGAGAAACCCAGCCAATAACCGATCATGGCAATGATGGTCACCTCCCAGCTTTGCGCGAGGCCGTAGGTCAGGTAAGAAATGGCAAGCAAACCGATGCCGATCAGGTAGATTTTTTTGGGACCGATCCGATCGATGAACCAGCCGGTAAAGGGCGCACAGACGCCGGCGATGATCATGCCGATGCTGTTGACGATGCCCAGTTGGGTCCCCGTAGCCCCCAGCGCCACAATGTAGATCGACAGGTAGGGAAAAACCATCTGGTAGGCCAGCTTGTCCAACGATGTGCGTAAAACGGTAATTTTCCAGTCCCGGTGCTGCCGTTTCAGAAAGGAAAGGCCGTTGCCGAGAAGAGCCGGCAGCGGCCCTGTGGATGGTTTCGTATGATCGTTCAATGATAATATTCCTTCCCCACTGGTCCGCGGCAAGAGGAAAACGCTGAACAAAAGCCGCGACAAGCGTGACAAACTTCAGTCGTGTCCCCGGTTCCCGCGGGTGCTGTATTCATTTGCACCGCTTACCATAAATAGATTCGGAAACGCAATCCCCCAGCGCCGGAAATTCGGCGGCCGTGATGCCGGTTTCCCTGTATACGTCTGAATTCATGTCTATGCAGAAAGGGCAGGCGGCCGCAAAACGAACGGATTCGCGGACACCGGCTGCGCAAACCGCCGCTGAAGCATCAGCGCCAGATTGATTTAAAATCTCCAAGCGGCGTCGGGGATGTCTTCGGGAGGCTGTCGCCATCAGCTGGTGTGTCAAAGTTGCCAATATCCCATTGACATAAAAGTCCGGTCTGTTTATACTTTCTGCGTAAAAAGCGACGTTTTATCCATTATTTTGCGTGCTCCCTCCCTCTACCCTAAAAGGCGCAAACTAAGGTAAAGACCAGGATTGAGAAGGGAGAAAGAGGCTGGGTAAGGAAGGTGTGCATTTTCAGATGAAACGACCCGGAGCGGATACCCTGCTGCTGATGGGCGGCATCCTTATGACCGCCTTCCTGCTGTGGTTTGCCGTGAACAGTCAACAGACCGCCTTGCCCGTGGCTCGAGCCCTGCTGCAGGGGCTGGCCCTCTCCCTGAGACAGGCGATTGAAAATCTCGCCGTCCGTGACACATCCTTTAAAACCCTGTCAGACTTCCGCTACCGTGACATCGCCTATTTTGCTTTGATCGATCGTTCCGGCCGGATCCGCTTTCACCAGAATCCCGAGCTGGCAGGAGAAATCGTGGCGGATGACCGTTACCTTCCCGCCTTCTCTGCCGCCGCGCCTGTCGAGAGCCGCATTCGTTTGGGCACGGGGGAGGATGCCTACGAATGTAATTTGCCCCTGCACTTGCCCGGGGAGACCCTGGTCCTGCGGCTGGTGCTGCATACCTGGCAGGCCGATCAGATCATCAACCGGGCCCGCACCGGCGCGATCATCCTGTTGACGCTGACGGCGAGCGCCTGGGTGCTGGGGTTTCTTCTGGTTGGTCTGCAGAAGCGGGATGCCCGGCGGCGGGAACAGATGGCCCGGCAGGAGCAGATGGTCCGGCTGGGTGAGTTGGGGGCGGTGCTGGCCCACGAGGTGCGCACCCCACTGGCCGGAATCAAGGGGTATGCCCAATTGCTAGGGGAGCGAATAACCGACGGACGTTCCCGTGGATTTGCAGCTCTGATCGCTCAGGAAGCGGTCCGATTGGAGGATTTGGTCAATGATCTCCTCGACTACGCCCGGCAGGACGACCCCGGCGACGGCTGCACTCTCCTGGATGAGGAGTTGCTTCACGATGCCTGGAACATGGTGACGGATCGTGCGGAGGCTCCGCTGTTAAAACCGGAACTGTCGATATCGACCGGGATGAGAGTCGCCTGTCGCCCGGAGAGACTGCGGCAGCTCTTGATCAATCTGTTCAGCAACGCCTCGCAGGCGATCCCGTCGGATGGGAGGGTTCAGGCAATGGTCACGGAAGGACGAGAGATGGTCACGCTGAAGGTTCGAGACAGCGGTGCAGGTTTTACGGAAGAGGCGCTTCAGAGGGCCTTTGATCCCTTTTACACAACCCGTCCGCGTGGCAGCGGCCTGGGGTTGGCAGTCTGCCGAAAGATCGTCGAGGGGTGCGGAGGCAGGATCGACGCCGCCAACGCCGAGGGGGGCGGGGCAATGATCACCGTCCTGCTGCCGATCTGTCGCGAGAGGAAGCGATCATGACGAATCAGGCCATAATACTGATTATTGAAGATGACCCGACCTTTCGGTCGCTTTTGGTTGCGATCCTGGAGGATGAGGGTTACGGCATCGTTGAGGAGGAGGACGGCAAGCAGGCCCTGCTGGCCTTGCGTCGCCGTTCATTTGATCTGGTCCTTTCGGACCTTCGGTTGCCGGGCATGGAGGGGCTGGATCTGTTCCGCTTGGCCAAGACCGAGGGGATCGCTCCGCCGTTCATCCTGCTGACCGCCTTTGGTACGGTGGAAGAGGCCGTATCGGCGCTCAAGGAGGGCGTAACCGATTTTCTCACGAAGCCGCTGAAAGACCCCGATGCTTTGCGGACTCTGGTTCGCCGGATCCTGGAAAACCGGCGCCGGGAGCTGAATCTGACCGTGTTGAGGGAGCAGGAGTTGGCCGGGTTGCCGCCGGAAGAGGTGCTGTTTGCCGGTACGGTGATGGCAGAGGCGCGCCGCCTGATCGGGAATGTGGCGAACACCCCTGCCTCGGTCCTGATCAGCGGTGAGTCCGGTACCGGCAAGGAATTGGTTGCCCGGATGATCCATCTTGCAAGCCAGCGCCATGACGCCGGCTTTGTCGCCATAAACTGTGCGGCAATCCCGGAAAATCTGATGGAGAGTGAGTTGTTCGGTCATGAGAAGGGAGCCTTTACCGGAGCTACGCAGGCCCGTCCCGGTAAATTCGAGCTGGCGGCCGGCGGCACCCTGTTTCTGGACGAGATCGGCGAGTTGCCTTTGGCATTACAGGCAAAACTGCTGCGTGTCTTGCAGGAGAGAACCTTTGAACGCCTGGGTGGACGCCGGGAGATCCGGGCCGATGTGAGGATTGTTGCGGCAACCAACCGGGACCTGGGGGCCGAAATCCGTGA
>CAYSPF010000154.1:0-5341 GCA_964432775.1 uncultured Geobacter sp.
CGGCATACTTGAAGACAGGAGAAAGATGTTCTCATCGATCCCGAAATCCAACGTGTAAGGAAGAGAAAGGAGGAAGACATGTTCAAACCAACGAAGATTCTCGCACCGACCGATATGTCGCCGCATTCCGACAAGGCTGTCCGACAGGCAATTGAGATTGCCCGGCAGTTCGGCGCCGAGCTTTTTCTCCTCCACGTCATCCAGAATCCGGTTCAGCAATGCACTGTCGACTTCTGCATTGACGCAAATCTCGTGACGAAGCTGCAAGACGAGATGTTCGATGTCGCCCGTAAGGGGATTCAGCATCAGGCTGAAAAGTATCCCGAAGCAAAGGAAATCACCATCACCACCGACGTCAAGACAGGCACTCCGCATGATCGGATCCTGCAGGAAGAAGTGGAGAGGGGCATTGACCTGATTGTCATATCCTCCCTCGGAACAACGGGGATGGCGAAGTATCTGATGGGAAGCGTCGCCCGGCATGTCCTTCTCGGGGCAAAATGCTCGGTATTGTTGGTGAAATAGAACTGAGGACGATAATCAGAAACGGCAGTCGGGGCATCCGGGGTCAACGAAGGATGACTTCAACTGCCGTTTTTGCAGAATGGCTATTTATCTGGTTGCAAGCCGTACTTATCCTGAAGCAGGTCTGCTACACCGGAAGCATCGTCCAGACCGAATAGCGGCACACCGATATCCCATTCCGCGTCGCTTACCAGCGCAATCAGTTCATTGGAGGTGCAGAGAAGTTCACTGCTGTGTGCCGTGCGGCTTATCTCGATCTTCGGCTTGTCGGACCTTTTAAACCCTTCGGTGAGGATAATGTCCATATCCGGGAGCAGTTCCGCCACCTGGTCGAGGCTCATCTCTTCATCGACTTTCTTTATCAAGGCAAACTTGGCGGGAGAGGAAATAATGACGGCATCCGCCCCGGCCTGGGCGCGGCGCCAGGTGTCCTTGCCGGGCTTGTCGATATCAAATCCGTGCGCGTCGTGCTTGATGGTCCCGACGCGTATTTTTCTGATCTTCAGTTCCCTGATAAGCTTTTCCAGAAAAGTGGTCTTGCCCGCGTCGGATTTTCCCACAACGCACACTATCGGCGGTTTCTCCATCAATTCCTCCCGTACATTCTTACTGTATTACTTCCATTTTCGACAGGTAAAGATTTCCTCTGTCCGCTCCGCCGCTTTTCAGCTCCACTACCCGGAAAGGCAGTACTGCGAGGGAAGCAGTAACGCTGTGACCTTTTCTCCATCGTGCAGCGGACCATGACCGG
This sequence comes from uncultured Geobacter sp., assembly GCA_964432775.1. Taxonomy (GTDB): domain Bacteria; phylum Desulfobacterota; class Desulfuromonadia; order Geobacterales; family Geobacteraceae; genus RPRC01. The sequence goes on from CAYSPF010000154.1 coordinate 1,277, forward strand.
GGGGAATGTCCACCAGAGCATTGCACCGCAGCATCGATTTCACGGCGCCGGGACTCTGTATCCCTGAAGGAGCCGCGTGATACGCTCCATTTTTCAGGGAAACCGTGACCATAAGAAAACGGCGTTGCTTGCTCTGTTTCCTGAACGGTTTTTCCATCACGGCGCTCACTTCCGGCAGGTTTATCGCCGCGTTCCCGCTCATGTCCCTGAGAATCGGACGCACCAGCATGAGAAATGAAATCATGGCCGCGGACGGGTTTCCGGAAAGCCCGACAATCAGACTGCCGTCCTTTTCGCCGCAGGCGATTGCCGTACCCGGCTTCATGCCTACCTTCCAGAAAAGGCTGTTTCCGCCGCTCATGCCGATTGCCTCTTTTATCAGATCTTTGTCGCCAACGGAAGCCCCTCCGCTGGTAATAATCATGTCGCTTGCCGTCATCGCCTCGGCAAGCGCCGCGGCAATGGCGTCTTTATCATCAAGAATAGTCCGGCGGGGTACGGCAATCCCGCCTGCCTCCCTGACCTGGGCGCAGAGGGTAAAAAGGTTGCTGTTGTAGATCTTGCCGGGCATGAGTGCCTGGCCGACCTCCGTCAATTCGTCGCCTATGGAGAATATCACGACCCTTGGTTTCTTATGGACAACAGCCGTCTTCTTCCCCAGGGACGCCAGGAGACCAACAACGGCGGGTGTGATGGTCATACCTTTCGTGAGAATCGTTTCCCCTTCTTTCACATCCTCGCCCTGAAGAATGATATTCTCTCCCGCGCGAAGGGGAGAGAATAGAAAGATGCCGTCTCCCTCTCGCCGGATGTCTTCATACTTGATGACCGTGTCACTCCCCTCCGGAAGGGGGGCGCCGGTGGTGACGGCGGTCGTTTCTCCCTCTCGTAGCGGCTTCGTAGGCACATCACCCGCGTACACCGTCTGAATAACACGCAGAAAAACGGGACTCTCCGTCCCGGCTTTCCCGGTGTCCGCCGCTCGCACGGCGTAACCGTCCAGGGGCGACTTGCGGAAAGGGGGCACGGGAAAGCCTGCCACAATGTCTTCCGCGAGAACCCTTTCCAGGGAGTCCGCGATGGGAATCTCCTCACTGCCCACCGGAGTGGAGAATTTTTGTAAAATTTCGCGTGCTTCTTCCAGTGGGATGGATTTCTTCATACTCTGTATCTCCTTGAGGCCTCGGCAGCCGACCTTGCGTAGACGGTCTTCAAAGCCTGCTGCGCAGGCAGTATGAGGTCAGAGTCAGTGACCTGACCAGAGCGCGGGAAGGGTCTGCCTTAACAGCCGGGACGCTCACGTTCACACTCGTCAATGTACCGCTATTCGTATCTGTACTGCGATAGGAATGAAACTTGGAGGGACTGACAGCGTACACTGTTCTCTGGGGGAAAGCCAGGCGCATTTCGCGCCTGGCTTTTTCTCTGCCGGTATTACACTACTTTTTCTATCTGTACTGCGGCTACTTTGTACTCGCCCGTCTTGCTGACCGGGTCGAATGCGTTGACGGTCAGTTCGTTGGTAGGAGTTTCCCGATAGTGGAAGCTCATCCAGATCATGCCCGTCAGGACCTTGTCGGTAACATTCACCTTGGTCTTGACGCTGCCGCGACGGGAGGTCACCTGGACTGTATCCCCGGTACACACGCCGAGCGCGCAGGCGTCAGCGGGATGAATCATGGCCATCTCTTCCGGCCGGTACGCATCCAGGGCGGCAGAATAGCGAGTGGTCACGTTATAGTGGTACAGGATACGCCCGGTGGAGAGGAGATACGGATATTCCTCGTCAGGCATTTCCGCCGGCGGAGTATGCTCGATAGCTTTGAACAGACCTTTTCCGCGCGCGAAACTCTTGGTGTGGAGAATCGGCGTGCCCGGATGATCCGGAGTCGGGCACGGCCACTGCAGGCCGGTATGCTCTATCCGCTCGTAATTGATGCCGCCATAGGCCGGTGTCAGTGCCGCCATCTCGTTGAAAATCTGCTCCGGATTCGCATACTCCATGGGATAGCCCATGCGTTTGGAGAGTTCGCAGATGATCCACCAGTCCGGCCGTGAGTCTCCGATGGGCTCGATGGCCTTACGCACGCGCTGCACGCGACGCTCGGAACTGGAGAAGGTGCCGTCTTTTTCCGCGAAGCTGGCGCCGGGCAGGATGACATCGGCCAGTTTGGCGGTCTCTGACATGAAGAGTTCCTGAACCACCACGAAGTCCATCTTGTTGAAGGCCTTCTTGATGTGGTTGGCGTCCGGGTCGGTCATGACCGGGTCTTCGCCCAGGACAAACATTGCCTTCAGATTGCCTTCCACTGCGGCGTCCATCATGTCCGGAATGGTAAGACCCGGTTTATTGGAAAGCTTGACGCCCCAGGCCTTTTCGAACTTGGCCTGCGCCTCGGGATTCACCACCTTCTGGTAGCCGGGGTAATCGCCGGGAAGAGCGCCCATGTCGCATGCGCCCTGGACATTGTTCTGGCCGCGCTGCGGGTTGACGCCGCAGCCTTCCTTGCCCAGATGACCGGTGAGCATGGCAATGTTTGCGGTGCTCATGACGTTGTCCACGCCGCAGATATGCTCCGTGATACCCAGGGTATAGCAGAGCATTGCCTTGGCTGTTGTCGCATAAAGGCGAGCTGCGTCATAGAGCAGTTTTTCAGGAACGCCCGTCATTTCGGAAACACGAGCCGGCGTATATTTCTCGACGGTGGCCTTCAATGCTTCAAAGCCCTCGGTCCGCTCTTCGATGAACGCCTTGTCGTGCAGGTCTTCCTTGATGATGATGTGCATCAGGCCGTTCAGGAGCGGGATATCGGTACCGGGTCGGTGCTGCAACCAGATGTCGGCCTTTTCCGCCAGTTCGATGCGGCGCGGGTCGGCCACGATCAGTTTGCTTCTGCCGCTTACGACGGAGGACATGATCTTGGCGCCTGCCATGGGATGCGCTTCAGTGGGATTGGATCCGATAACGAAAAACAGGTCGGTATTAAGATAGTCGGCGAAAGAGTTGGTCATTGCGCCGCTGCCAAAGCTTGTAGCCAGACCGGCTACAGTAGGAGCGTGTCAAGTTCGGGCGCAGTGGTCGACATTGTTGGTGCCGATCCCCGCGCGCATGAATTTCTGCATCACATAGTTGTCTTCGTTGGTGCAACGGGCGGAGGAAAGCGCCGCGATGGAGTCGCTGCCGAACTTGGTCTTTATCGAGCCGAGCTTTCCGGCCACCAGGTCAAGCGCTTCGTCCCAGGTGGATTCCACGAACTCGCCGTTCTTCTTTATCAAAGGCTTGGTGATGCGTTTCGGGTTGTGGACGTAATCGGTGCCGAAGCGTCCCTTGACGCACATGTCGACAGAGTTTGCCGGGCTGGCCGCGTTCGAGGTGACGCCGATAACTTTGCCGCCGTGAACATTCAGGTCGAAGTTGCAGCCTACACCGCAGAACGGGCAGGTGGTGCGGACCTTCTTCACTTCCCACTTTCTCGCCTTGCCGGTCATTGCCTTTTCGGTCAGAGCGCCGGTCGGGCACACGGCAACGCAGCTGCCGCAGGATACGCAGACCGAATCGGCCAGCGGCGTGTCCATGGCGGTCGCCACCTTGGTTTTGAAACCGCGCCAGGCAAAGTCGATGACCGCACGACCCTGCTTTTCTTCACAGGCCCGGATACACTTACCGCACAGGATACATTTGTTCATGTTCCTGACGATAAACAGGTTGTCGTCTTCGAGGTCGTAGGCCTTGGTTTCCCCGCCGAAAGCGCCCGGTTTCACATCATAGAAATAGGCGTAATCCTGCAGTTTGCATTCGCCTGCCTGGTGACAGGTAAGACAATCTACCGGGTGATTGTCCAGCATCAGCTCAAGGATGGTTTTTCTGGCTTCGATAACGGCCGGGGACGCTGTTTCAACCACCATACCCTCGCCGGCCGCGGTAACGCATGATGCGGGCATATTGCGGGCGCCCTTGATTTCCACCACGCAGATGCGGCATGCGCCCGGTTTGCTGAGCTCCGGATCATGGCAGAATGTCGGGATGAATGATCCCGCTTTCCACGCGGCTTCCAGGACCGTTGT
>CAYSPF010000155.1:0-5297 GCA_964432775.1 uncultured Geobacter sp.
GGATGGAGAACAGCTTAGAGAGAAGCGGGAATTTCCGCAGGCTTCCCTTCTCGCAGTGGAGCCGCAGATTCCCCAGGGAAGAGGCTTTTACTTCCGCCAGAGTGTCCCCCTTGGCGGTCAGCTCTCCCTCGATGGAGAGGGCGCCGGTAAGCTCCCTGGTTGTTCCCAGGGAATGGAGCAGCTTCTCTGCGGCGATATTCTTCAGATTGACGGATGCCTGGTAGCGGGGGCCGTCTTTGGTCCCGAAATCGATCCTTCCCTTGCCGGCAAATGACCCTCCCAAGAGAGAGCATTCAGTATCTTCCAGGTAGAGAATCTTCTGTTCGAAATGGACATTGGAGCGCAACTTCCTGAAGTCTATCTGATGAAACCTCCCCGCGTCGGCCGTGACCCTGGCGATCAGCGACAGTTTCGACGGCCCCGCCTGATCCCTGTCGAGGGAGGTGAGGAGCGCAACATCATCCATATCCAGGTAGGATGCGTTCAGCGTCAGGTCGGCCTTCGGAGTACGCAGGTCCGTCACCGTTCCGTTTACCCGCACGGACGAGCGGTTGATCTGTCCAGCGAGGGATTTGATGGTAAGGGTGTCGTCCCTGAAGGAAAGCGATCCGTGTATCCGTTGCGCCCGAACCTGTTTTCCCGGGGAATGCAGCCCCAGGTCCGCGAGATCAAGTGACGGAGAAGAAAAGGCCACGGAAAACGCCGGAGAGGTAAATCCCGTCAACGTGCCGACGACAGTCACGGGTGAGCTCCCGATGCGAGCCGAGAGCATCGTGGTTTTCACGGTGTCACCCTGGAAGACAACGGTCCCGTTGACGCTGCTTACGGCCTTCATTGATCCGGATGGTTTGAAGGCGGCACCCTTCAGGACGGCCTCTCCGGACAGGGAAAGCTCCCCTGCTTCCTCGCCTCCGCCTGCTCCCCGGATCGCCAGCTGGACTTTGCCGGAAGACTGATAGCGGGATATCCTCGGGAATCGCGGGGCTACCTCCTGAATCGGAAATTCATTGGACCTGACACTGAACGACAGCGGAGTCTTCTCCCCGGACCGGTACTCCGCGGCGCCGCTGAGCGCAAGGTGCGCCAGATCGTAATGGAAAACCGGGACCTTCGTTCCTTTGTCATTGATAACGGACTGGAAGGAGAGCCGGTTCGACTGTCCTGCCGGCTTCGCGACCAGATCCCGGAAGGCATAGGCGGCTGTTGAGAGATCCCATTTCCCGTTCAGCGAGTAGCCGGAGGTCGGGCCGCTTCCCTGGAGGGAAAGTGTCGAATCCCCGCTGAAAGCGAGCTTTTTCCCCGCCTCCTGCCCAAACAGCCAGGCGATCTCCCGGGCGCGAGGCTTCATGGTCATGGTAAAGGGATAGCTGCATGGCGAATTAAGGGGGTAGTCCGTGATCCTGCCGTCCAGCGTAAAGGGCGAGCCACCAAAGTTGGCCTGCATCCCGCTGAGGATGAAATCCTTGCCGAGCATTTCCAGGTGACCTTTGATACCGTTGAAGGTGGGCACATGCGGTCCGTAGGTGAGAAGTCCCCTCTCCGCGGTCCCCTTGATGTGCAGGACATTGTAGTTTGTTCCCTTCTCCATGTGGGCTATCTGGCTGACCCGACCAACCAGGCTGCCCTCTTCCAGCCGGTAGGTTCCTCCCTTGATGTGCTGCTCGATATACTTGGATGTGTCGTCAGGGATCACGCCATAGGGGATGTATCGGTGGAAATCCTCCAGCCGGAACGGCGCGATGACGGCGTGGGCGTCGATGAACAGATCACCGCTGGGAATATCCTTCAGGGCGCATCTCCCCTTAACGTTCAGGGCGTCAACATTCAGGACGAGAGAGGTGACCAGGATATCCTTGGGGTTCAGCTCCATCTCGTAGGAGAAGTTCAGGTCCTTCGGGGTCAGGATCGAATGGAAAATCGGGGAATATTCAAAGCGAAGCTCGCTGATCCGCGCCTTTCCCTTAGAGGTGAACTCGGAAAGCTTTCCCTTGAATTTCGTATCCAGGTTCAAACGGGCGTCTATCCGCTGCATCGGGACATACCCGCGATAGTAGTCCCAGAAATGTCCGCCATCCAGGTCGACGGTTTCAATGGAACCCGAAAACCAGGTGTCCGTAAACGGCTTTCCCTTTCCGGCCGGCTGCAGTGCCCCATCGAGTTTCACCGTGCCCGGTTTCCCCTCTTGGACCACGGATGCCGCGAGCTTCAGGCCGGAGCCTTTTCCCCAGAACCGGTGGCTGACGGTCAGATCGATATCCCGAAGTTCGGTGACCAGCCCTTCGGGCCGCACCCGGCGATCGACGAATCGGATCGATCCGTTTTTTACCCGTACTCCCCTCACCTGGAGCGGGGTCCCGGTAACCTTCTCTTCCAGGAGGTCGGCGATGCTCAGCACCCCGGCCGGGTCGCGACTCACCACGACGGACGGTCTTTCCAGCACCATCTGGCTCAGCGCGAGGCGCCTTTCCAGGAGCGGAAGCAGGGAGAGCCTGAAGGTCAACCGGTCTGCCGTGAGAAACGGCGCCGAGCCGTCCTTTTCCATGATGACAATCTTGCTGAAGGTGAAGGAGGGGGTGAATCGGAAGGAGAAGTCCCCGGACTCGTAGATCACCCGCCGGTGCAGGGTGCCCTGCAGGGCTTCCAGGATTTGGGTGCGGTAGCTTTCCAGATGGAGCGCCTTCTGGACGAAAAAAGCCCCGCCGCCCAGAAGCAGCAGCAGAATACCGGCAACAGTTATGAGAAGCAGTCGCCGGGACCAGAATTTTTTTGCATGTGTCTTGGTCATATCGCGATCAGGGAATCAAGGAACGGGACGATCTCCTGTCCCAGGATCCGGCCGAGGTATCCGGAGAACTGCTCCTGCAGCGGGGCAAAGATCCTCAGCTCCTGCCCGGTGTCGGGGGCGGGGAAGGCAAGGCGGTAGGAGTGGAGCGCGTGCCCTTCCATGTCGCGAACCTTTTTCCCGCCGTAGCGACGATCCCCCACGACCGGACTGCCGATGGCAGCCAGATGCCTGCGAATCTGGTGCGACCGACCGGTGACCGGGGTAACGGAGAGAACCGTGACGCCCTTTCCGGTAAACAGCGCCCGGTATTCGCTGCGTGACTCCTTCTCATCCAGCGGAATGTCAATAACGCCCGCCGGTTCGGTCCTGCCGGCGACAATGGCCAGATAGCGCTTCTCCACCAGCCCTTCCTGGAACAGGCGGCCGAAGATGCCCGCCTGTTCCGAGCTCTTCGCCATCACCACGCCGCCCGAGGTCTCTCTGTCGAGACGGTTCACCGGGTAGAGCTTCAGCACCGTGCCCCGGCGGGCAAGGGCCTGAATCCCCAGATCCACCAGGTTGTGGCCTCCGAGCTCCGCGGAGCGGTGCACCGGCAGACCCGGTCGCTTGTTGAATACAACGATCCGGTCGTTCTCGTAGAGGATATCGATTCCGTCCATTTTCCCGGACAGGAACGTCTGCGTCCGGGAGCTCTCCTTGAGGGCGACAGCATCGGAAATACGGAGCAGGAGTTCCGGCGAGGCAGGAGCCCCGTTGACGGTAACGGATTCCCTTTTCAGGAGTTGGTGGAGATAGGAAGCGGGAGCCGCGGGAAGGAGGTTACGGATAAAGCTGTCCATCCTGCGGCCGTGGTCGACGATAGTTACGGGAAAGCTGAGCATGGCGCCAGTATACCTTCCCGGAAGGCGCGCCGCAAGCGCTTACTGGTGAGATGGATGTATGTACAGCGTCAGGGAGTCCGGTAGATGATTTCCTTTGGAATTCGCTGCATATTGGGTTCGGCGAGGGAGATGACGTCTGCTTCGGGGATCTTCCACACCCCGCTCTCCTTCTCCAGGGAAAAGGTGCGCGTCACGAACCGGGTACCGACACCTTCCACCTCGATGCCGAGCCGGGCGGAAAGGTTCACACGCCCTCCATCAATATATGTCGTGGAAACATCCTGCAGCTTTTCCCAGCAGCAGGCGGGCTTGCGCCCGGAGTGGTTCATCTGGTCCGCGAAAGTGCTGAAGTCCGCACGTGAAGAGTGAACCAGCCGGTAATAGAGAGCTTCGTAACTCTCTCCGCGCCACAGATCGAGGATTTCCTCGAAGCCGCGCCGGGCCTCGGCCTTGACCTGTTCCTGGACGAGATTCGGGTCCGCTGCCCATGAGCCGAAGGAGAAAAAGCCGGTTGCCAGGGTGACTGCCAAAAGCAGAACCTTTTTCATGGGAAACTCCTTTCACGGTGCATGCCATTGTCTTCGTTCGGCCGCGGAATCCTGAAGCGGATATTCTTCAACAAAATCGAGCGCCCGTCGCGTCCATATCTTCTACCCCAGACAGCGGACGACGTCAATTTCTGTTTTTTCAGTATAGCCTCCGATAGGGGAAAACGGCATCCGGCACGAGAGACATGATCACTTCTTTTCTGACTTGAAACGCATAATAAATTTTGACAAATCCTTTTGGAAATGATACTGATGCAAAAAATTGATTGAGAGATAGACGATAATACTTAACCATTCGTAAGAATGGGGCGGAAAGCCTACGGGTCTTACCGAGACAGCCGGGTTGCCGAAATATCACGCGATATTCGGACCCGGCTTTTTTTGTTGTCAAAACATAAACAGGAGATCGAGTCAGTAAGAGGTACGCCTTTATAGGGCGCCGTAGTAGGCCTGTTCGCCTCGGTGACGGAAAACGGCTTTATACGGTTAGTGGTAGACGATAATACTCAACCATTCGCGAGAATGGGGCGGAAAGCCTACGGGTCTTACTGAGACAGCCGGGTTGCCGAAATACACACGATATTCGGTCCCGGCTTTTTTTGTGTCCGGACGCGGAAAGTTAAATTTTCAGATTGAGAAAGGTATTTTATTTAACCCATGTATCGAATCCTTCACCTGTCACTCGTATCCAATCGGCTTCGTCTTATAGCTCTCTGTATATTCATCCTGTCTCTCCAAGGGTGTGCGGTTATGAAAAGTGTTCAGGAGAAATTCCGGCTTTTTCCGGGCCAACCCGAAAAGGAGATCGCACGAAATGAGTTTTCGGTTGCACGAGGAGATGACGTCATTGGCCGATTGGCGGTCATCAGGCTTGAAAAGGGGGATACTCTGCCGGATATTGCACGGCACTTCGGTTTGGGGATCAATGCAATCAGCGCAGCCAATCCAGGGGTAGATGTATGGGTGCCTGAGGCCGGAGAGCGTATCACGTTGCCCTTGTGTTTTATCCTGCCGGACACTCCCAGAAAAGGAATTGTGGTCAACCTGGCCACCATGAGGCTCTTTCAATTCAAAGGGAATAGT
>CAYSPF010000156.1:0-5221 GCA_964432775.1 uncultured Geobacter sp.
TACCTGAACGAAAGATGGAGCTGACAGCCTATGGCACAGGAAGACCTTTCTCAATTGAAAATCGACAAGACGCCCATGGCCGCCCGTCCGGCCCGGCATTGGAGCAGGCGCTACTGGCCGGTCGGACCGGTACTTGTCGTCGTGCTGCTCATCCTCTATTTCAGCGGTGTACTGAAGCCGGCCGCGACTGTCCAGGTGGTGAGCGTCCAGCGGACCTACCCGTCACAGGCATTCACGCTGTTGAATGCCAGCGGCTACGTGGTGGCGCAGCGTAAGGCCGCGGTAGCGTCCAAGGCGACCGGCCGGCTGGTGTGGCTGGGGGTCGAGGAGGGAAGCCGGGTGCGCAAGGGTGATGTGCTCGCCCGGATTGAAAACGATGATGTGGTTGCCCAGCAGGCCCAGGCAGAGGCGAATCTGCGGAACTCCCGCACGGTACTGGAGCAGACCAAGGCCGAACTGCACGATGCCCGGCTCTCCTTTGGCCGTGTCAGGTCCCTTCTGTCGGAAGGTATCGTGTCAAAGTCCGACTACGACTCTTCCGAGGCGCGCTACCGAAAGGCGAAGGCGGCGGTTGCCGGTGCGGAGGCCGGTATCGGCGCCTCGGCCGCCCTCCTCGATGCCGCCCGGGTGGCGGTGGGATTTACCCTGATCCGGGCGCCCTTTGACGCGGTGGTGCTGACCAAGAACGCCGATGTAGGGGATATCGTGACACCTCTGGGCGCGGCAGCCAATTCCAAGGCCGCGGTTGTTACCGTTGCCGACATGGGTTCGCTGCAGGTGGAGGTGGACGTTTCGGAATCCAACCTGGCACAGGTCCGGCAGGGAGCTCCCTGTGAGATCCAGCTGGATGCCATTCCCGATACCCGCTTTCGCGGCGCCGTTCACATGATCGTGCCCACCGCGGACCGGAGCAAGGCTACCGTGCTGGTGAAGGTGCGTTTCCTGGACACCGACCGCCGCATCCTGCCGGAGATGAGCGCCAAGGTTGCCCTCCTTTCCCGGCCGGTGGCAAGCGGTGACCGTCAACCGAGGACAACGGTCAATCCGGCGGCGGTTGTGGTGCGGGGGGGAAGAAAGGTGGTGTTCCTGGTGAAGAAGGACCGGGTAGAAGAGACCCCCGTGATCCTCGGTCCCGAAGCCGGGGACCTGGTGGAGGTGGTAAGCGGCGTAAAGGCGGGAGATCGGGTGGTGGTCAAGCCGGAGGAAGGCCTCAGGGATGACTCGCGGATCAAGGTGGCGGAGAAATAGATGGAAGAGACGAAACAGCCCATTGTCCGGATACGCAACCTTTCCAAGTCGTACCGCAGGGGCAGCCAGATCATCCCGGTGCTTGAAGATATCTCCTTCGACATCCCCGACGGCGAGTTCCTCGCGCTGATGGGGCCCTCCGGCTCCGGCAAGAGCACCCTCCTCAATCTTCTGGCGGGCATTGACAAGGCGGATGCCGGAACCATCGAGATCGGGGGGATTGACATCATGGCCCTCAGCGAAACGGACCTGGCCGGCTGGCGGGCCCTCAACGTTGGATTCATCTTCCAGTTCTATAACCTTATCCCGGTCCTGACCGCTTTCGAGAATGTCGAACTCCCCCTGCTCCTCACCCGGCTCTCGAAACGGGAGCGGCGCGCCCATGTGGAAACCGCTCTGCGGGTGGTGGGGCTCTCCGACCGCGTGGACCACTACCCGTCCCAGCTCTCCGGCGGACAGCAGCAGCGGGTGGCAATCGCCCGTGCCGTGGTAACCGACCCCGCCATCCTGGTGGCCGACGAGCCCACCGGCGATCTGGATCGCTATTCAGCGGGAGAGATCCTGGACCTGATCAATCGTCTCAACCACGAATCGGGCAAGACCATCATCATGGTGACCCATGATCCCCGGGCAGCGGAAAAGGCGCGCACCATCCGCTACCTGGAAAAGGGGCTCCTGACCGATGTTCATCCTTAAGCTTCTCTGGAGAAATGCATTCCGTCATCGTCTGCGGACGTTCCTCACCGTGCTGGGGATCACCATCGCCATCCTCGCCTTCGGCATGCTGCGCACGCTGGTCGATGCCTGGTACGCCGGGGTCGAGGCCTCGTCGGCCAGCCGTCTCGTCACCCGGAACTCCGTCTCGCTGATCTTTCCCCTGCCCATTTCCTACAAGGAGAAGATCCGGCAGATCGACGGGGTGAAACTGGTCTCCTACGGGAGCTGGTTCGGCGGCATCTACATCGAAGAGAAGAACTTTTTCGCCAATTTCAGCGTGGACATGGACAGCTACCTGAAGCTCTATCCTGAGTTCATCCTGCCTCCGGAGCAGGCGGTGTCCGTGAATCGCGATCGCAAGGCGTGCGTGATAGGCCGCAAACTGGCGGACCGGTTCGGCTGGAAGATCGGTGACTCCATACCCCTGAAGGGAACGATTTATCCGGGTACCTGGGAGTTCGTACTGCGCGGCATCTACCATGGCAAGGACAAGAGCACCGACGAGACCCAGATGTTCTTCCACTGGGACTACCTGAACGAGATCCTGAAAAAGACCGTGCCGCGCCGTGCCGACCAGGTGGGCTTCTACATGATAGGGATCACCAATCCCTCCATGGCCTCGGATGTGGCGCTCGCCATCGACGGGACTTTTCGCAATTCCATCGCCGAGACCCTGACCGAGTCGGAAAAGGCGTTCGCCCTCGGCTTCATCTCCATGACCGAGGCCATCGTCATCGCCATCCAGCTCGTCTCCTTCGTGGTGATCATCATCATCATGGCGGTGGTCGCCAACACCATGGCCATGACGGCGCGGGAGAGGATCGGCGAGTACGCGGTCTTCAAGACCCTGGGGTTCGGCGGAGTGCATATCGCGGGGCTGATCTTCGGCGAATCCCTGGTGATCAGCATGACCGGCTGCGCCATCGGCATCGCGCTCACCTTTCCCGCCGCGAAGGCCTTTTCATCGGCCCTGTCCAACTATTTCCCCATCTTCAATGTCTCGACGGCAACGCTGTACATGGACGTTGCTGCGGCCCTGATGGTGGGGATCGTCGCCGCCATCTTCCCTACCTGGCGGGCCGTGAACATCCGCATAGCCGACGGGCTGCGGCGGATTGGGTGAGAATCGATGTCCATCCCCTTTTCCTATAGTTTTCGCAACCTCTGGACCCGGCGCCTGACCACCGTTCTTACCGCGGGCGGGATGGCCCTGGTGGTGTTCGTCTTCGCGGCGATCCTGATGCTGGCCGAGGGGCTGCGCAAGACCCTCGTGGACACCGGTTCCCCGGACAACGTGGTGGTGATCCGCAAGGGCGCGGGGACCGACGTGCAGAGCGGGGTGGAGCGTCTGCAGGCCTCCATCGTGGAGACCGAACCGGAGGTGGCTTTTTCCACCGACGGACGGCTCCTGCTGGCCAAGGAGATGGTTGTGCTCATCAACCTGCCGAAGAGGGGGAGCAACAATCCTTCCCACGTGGTCATCCGCGGCATCCAGCCGACCTCGCTCCTGCTGCGCCCCCAGGTGCGCATCGCTGAAGGGCGCATGCCCCGTCCCGGCTCGGCGGAGATCATCGCGGGAACCAGCATTGCCAAACGCTTCAAGGGGGGCGGGGTGGGGGAGACGCTCCGCTTCGGCATGCGGGACTGGACCGTGGTGGGGATCTTCGACGCGGGGAACAGCGGGTTCAGTTCGGAGATCTGGGGGGACGCGGACCAGCTCATGCAGGCCTTCCGCCGTCCGGTCTATTCCCTGGTGATCTTCCGGTTGGCCGATACCACCGCGTTCGAAGTGGTGAAGGCGCGGATCGAGGGCGACCCGCGCCTGACCCTTGAGGCGCGGCGCGAGACGAAATACTATGCGGACCAGTCGGAGATGATGGCCAAGTTCCTGCGCATCCTCGGCATCTCCCTGACGGTTATCTTCTCCCTCGGCGCCGTCATCGGCGCCATGATCACCATGTACGCGGCGGTTGCCAACCGCACCAACGAGATCGGCACCCTGCGCGCCCTGGGATTCCGGCGGAGGAGCATCATCGGGGCATTCATCATGGAGTCCCTGCTGCTAGGCCTTGTGGGTGGCTGCGTCGGACTTTTCTTTGCCTCCTTTCTCCAGCTCTTCACCATTTCCACGATGAATTTCCAGACCTTCTCCGAGCTGGCGTTCACCTTTACCCTTACCTTCGAGATCTTCTACAAGGGACTGGCCTTTTCCCTGATCATGGGTCTCGTGGGCGGGGTGCTGCCGGCTTTCCGCGCGGCCCGGATGAATATCGTGGAAGCCCTCAGGGTTACCTGAGGCACTCCACCAGCAATCCAGGGGAATCACCATGAACCGGTTTCATCTTCGGGCGAGAAACCTCGCCTTTCTTCTTCTGATCATCTCACTGGCCCTGTACGGCGCAGACTACCTCATCGTGGGCAGGGCGGGCGATATTGTTTCCGGCTTTCTGGGCAATCTCGCCTTTCTTCCCATCTATGTCCTGTTCGTCACCCTGATGATTGAGCGGATCCTGAAGGAGCGGGAGAGGGTTGCCCTCCGCCGGAAAATGAACATGGTGATTGGGGTGTTTTTCAGCGAGGTGGGGACTGTCTTCCTGAGGGATTTTTTCACGTTCGCAGGCAACCATGGGGAGATGGCGGCGCGACTCAAGGTGGATGGCAGCTGGTCGGAGCGTGATTTCCGCTCCGCGGCTGCTTTCCTGGAAGGCTTCGTCCTCCGGATCGATACCGGAGGAGGGGAACTCCCGGTTCTGAAATCATTTCTCGGGGAGAAAAGGGCCTTCCTGCTGGGGTTGCTGGAAAACCCGAACCTTCTGGAGCACGATGAATTCAGCGATCTGCTCTGGGCGATCTTTCATCTGGCAGAGGAACTGGCGGCGCGGCCCCAACTGGGAGGACTTCCACCGACGGACCTGGAGCATCTGGCCGGTGACATCCGGCGGGTGTTCGTCGCCTTGACGCGGGAGTGGCTGCGCTACATGAAACACCTGAAGGACGATTATCCCCACCTCTTCTCCCTGGCGGTGCGTACCAACCCCATGAATCAGGAGGCTCGCGTGGTGGTTGAGTGAAGTGGCGCGTTGGTGTTCCGCATGGCCTGCGCCAGTTCCTCAACCCTTTGTTCGTCGAGCAGAAACCCGCCATCCACGGAATAGTCACCGGTTCCGGTCCGAACCGTGAGGTACGGATTCCGATCGTCAATCCAGCCCTTGCGGCCATGCTCAACTCCGGCCACGTCGGCTTTCCGGACACTCCA
>CAYSPF010000157.1:0-5219 GCA_964432775.1 uncultured Geobacter sp.
TGCACTACCCGTAAAAACCAGACCTGCCAGGTTTTCAAAACCTGGCAGGTCTCAGAAAATAACACCGGAACAGATAAGAGGAATCCATGGACAACCGATCACTATGGGAACGCTACAAGAAACATCTGAACTTTTACCCGGAAATCGGCCTGCTGCTGGACATCAGCGGCATGAGCTTCCCGGACGATTTTTTCGACGAGATGGAACCGCGCATGGTGCGGGTGTACCGGGAGATGGCCGAACTGGAATCGGGCGCCGTGGCGAACCCCGACGAGGGGAGGATGGTGGGACACTACTGGCTGCGCACCCCCTACCTGGCGCCCACCGGAGAAATTACCGGCGAGATTGAAAACACGATCAGTGAACTCAAGGTATTCGCGGAGAAGGTCCACAAGGGAGAAATTTTTCCACGGGCCGGCGGACGTTTCACCCGCGTCCTCATCGTGGGTATCGGCGGCTCGGCCCTCGGCCCCCAGTTCCTGGCAGACGCCCTGGGAAACGCGGGCGACCCCATGAAGCCGTACTTCCTGGACAACACCGACCCGGACGGTATGGATCGGATGCTGGCGCAGATCGGCGCCGGACTTGCGGAAACAATGACCCTGGTCATCTCCAAGAGCGGCGGCACCAGGGAAACCCGCAACGGGATGCTGGAGGCGGAAGCCGCCTATCGGCGGGCCGGGCTCCATTTTCCCTGGCACGCGGTGGCCGTCACCGGAGCGGGAAGCGAACTGGACCGGCTGGCGCGGGAAGAGGGGTGGCTTGCCCGCTTTCCCATGTGGGACTGGGTCGGCGGCCGCACCTCCGTCACGTCGGCCGTGGGCCTCCTTCCGGCGGCGCTCCAGGGTATCGACATCGATTCCCTGCTGGAGGGGGCGCGTCTCTGCGACGGCTTGACCCGCATGCCCAACACCCTGACGAATCCAGCTGCCCGCCTTGCCTTGATGTGGTATCACGCCACCGGAGGCACAGGCGAAAAGGACATGGTTGTCCTCCCCTACAAGGACCGGCTGCTCCTCTTCTCCCGCTACCTCCAGCAACTGGTCATGGAGTCACTCGGCAAGGAAAGGGACCTTTCGGGGAAGCAGGTCCATCAGGGGATAGCGGTCTACGGCAACAAGGGTTCCACCGACCAGCACGCCTTTGTCCAGCAACTGCGGGACGGGGTGAACAACTTCTTCGTCACCTTCATCGAGGTACTCCGGGACCGGGAGGGGAAATCACTTGCCGTGGATCCGGAAGTGACCAGCGGCGATTACCTGAGCGGTTTCCTCCAGGGAACCCGTCGGGCGCTTTCGGAAAACTGTCGCGAATCTCTCACCATCACCGTCGAACGGCTTGATGCCCTCTCCGTCGGAGCGCTGATAGCCCTCTACGAACGGGCGGTGGGCTTCTATGCCTCGCTGGTGGGAATCAACGCCTACCATCAACCCGGAGTCGAGGCGGGGAAAAAGGCGGCCGGAGCCGTCCTGGCCCTGCAGAAAATAATCTTCACTGTTCTCCGCACCCATGGGGGAAAGGCCATGACCGCCGAAGAGGTCGCCGAGGCCGCTGACGCGAAGGAGCAGGCTGAGACCGTGTTTCGCGTCCTCCTCCACGCCGCCGCCAACGAGGACCACGGGGTGCGGATACACAGAAATAAATCCGTCACGTCGAGCAGATTCAGCGCGGGCTGACCCCGCGAGCGGAGAAGGTAGTCAGACTGAGGGCTTGAACCGCGGGCGGCCACATGGGGCCGCCCCTACTTGAGTTGGAAGGACACCTTCAGGATCACCTGGTACTCGGTCACGGTACCTTCATCATCCACATGGCCGTGAATTTCCTCCACCTCGAACCAGGAGACCCTCTCCAGTGTTTTGTGGGCCTTGGTAATGGCTGCCTGGATGGCCTCCTCTATCCCCTTCTTGGAGACCCCGATCACTTCGATTTTCTTGTACACCCTGTCTTCTCCGTAATGCATGGTTGTCCTCCTTTCATTTTTTTGCGTGCCTTTCTGAAGGGTAACACCCCTCGGCACTCTGTAAAGACCCGGGTTCCCTCTTTTCTTTCCCGCTGAAAAAGGGTACAACCGGTCAATCCAGCAACACCGAATCGGTTGAGTACTGTCTCGGGAGGGTGAAGTCGTGACTGCACGGGAATACAGGGAAATGGTACGGGGGTGGCTTTCGGAAGGGACTTTCGATGAACGGCTTCCGGAGGTGGCGGCGCTCCGCGGAATACAACAGCCCGCCGAATACCATGGAGAAGGTGACGCGTATACCCACACGATACTGGCCATGGAAGCCGTCGACGACGACGCGGATCCCCGGGTATTCTGGGGAGCGCTCCTTCACGACATCGGCAAATCGGAGAAGACCGTTTTTGAGGGAGGACGCTGGCGTTCGGTGGGTCACGCCGAGGCCGGAGCGGAGATGGTCCCGGCAATCATGGAGCGTCTCGGCCTGCCTGAACCGGCAAACGATGTCGCCTGGCTTGTCCGGCATCATCTGTTCCACTTTTCCTGGAACCTCGATTTCGAAACGCGACTGTCCCGCAACCAACGGAGGGCCATGGAACACCCCCTGTTCCCTCTCCTTTTGCAGGTCTGCATGGCTGACGCCGACGCATCCCACGGACGAAGCAGCAAGGGGGACAAGATACGGATGATTGCGGAGATATACGACGAGGAATACCTTTTGAAGAGTGAATTGTGAAGAGTGGGGCGTAAGATTGAACGTCTGCTTTCACTCTTCACCCTTCACCCTTCACTCTTCACCCTTCTTTTTTACAGCAGCGCCTTCACCGCCGCGAGAACGGCGTCATAGTCCGGTTCAGTAGTGATTTCCGGGACGACCTGGATATACCGAATGATATCCGCGGCGTCGACCACGAATATCGCCCTGGCCAGCAGTTTCAGTTCTCCGATAAGTACGCCGTAGGCCTCGGCAAAGGAGCGGTCCTGGTAGTCCGACAGGGTCGTGACCCGGTCTATTCCGGCCGCACCGCACCAGCGGGCCTGGGCAAAGGGGAGATCCATGCTGATGGTCAGCACCACCACCGTGTCCGGCAGCCCCGCCGCCTCCTTGTTGAACCTGCGTGTCTCCGTATCGCATACCGGCGTATCCAGTGACGGCACCGCACTCAGCACCTTGATCTTCCCCTTGAAATCGGCCAATGTAACCGAAGCAAGCCCGTTATTCACCACCCGGAAATCGGGCGCCTTGTCTCCCGCCTTCAGTTCCGGCCCCACCAGCGTTAACGGGTTCCCCTGAAATGTTATGAGTCCTTTTCTTTCTTGCATGGTGTCCTCCTTGGAATCGTGTTCCGTCAACCGAAATAGTGTTTCTCAAGTGTACCACATTCCATTGAAATGACTCGGAGGCCCCGGCATGAAAAGCTTATTCACTTGCGGTCGAGTATTTCCCTGATCCTCTTCAGGAGTTCCGAAGGCATGACCGGCTTCGGCATAAAGTTGACTCCATCATCGGCGACACCCCTGCCATCCAGGATATCCGTAGAATACCCGCTCATGAAAAGGACCTTCATAGCGGGCCGAATTCCCGTGATCTCTTCACACAACCTTTTCCCGTCCATGTTCGGCATGATTACATCGGTGACAAGGATGTCCACGGAAGACCCTCTCACCTTGAATATGTCGAGGGCTTCTCGTCCGTCTGTCGCCTCGATCACCGTATACCCGGCATCCTCAAGGATCGACCGGTTCAGCTCACGCACCACATCATCGTCTTCGGCAAGAAGTATTGTCTCGGTTCCACCCGGAGCGGACTCGGGTCTTCCCAGCGCTGAAAGCTCCTGCTTCTCCTGGTCCACGAGCGGCAGATACACGCAAAAGGTCGTTCCCCGCCCCGGTGAACTGTCAACGGTGACGAAACCGTTATGCTGCTTGATGATCCCGTAAATTATGGACAGGCCGAGACCTGTTCCCTTGCCGACCATTTTCGTGGTAAAGAACGGCTCGAAGATCTTCTCCCGCGTCTCTTCATCCATGCCGCAGCCGGTGTCCTCTACCGCCACCCTGGCGTACCCTCCGGTCATCCCGAAACCGTGCCCACGAAAAGAATCATCGTCAATGACAACCGGACCTGCCTCTATTGTCAGAACGCCCCCCGTCGGCATGGAGTCCCGCGCATTCGTCACCAGATTCATGAGCACCTGCTCGATCCGGCCCTTGTCCGCCATGACAATCATGCCCTTCACGGCGGTCTTTACCCTGAAGTCGATATCTTCAGGAATCAGCCTGCGCAGCATCTTCTTTACACCATCAACGACCTCGTGTATGTCTAAAGCCCTAACGTGCAGAACCTGCTTCCGACTGAAAGCGAGAAGGCCGCGGGTAAGGTCGGCGGCCCTTTCCGCCGCCGCCTGAATCTGCTTTACATGATGCCGGAAGGGATTCCCCTGCTCCATCCGCATCACCATGACCTCGGCAAACCCCATGATCGCCGTAAGGATGTTGTTGAAATCGTGCGCTACGCCGCCGGCCAGTTGCCCGATGGCATCCATCTTCTGTGCCTGATGGAGTCGCTCCTCAAGATTCCTCCGCTCCTCTTCAGCGCGTTTACGCTCGGTGATGTCCTGGTTGGCGCCGCGCGTTCTGACAATTCTCCCTTCCCGGTCGCGTATGACATCGAAACGGACGGAAATATACCGCTCTGCGCCATCGGCTCGGATGATACAGTGCTCCATACCGCCGGTTGATGCTTCGTAACGGTTCGACAGTACCAGCTGCATCACGGCAATGACATCCGCCATGTCCTCCGGGTGAACGAACCTGCGCACATAGGACTCGGCGGACATGAGCGTTCCGCCTTCCCGCTCCGCGCTGGTGCCGTACAGGGTGTAGAACTGGTCATCGAAACGGAACATCCCGGTCGTGGCGTCGAACTCCCATTGCACCAGCTTCGCCATCTCCATGGCCAGCTTGAGCCTGGCCTCGCTCTCGCGCAGCGACTCTTCCGCGCGTTTGGTCTCGGTAATATCGGTAAAGTTGACGAGAATCGCGTGGATCCCCTCATAGTCCAGAGGCACGCTGGTCGCCAATACACACTTGTCCTCACCCTTGCTGTCGATAATTCGGTATTCGTAGCGGTTCGAAACCGGCTCGCCCCGCATTCGCGCCAGAAGCCGTTCCCGTGCCACTTCCCGGAAATCCTCATGCACGAAATTCCAGAACTCCATGTTCAGCAGCTGTTCTCTGGTGAATCCTGAAACGTGCGTTG
>CAYSPF010000158.1:0-5158 GCA_964432775.1 uncultured Geobacter sp.
GAGCCGCGCAGCGGCTCATGGATCAGGCGGCAGGCGACGCACGGTTGATGTCGCTGCTTGAGGAGACCAGAAGTGCTCTTCTCGAAAGTCAATAAGTCTAACCTGACCCCAGCCCCTCCGCTCATGCGACGGCGGCTTACCGGGCATGCAATTTACTGGCGCTACTTGGCAAGTAAACACCGCCCCAAAGGGTCACCGTTGGTTTTCCCCCGGATTGAATCGTTCCCCTCACAGGACACAGCCATCAATAAGCGCCCAGGCATAGGGCTGCATAGATACGGACGGCGGACAAAACCTCGCCGAAAAGAACCTGTTCTTCCGGGGTATGTGCTGTTTCGAGGGAACCCGGGCCGAGAATAAGAGGCTTTGTGCCTGCCGCGAAAAAGAGATTACCGTCGGAATGAGAGCGAAAGGCATCCATTCGCAAGGGTAGCTCCAGCTTTTTGTAGATGTCACGCAATCGTGCGGCAAAATGGTTATCGATTCCAATGTTGTAGCCATCGGCTTCGTAGTGAAAATTGACTTTCAGGTCCAAATCGGGAATAAATCTGTCTGCGGTTGACACTATTTGAAGAATTGTCTTTTTAACGGAAGCGGAGTCTTTTTCTGGTGGAATATGCAGGTCAATCCAGGCTTCGCAACGATCCGGGACGACAAAGCCTTCCCGCGACGAAATCATTTCACGAATCGAATAGACGATTTCCGATGTATCCCGGCTGATATACGGGTCTTTCCCCAGGTGCAAAAGAACTCTCAGCATCGATTCCACAGCGTTGTGTCCCAGTTCGGGAAGCGACGAGTGACTACTGCGGCCGCGTGTGACGATATCCGCCTCGAGGTAGCCGTAATGGGCAAAACACGCTGCCAGTCCCGTCGGTTCCCCGATAACGGCCCATGGCGGAAGACGGGAATCGAGGAAAGTCGAGCTGCCGTCGCCGCTTTCTTCCTCTCCCGCAACCAGCAACAGCCCAACCGGCGGCCGCTCCGAAGGAAGAAGCGCTTCCGAAAGGGCAAGCCATGCTTCGACCATGGCGGCACATCCCCCCTTCATATCGGCGCTCCCCAGTCCGTGGATGATGCCGTCCACCTCACTCGGTCCGAAATTCTCGAGGTCCCAAGCGGCAACGGTGTCAACATGTCCCACCAGGTAAAGTCGGGGAGGTTCACTGCCCATTGTTACGTGGAGGTTGTATCGGTCTTCCTCCACTTCCTGACGTTCCACTTCGAATCCCGCCTGTCTGAGCACTCCCTCAAGATACAGCTGGATATCCTCTTCCTTGCCTGACGGAGAATAGATGTCAATCAAGTCAAAAAGAATCTTCCGCAGTCTTTCGCGGTTAATCGCCCTCCAAACTTTTTCCACATGGTCAGTCATGGTTTTTTCCCGGACTTCTTCTTTGTCTTGCGGGTCAGGTTAAGTGTCATGTAGATATGTTTCTGAATGTGGCCGAACCCCTGTTTTTGAAAGAAATGAATGGCTGCGTTGTTATCGGCAGAGGTGTCGATGATAATCATCCGCGCCCCCTGTTCCTTCAGTCGTCGCTTGATCTCCTTGAACAGCCTGCTGCCCACGCCCCCTTTCTGGATATCCCTGCGCACACCCAGCCAGACAAGATAGCCGTATTTCCACGGCGAGTTGTGCTTGCTTACCGTAGTCCCCAAGGCAAAGCCGAGAATTTTCTCACCCAGTTCCGCAACGAGACAGAGTTCATTGTCCGTGTTGAAGAGGGTGGTAATTTCATATTCATCCCAGGTACGGTACATACTTTGGGAATACTCGGCAGTGAAGACTTCCTCGCCGATATGGAAGACCTCGGAAAGATCATCTATGGTCATTTCGCGGATACGCGGCTTTTCTTCGGTTGCTAAAGGATCTTCCAACATTCTGTAACCTCACATGGATCAGGACTTGATTCGTTCCTCCATGTCTTGTGGAGTATCGGGTCGAGGCTGAGGTCAGCGGAATAGCGCCTGGCGCCCGCTCATGTTCCGCTCTTCGCTGGAGCGTCTTGTTTTATGATCAGGCAGCTATTTGCATCAGACGCGAAACCGGGCAACCACGATTTCAAGCCTGTCCGATTCGTTTGCGCGGCTCAATACGCTTCTCACCGTCGCTTTGTCTCGTGGATTTTCTATTCTGCTCACGAAGGGCGCCCACCCACTGACAACCTGTTCGAATACCCCGGCCGGAACCGGCTGGCCGCCGGTCGCCATGGCGCAGCCGTTGTCGATCACCAACACCTTCAAGGGAATCCGCCGCGCCTTTGCCTCAATCAGGCCCATGTGTCCCGCGGCAAGGAAGGCGTAGTCTCCCGTGACCGCCCATGCGCGACCAACGCCTGCCAGGTGGAAGCCGATGGCAAGCGGAAGACTCCCTCCGTAGTAACTGCAAGCGTCCATGCAGTCGAACGGCGCGAATGAGAAAAGAACGGACAGGCCGGTATCTCCACTGACAAGGGGAATCTTCGGGCGAAATTCATGGAACACCTCGAACAGCGGCATGAGATTGGACGCTCCGGTTCGCCACTTGGGCGGCAGACGGTCCGGGACGCGGGGCATCGCCGGCGCCGGGATCCCGCGCCAGTCAGTCCTTGCCAACCGGGCATCCATGACCTTACGCTGGTACCCTGCAAGCGGTGGACACAGAACATGGCGAAGGGGGTCCCTTTGATACTTCACTCCCGAAGGTCTTAGGATCGACCGTTTACAGGTCGTTTCTTTTGAGACTGTTTCCGTATCCACTATCAGGGCAACCGGGGTTTTCAGTTCCTCGGACCAGGCAAAGCATTCGACCAGATCGCGATACACCGTATCGCGCCCTGCCTTCTTGAAGGGAATCCCCGTCCCCTTGAGGAATTCTTCCAGACCGAAGATGTTGTCGGAACTCCTGCCGGAAGGATCATCAAGGACAACAGCCACGAAAGCCGCCGTTGTTCCAAGCGTCAAGGAATCGATAACACTGTTGGCCGCCTTTGCCAGACCATGTGACTTTATCACCGTTGCGGAGCGCACGCCCGCCAATGCCGCGCCATGGGCTATCGTGAACGCGACTTCTTCATTGAAGGCATAAGACGGCATGGTACCGGCCAGTTCATGAAAAGCATCGAAAATGGCTGTAGCGCCGGTTGCCGGCACATTCGTTACCACCTTGACAGCGACATCCTGAAGAGCCCAGGCTAGCGCGCGATCGATCCGCACACGTTCAGGAACACCCTGCGCCACGGCATCATTCCATAAAGAAGCCGGCAGAATGAGACCGGCAAGCGACAGGCCGGTAATTTGCAAAAACCTCCGGCGGGACCTGTCGAAACGGATTATTTCAGGTTCCGGGATTATTGAAGGCCCTGTTATGGATTGCAGCACCCCGGGCTTGTCATCGACTGTCGGCTCATTCGGGGCCAATTCCTCTTCATGCGCCACATCAGCCGAGCCCATGCATCGTTCATCTCTTCTCCGCCTATCCATCGGGTATTCCCTCCTGTGGACCGCCGTCGGAAGCTAAAGTACCGGCGCCAGTGCTAAAGCGGCCTCCTCATCCCGAGGACAAGGGGACAGGCTGCTTATTCTAGAAAGTTGCCTGTCCCCTTTTCAGATCCCGGCCAAGGCCAAATAGTACTTGTATCCAATATTCAATTCACTCAAGTAAAATACACTGCCCCCGGAACTCCCCCGGAAAGTCTGTTCCCGGAGATGATTCCTGAACTATCGATACACTTCCCTGCGATGGCCTGTTTCGACAACCATGACAGTCAGAATTCCCTGCTCTATGCGGGAGATGATGCGGGAGTCGTTTACCCTGACACGGTACAGAACGTTGCTGTTCTTGAGCTTTTTCACTCCCGGCGGCAGTGGATCGTCCGCCAGCCCGAGAATGCAGGCATCCAGACGTTTCAGCAGCAGTTTCAATCAGATGATTTGCCGAACAGAGCAAGCATCCACTCCACGGTCTGCCGGGGCAGGAGTTCATTGTCGAGATACGGGATAAGAAATCTCACCGTAAAAATGGTATCTTAATCGGGGAAGACGGCAAAGAAGGAATTCTTTCAACAGGAGAAGGACCCGATGAAGGAGTTGTGTCGGGCGCCGCATTTCCGCCCAATCCGCTTTTCCATTCCCGGTAGCACGCAAGCCCCTTCTCGTTCGAGCACTCCTCAACCAGTGTACAGCCGCAGTCCTCGGGTGTCGGCCCGCACTTCTTGTCATGAAAGGCGTTGACCGTATCGTATCCGTTGGGGCAGACGAATGAGGGCGGCCAGTCCTGGGCGGCGTTACTTCCCACGCAGGGTCCGATGACGCTTCCGGCCCCGAACACCAGATCTTTTCGATGCCAGCATGCCGATGACCTGCGTTGGTTCTTGCAATCAGCGGGCTCCGCTTCACCGGAGAGGCCGAATTTCGGCTTTCCGTAGGCGGCGCAATCCAGCATCTTCGTGGTGGTGCCGATACGCACCTCACACTCCCTGGTCGATCCTTTGCGGCAGCAGACGCTTGCCCGTTCGAACAGACGGCAACCGCACTTCTGTAGTTCTACCACATCGTAGTCCCAGCAGGTGCCGACCGGATAAAGGTACTTCTTGCTGTCAAGCTCGTTGGTGCTGCGCTGCCCCCCGCGGCTCTTCACATTGAGCACTCGGCCCTTTATCCTGTGTTGATCTTCCCAGAGACGAATCACCTGTGTCTTGGACGGCTCGGCGCAAACGTACGTCGGCGCCAAAAGTACGCAGACAGCGCCGATGACGACTGCTGCGCCTACCGTGCTCATCAGTCTGACATGCAGTTTCATACAAACCCTCCTTGGATTGAAGTATGCCGGGCTTGTCGAAACCCGGCGGGTATAGCCGTACCTGTTTTCACGGCGCCGTCGGATGGACAGGAGAAATCCTGACCCTCAGTATTTTGAGATGGTCAACGGCACATTGAAGGCGCCGGAGGCCTCGGCCATAACCTTGGCGCCGTTTTTTCTCTGTAACAGGAAGGTTCCGGAGATCTTGCCTGAGGATATCCCGCTGATGGTGGATGTCCCTTCTGTACTGCCAAAGGAAAGCGTGGTCCCCTTCGGACCGGAAAGAACCCGTAGCGCCACATAGCTCCAGAACGGCTTGCCGTAGCCTGCCTTCGGGCTGTAGGTACCGTCAACAACCGGATTGGAGCCATTCAT
>CAYSPF010000159.1:0-5138 GCA_964432775.1 uncultured Geobacter sp.
CGGTCATCCACCCGGCGTATCGCCCAGAGCGCATCCAGCTCAACATGATCTCCCGCGAACTCAAACAGCCTCACATCCACGTACACCTTATAATCAGCCGAGAGCGATACGGCCTGTGGATAGCTCGACACCTTGTCCGAAGCCAGCAGACGGGAAATATTCTCCGCAATTGTCAGGGACAGGGCGTCCTTCAAAGGCTCTGCCCAGCGATGGGTTTCCAGCAGTTCCACCTTTGCGCCATCGCTTCTCACTACCAATTGGGGACGGTCAACCAATTCCGGTATGGTCACCGAGACAATCGCCACCGACGGGATAGTGCCGGCCGCGGGGCTCTCGCTCCGGTGCGCTACGGGCGTCAGTGTATAAAACTGAGAGCGCGGCGAACTGGCGCAGCCGAACAGTAACAGCAGACTGCCGGCAAAAAGTGCAACCAGGGAAAAGACCGGGGCACATTTCATCGTCCATCCTCCTTCTTGCCGCTTATCAGCGCTTCGGGATGACGCTCAAGGTAATCACTGAGTACCCGCAGCGATTGGGCGGCGCGGGCGACCTCACGCAGGGCGTCACGCAGATCCTGCTGAAGCGGAGCATCCGCGGAGAGTGTTTGTCGCGCCCCTGCCAGCGCCTTGTCAGCCTCTTTCAGGGTCTTGCGCGCATCCTCCAGCATCAGGCGGGTTTCCGGGACAACCGTAGTGTCGACATTCTTGAGCAGCCTGTCGGCGTTCTTAAGCGTTTCCGACAGCGATTGTAGCGTCTTGCGCGCATCCCCGGAAATTTCCTCCAGCGGCAGCTTCTCTATTTTCTGCACGATCTGCATCAGCATAGTCTGGAACTGCTCCATGTTCCCCAGGAGGGTGGGGAACTCGGGCGGACTCTGAGCCCAGTTGACCCTGGCCGGCGACGCCTTGGGAAAGAAATCCAGCGCGATGTACAACTGGCCGGTCAACAGGTTGCCGCTCCTGATCTGGGCGCGCATGCCGTTGCTGACCAGGGCATTGATAAGTTCCCGGGAATTCCGCCGGCCCGGTAGACTGGATTTGGTGCGGTAGCTGGCGCGCAGACGCTCCGGATAAAACTTTACCTCAACCGGCATGACAAACCGTTTTTTTCGTGTGTCAAGATCAACGCTGATCCGGGAGACCTCCCCCACCGTAACACCGCGCAGATCCACCGGCGCGCCGATTGCCAGGCCGCGCACCGACTCCTTGAAAACCAGCAGGTAGGTTTCCACGATACTGTCGATCCGCTTCAGCGCCTCTTCCCTGGTGGTGAACAGCGTAAAAACACTGTTGGCGGGAGCCGGACCGGCATCGGCTTTGTCGTCGGGCGTCTGCAATGCGATACCGCCCAGCAGTAGTGAAACCATTGATTCCGAGTTGACCCTGACGCCGTTAGCGTCCATGGTAAAATCGATCCCGCTGGCGTGCCAGAAAAGGGTGTTGGCCTTCACGAACCGGGCATAAGGCTTCCGGATGAAGACAGTTACCGTAACCCCTTTGCCATCCCTGTCAAGTTCGTAGGCGATGACCTCTCCCACCTGCATGCGCCTGAAAAACACCGGCGATTTGACGTTCAGCGAACCGATATCGTCCGCATGCAGCTTGAACTGGGTGCCCGGCTCATCCATGGTCACGACCGGCGGATCTTCCAGGCCGGTAAACTCCAGTTGGGAGTCCTTTGACGTTCCCACATCCATGCCGATGTATGACCCTCCCATCAAGGTGCCCAATCCCGAAACGGTGCCGCCCGAAATGCGCGGCTTGACCACCCAGAACCGGGTGTCTTTCATCAGCAGCCCTTCCGCGTCCTTTTTGAATTCCGCGGTGACCACCACATGGGAACGGTCTTTTGAGATGGTAACGCTTTTCACCTCGCCTATCTGCACATCCTTGTATTTGATCTTGGTTTTACCCGATTCGATCCCTTCGCCGCTCATGAAGGTGATGGTTATAACCGGTCCCCTGTTCAAAAACGACGTAATAGCCAGGGACAGGCCGATCAGGGCGGCAATGACCGGTAACAGCCAGATCAGGTGGGACGCCCTGCGGTGGTGTTTGTCCACAATGGCGTCGGGAATTTTCTCCAACTCAGGCGGTGGATGCGTGTCAGACATATCAGCTCTCTTTCTGCAAGGGGTCCCAGATCAGCCGCGGATCAAAGCGCATGGCGGCGAACATGGTCAGCACGACAACGGCGCCAAAGGCGATCGCCCCGGGTCCGGCCTTGACGGTTGCCAGGGACTGCATCTGCACCAGGGCTGCCAGCAATGTTACCACAAAAATATCCAGCATCGACCAGCGGCCTACCAGCTCGATCAGACGATAGAGACGCGTCCGTTCAACCGGATAGCGCGTTGAGCGTTTCTGCACCGAGATGAGCAGCCAGGTCAGGGTCAGCAGCTTGAACAGCGGCACCACGATACTGGCGATGAAAACGATCACGGCAATTCCCATGGAGCCGTTCTGCCAGAGATGGACCACGCCGCTCAGGATGGTGTCCTTGCGGTAGCTGATCAGGGAACCTGTCTCCATGATGGTCATCAGATTGGCGGGCAGATAGAGGATGTAGGCCGTGATCAGCAGCGCCCAGCACTGTTCCACGCCATGGGGCTTGCGCGTATGCAGCCGCGTGGCGCAACGCGGACAGCGGGCTCCGGCGGTCTCCGCTCCGATTCGGGAAACCAGGCCGCAGACATGACACGAGCAAAGCCCCAGGCTGGCAGCAGTGTTGCCAGAATACTTCATGGCTGCTTTCCCTCTTTGACGCGCACCTCAAGGTGCGTCCAGACATCTCTCGGGTTAAAGGTGGCGGCAACCGCGGCCAGCAGGAACGTTACCCCACCGTACGACCAGAGCGCTACCCCCGGGATAATTCGAAAATCGTCGGTCAGTTTAACCAGGGCCACCAGAATTCCGAGCATGAATACCTCAACCATTCCCCAGGGTTTGATGCCCTGCAGGAAGCGCATCAGCGGGGCCAGACCGGCTGGAACGCGCCCCACAGTAAGGGGAAGCAGCAGATAGATCAGCAGGGACAGTTCAAGGGAGGGAACCACAATGGCGGTGATGAAGACGAGAGTGGAGATGAAGTGCATCTTCTGATCCCACAGGGAATGGACCGCGCCATACAGGTTGGTAGCCGCGCCATTTCCCTGGGACTCGATTCCAAAGATCGGATATGTGTTGGCAATGATAAACAGTAACGCGGCTGCTGCAGCCAGGGCGAGAGTTCGATAGAGGCTGTCGGTGGAATGACGGTACAGGGTGGCGCCACAGCGGGGGCAGGCTGCGGCTCGCCCGGGTTCGAGCGCAATTTCGTGAAGCAGCAGATCGCATTCGTGGCAGGCGATGAATGATGTGGAGGAATCTTCCATGGCTCTCCCTTCATCAGTGTGCGTCGCTAGATTATCACAGCTCCTTTCCCGACGTCGCCTTCTTTTTGTGATGTGATGATGATGGTCTGTCGTTCCACATTACCGGAATGTCATGCAACCGTGCTTCGTGTATGGTCGCATCGTTGGTCACCCTGATGGTAGAGTAGAGGGCAGGGTTACCCCTGCCCTCCCTCATCAAACCGTGCATGCGGTTTTCCCGCACACGGCTTTCCGATGTTCTTCACTCACGTTTAATCCAAGGACCAAGGGGTTTTCGGTGCGGTTCCGATATCGATCACTCCGATTTGATTCCCCATTCGAGTTTGAACGGCCGGCGAGATCATCCCCTTTGAAAAGAGCAGAATGTTCAGAGATCCCCCGTAAAAAAAATTGCCGAATTTGGTCTTGCCTTTCCGTACCTTTCCCCCGACATTGAAGCAGTTTACATGGTCGGTTTGTTCGCTGTCGCAGGTATTCAGCACTACCGATCCGACGGAGTCCAGGCCAACCGGAACTGAAGCGACATAGCCGGTCAGTTTCTCAGGTTTCTTGCCGGGCAGGTTTTCATATTCCACCTTCACGACAATCACACCGCGCTGGAAAGCCTGGAATTGACTGTAATCTGTGCCCGGACGTCCCACATTGCCGCTGAAGGGCGCCCAGTTGGGAAAATCAGGATAACCGAACGTGCCGGGCGTTCCAGGGGTTCCTGTCTTGACAACTTCCGCGTGAATGACCGTTCCGTCGACCGGCGAATGAAAGTGGTGGTAGGTGTTCGGCATCAACACGCAGGCCAGGCCGCTTCCGCCGACGAACTTCTCCTTAATCTCGTCCTGCGCCGTTCCGAGCAAGTCATGTACCGAAATCGGAATACTTTTCACATCGAGCACCGTATCAAGCTGAAGAGGGTTTTCGAGATACGTGCGTTGGTATCTGGCATCTGACTTTATGACCTGCACCAACGGGTTCATGATGCAGTCTGTAGGAGAAACGATGACATAATCCTTGTCAGGCATGGTAACGGGACGGCTGGGGTAAGAACCGTCCTTATTGCTTTTCAAATTCCGCGTAAAGAAATCGTTCCAACTTCTGTAATCCGCTGCCTTTGTTTTCTGGTAGTCATCAATTTCAATGCGCGGGTCTCGAACCCATTCATGAACAAGCCCTGCAGATTTTTCGCTGTTCATATAGCCGAGGTACTCGTGCTGCCATTTGGAAAGAAAGGTCGCGCCTGTTTTCAGCTCCCGGGCCGGGTTCAAGGGATCGCGTCCCTGGACAAAATCCTGACCTGCGGGGTTCTGATAATATAGCCATGCAAAATACAGAATGGGATCAAGAGCATTGTCCGAAACTCCTTCGATCTCCGGAAGGGCCGTACACCAATATTCGAAGAGGTCGAGCATCTTTACGTATATGCCTTTTCCACTGCCCGTAGCCTTCCAGGGATTTGCCCGGGACCCATTGTAGGAATAACCTTCCGGGAGGCTATGCAACCCGGTATAAACCTTATCGAAAGCCTCTCTTGTCGCCATATCTGAATCATACTGGGTTTTCAGGTAGCGTAATGAAGCACCGCAAGGTGATTCATACGCCATGACCCGCCACGAAAGAAGCAACGATACGATAAGAACTCCACATGCTACGGCAAGAAATGACATTGCTCCGGCTTTCATACTGTTTGACCTCCTTATCTGCTTTTTAGGATAGGGGAACGTCGAGGGGAAAACGTTGTCAATTTGTCGATTTAGACCTGATAATACAGTGA
>CAYSPF010000160.1:0-5070 GCA_964432775.1 uncultured Geobacter sp.
GTCACGGGGCGGGTTTGCCGTCTTTTTCTCCCTTGGGCGTTACGGCGTAGAACAGCATGCCGAGATATTCCTTCAGGTAGACCGACGTATCCATCAGGGAAGATGCTGCGGGCAGCCAGCCGACGAAACCGTATCGAACGGGCGCGTGGGTCCTGATATTCGCCGGAAAGGGAGTAACGGCCAGTCCATGGCTCCGGAAAGCCTTCTCGGACCGCTTCAGGTGATATGACGAAGTCAGCAGGATGATCTTCTTAAAACCTTGCCTGCCGCATATCTCCTTGGAGTATTTCGCGTTTTCCATGGTGTCCCTGCTCTTGTCCTCGACGAGTATCCGATTCGTCGGGACACCGAGATCCACGAGTATCCTTTTCATTGCGAGCGCCTCCAGCCAGGAATCCTTGAAAACCGCGCCTCCCGAGACGATGACCGGGATCTTCAGTCTTTTCTCCAGACGTGCGGCCGTCACGAGCCGCTCCAGCGAATCTCCCTTCGGCACACCCTTCCCCGATACATCTTCGGCCTCATGACGCATGCCGCCGCCCAGCACGACGATCACATCTCCTTGGACGCTTTTCGGCATCGTAAAGCCGTTTTCAAGGTTCTTCAGCAGCATGTTCGAAAAAGGCGCCAGGGAAAACAACCAGAGCAGCAGGCCGAGAACGCATTGGAAGAAACCGTTTCTGCCGTTCCCCTTCGCCACCTGCCGGAGCCCGGAAACCAGAAGCAGAAAGACGAAGATCCCCGGCGGCAGCAGAAACGGGGTCAGGCATTTCTTGGCGATGAAGAGTACATCCATTACGGCTCCTTCCCGAACCTGTCCATCATCCATCCGGCGATGCTTGCGGAGGAGAAGGTTGGCGGCAGAGAGTCCCGTCGGAACCATGCCGCATCCTCCAACTCACCGCGTTCGACGACGATCTCCCCTGCCGCGTACTCGGCCGTGAAACCTGTCATGAGCTGCGCCGGAAACGGCCAGTTCTGGCTTCCTACATAGCGGAGATTCCGGATCCGGATCCCCGTCTCCTCCTCCACCTCGCGGCAGGCGCACTCCTCCAGGGATTCGCCGAAATCACAGAATCCGGAAGGGATGCTGTAGTAACCGGGAGGCCATTCCGGCTTGCGGATAAGCAGCAGCTCGTTTTCCCGTCTCACCAGCACCAGTGTGCAGGGATGGATGTGGGGGAAATGCTCGGCGCCGCATACCGCGCATCTTTTTCCCCATGTTCCGGGGATCCCTTGGTTCACGCCTCCGCACCGGGAACAGACCGCGCTCCTTCTCTCCCAGCTGAGGATCTGCTGGGCAAGACCGGCAAGGGTCAGGAGGTCATCGGGAAGCCGTTGCTGGAAGAACGTGAAGAGCAGCGGCTCAACGAGGTATCCGGGAGGAACCTCGGCGTCAGTCCCGATCTCCAGGATCCGTACCGGCTTTCCCTGCCAGGTACCAAGCAGGATTTCCCTGCCGCGATCTCCGACCCATCCGGGACGTTCTCCCTCGACAAGGGATACTTTCTCCCCGGTGGACAGCACCAGTGCGTCGCCGCGAAAAAGGATCCGGATACCCTCCCCTCCGGGGTCGGCTTCTCCCTGCCGGGCGGGAACGAAACCGTCTCCCAGAGCGTGGGCATTGAACGGCAGATTGATTGCTTCCGGGTACGGCATGGTTTACCTCCAAGAAGATAGTGTCCGGTTTCCGCGCTACTATCACCCGATTTTGTCTGGAAATGCAAATATAATCCTGTCAATAAAAAGAGAGGCGCTTCACGGATGGTACTGATGACCGGGAATCGGCCCTCTTTTATTCAGCAGAGGTCTCACGTGTGCGTGCCCGGTGGCTAGTGATTCTCGGAAGGTGCCCCGAACCTTGCTCTCAACGCTGCGACAAATGCATCATTTGCGCGCTGAGATACGATCTCGAGCGGCGAGATGCCGCGCCTCCATGCCTGATGAAAGACAAAAACCATTGCCCCGGCGGTAATCAGGAAGTTCTGCCAGGATGCGAGCGGCCACTGTCGCGACCATGAGAAGTCCCATGAATTGGAGAAGGGCAGCAGATAGGGAATCGACCAGATTTCGTCCGGTCCTCGCGAGCCCAGCAGGTCGCAGAGCAGGTGCAGATGGAAAACGATAAGCGTGGCGACACATGCGGCTATTCGACGAGTGGCGACCAAGCCGGTGATGAGGGCAAGGAAGAGACCAAAGGTAATGTTGTGGCCGAGGGCATGATGGAACCTGCCCCATAACGCCAATGACTGCTCCGGTTGGGATGCGGCAAGATCCCACATCAATCCGAATCCGTCCATATCCGCCACAACCCCCGCTACGGTAACGATACTCCTATCCTTCCTTTCAAAAGAGAAAGCGCTTGCCACGGACCAACTCAATAGCAGGTGCGTAACCGGACTCAATTGTACCCCCTCATCAGCTAGAGCAGCACCGCTGGATATCACCTTCGGCCTTCATTATTCGAGCTTTTTACTACCCCACCCGAAACGTGCACGTCAATACTTCTAATCAAATCACCCTCCTGTACATACGAATCAGATGGCAAACTTGGCAATGTGATTCCCGTCGTTGTTCCCTCCACAATCAATTCCTCAGAAAGCGGAACAAAATATTCACAAACATCCCCCTTAATCGTCCGATTAGTAACTACATCACAATAAATGAACATTAATATCAATGAAAGGTTGCGGCCATGATTCTGGATGAGTCCAAAAGGGACGTCGATTTCTGGAACCTATGGGAAAACGATAGGCAGGTGTTCTTCGGGAAGTGCCTCAAGCTCATGAACGGAGATGTCTGTGAGGCTGAAGACGCTCTCAGCGCCGCCATGCTGAAAGCGCGGGAGAAGATGATTCATTACCGTGAAAAGATCCGCAATTTCAAGGGTTGGGCTCTCCGTCTTACGGAAAACGTCTGTCTCGACCACCTGAGAAAACACAGACGATTGATAAGCTACGGCGAGATTCCGGAGTCACTGGCCCCGAAAGAGTTCGACCAGGGTTACCTTTTCATGGAATCAACGGAAGAGTACACCTCTCTGGAGAGCCTTCTCGAAGGGATATTCGAGTTCGTTTACCGTCTCCCGCGACGG
This sequence comes from uncultured Geobacter sp., assembly GCA_964432775.1. GTDB lineage: Bacteria > Desulfobacterota > Desulfuromonadia > Geobacterales > Geobacteraceae > RPRC01. The sequence continues at coordinate 3,095 of CAYSPF010000160.1, forward strand.
TTGCGGGAGCCCGCCTTACTCCGCTTCCTTTTCTCGGTTTCTTACCGCGACATGGCATGCAGCCTTCACATCACGGAAGAAAACGCGCGCAAACGGGTCCAGGAGGTCAGGTCCGCCCTGAAGGTGAAATATGGCGGGAAAATAGGCGATCTAGTGTCGGCATTCCCCGCAGAAGGCGGTAGTGAAGCTGAATCGCCGGTCATGAAGAAGATCAGGGAAGATGCCCGGTCTGTTCTGGACAGCTGCAAAACTGAACTGGAGCTTTCCTGCGTGACGGCCTGGATTGTCGATGCCCTGCCACTTACCGGACGCGTCGGGAAAATCCTGGTGTTTCTGCCACTGAAACCCGCATGGCGTCAAAAGGGGTACGAATCTTTCCTGAAGTACCTGTCTCTGCATCCCGGTGGATGGAAAAGGCGCCTCGAACTGGCGCAAATACTCTGCGCAGCCGGGATATGGGACCAGTCTGAAAAGCAGTTCCGGCATGTGCTGAAGAAGCATCCCCGCTCCTTTTCCGCCTGGATATTTCTGGGGAACATGCTCATGGAATCCGGACGGACGAATGAGGCGGAGATGCTGTTCCGGCAGGCCGGTTCGCTGGCGCACCGGAACTCTTCGAGGGAGTATCTGGCCGGAATGTCGGCCATGTGCCGCGGGGAGCGGGATGAGGCGCTCAGGTCGTTCGAGCGGGCACTGGGTCTCGAACCCTCGAATGTTGCATTCCGCCATGCGATGGGGATCTGCCTGTTCAGGTGGGGACTATACACGGATGCCATGGGGATCTTCGAGGATATTCTCTCCGAAAGCCGGGGGGACATCGTTTCGCTTGCGTACTGCTGCGAGATATCCATCCTGCTCGGCCGCATGACGGACGCCGCTGAGTATGTTGACGGCATCCTGGCCGAAAACCCGGATGACTATTACGGCTTGGCGCGAAAAGCAGGATTGAACGGCCGAAACGGAGAGGCGGAAAAGGAAGAGCGGGCGCGATTGCGGCGAATTGCCGGACAGTTCGAGCAACTTGCGAGGATGATCAGGGTAGAAACATAAAAATAAATTCACGAAATGTAGACTTCAAACGTCCAGGAGTCAAAAAACGGATCTGGAAGGAGGTGAAGATGTGAAGGGCAGCCGTCCCGGTGAAAGCCCGGCTCATCCGGCGCGAGCGTCAGGAGAACAGAAACGGGTGCCGCCGGGAATGACGGAGGTGTTGGCAATCGGACTGCGACACCATGGGTGACAGGCAGGGGAAGCGTCCGGCCGGATTGAAGGAAAAACGGATGAATCCGGCTCGACGCGGAGCATGCGCACGAGTAATCAACAAGGAGGAAGATCATGGCAAACGACGTATTCATTACCGTTACAAACGAAACAGACGAGTTCCAGAACATCGTAGTTTTCCAACAGAAAGATGCCTTGAACCAGATGTTCGACAAGCTATTCCCTATCGCCTGGAAGGTATTCCCTCTGAACGGCAAAAAAGAGGGCCAGTCGAAAAAAGGCACGACCGTATACCCCGTTGCACAATCCATCGGCGTAACCAGGGACCCCCTCGTCTCCGACAGGCTTCCGTACGGAACCCTCAACATCACGTGCAACGCAAACAACAAAGACCAGTTCAAGTATTACCTCGACGACAACGGCGCCCAGAATATCGACCTGCTGCCCGGAAAAAACGATGATGAAAGCATTTCGTGCGTCAACGACACGAGCGACCTGGTGGCCGTGGCTTTTTGCAAAAACGACGCAGTACTGGTTACCCAGACAAATGTGCCCAACGGCGACAAGGCGGTATTCAAGCTGACCCCGAAGCTCTATTTCATGTATCTGAACAACATCAAGGAGGGACAGATATTCAAGTCGATGCAGACCGGCGAGAATGTCAATGAGACGGAATTGACCGGCTACTCCCGTATAAACGCGCGACTCATGTATGACCCGACCGTCGGCGGCAAGAAAAAAATGTGGGTGGTCGA
>CAYSPF010000161.1:0-5045 GCA_964432775.1 uncultured Geobacter sp.
TACATGCGAACCATTTCAGCAGTGATAGTCTCCATTTCGGCGCGGAGTCGCGTCGGCGCCAGGATTTCGGCGTACCTGCCGTAGGAGAGGACCCAGGAAAGGATTTCCATTATCCCTCCGGCCTCGAAGGAGATGACGACGCTGCCGTCCTTTTCCTCTCCGACGCGCTGGGTGGGGTGCCAGACCCGGTCCCTGACCGCGTGGGCCACGACCGGGGAAAATCGTACACGAACAGGAACAGCCTCCTCCTCCACGATGCCGAAGGCCTTTCGCAGCTTCTCCTCCGGCCGGAAGTCGTCCGGCAGTTCGAACCGCTCCCGCTCCCTGGTTAGCCGCATGATCCGTTCCACGGCAAAGGTGCGGAGTGCCTGGCGGTTGTGGGCGTATCCCAGGAGATACAGGCCTCCCTTGTGAAAGATGAGGGTGTAGGGGTCCACCAGGTAGCCGACAGACTGCTCCTTTCCCGTTCCCCGGTATTCAAGGGAAACCCGGCGCTGGAAAACGAGGGCGTCCCGCAGTTCCCGGAGCGGTTCGAAGGCACGGCGGTAATCCCGCCGCCCCTGCAGGAGGGGGAGGGTAACCCCGGCGATACGCTCCATGTGCGCCGCGTAGCGGGGGGGGAGGACCGAGTTCACCTTGCGGAATATCTCTTCCATGTCATCGTGGAAGGGGGTCCCCTCCAGGAAGTCCAGCTGAGAGCGGAGGAAGGAAAGGGTCATCAGTTCCTGGAGGGTAAAGTTGATGGGGGGAACGTCCTTGAAGCGGGTCAGGAAGCGGTAGCGCTTGCGTCCGCTCTCCAGCTCTCCCACCAGGGGATAGCCCGCCTCGTGGATGGCGTTCAAGTCGCGGTGAATGGTGCGGCGGTTGACGCCGGTCTCCTCGGCGAGCTCATCGATGGTCATGCCGTGGCGTGATTCGATGAGGCGGATGATATCGTGCACCCGTCCCGCCTGGGAGTATTTCTTCGCCGGTTTCCCCTTCTGCATCCCCGCCGTCCTCCGGATGAAGCAAAATTCATCGGAAGCAGATACTACCCCAAGCGGTGGAAAGTTGAAAGACAAAACAGAACGGGTAACGGTTGGTCAGGGGCGCTGCTTGCCGCGCCCCCTACCCTTGGAGAACATATGAAATTTGACACACTGGTGATCCTGGGGCCTACCGCCTCGGGCAAGACCCGGCTGGGTGTGGGAATTGCGCGGGAGCTGGGCGGCGAGATAATCTCCGCCGACTCCCGCCAGGTCTACCGGGGGATGGATATCGGCGCCGGCAAGGACCTGGATGAGTACGGCGGGATTCCCTATCACCTGATCGACATCCATGATCCGGGGGAGGAGTTCAACGTGTTCCGCTTCCAGCGGCTCTGTTTCTCTGCAATGGAGGAGATTCGCCGCCGTGGCTGTCTTCCGGTCATCGTCGGTGGAACCGGTCTTTACCTGGACGCGGTGCTGCGGGGATACCGGATGACGGAGGCGCCGGAAAACCGGGAGCTTCGCGACGGGCTTGCCGCCCAGTCAACGGAACAGCTGGCCTCGCGACTCCTGTCCCTCACCTCCCGCCTCCACAACACTACCGACCTGCTGGACCGGGAGCGCCTGATCCGTGCCATCGAGATAGCCGAGTACGAGCGGACCCACGAGCCGGAGCCGCTTCCGGAAATCCGGCCGATCGTGTTCGGAGTCCGGTGGGAGCGGAGCGTCCTGCGCCACAGGATCACAGCCCGGCTGAAGGCCCGGCTCGACACCGGGCTCATCGAGGAGGTGAAGCGGCTCCACCGGGATGGGGTAGCGTACGAGACTCTGGAGTTTTACGGACTGGAGTACCGTTTCGTGGCCCGCTTCCTGAAGGGGGAGTTGAATCGGAACGACCTGTTCCAGAAGCTGAACGCCGCCATCCACGACTTCGCCAAGCGCCAGGAGACCTGGTTCCGCCGCATGGAACGACAGGGAATTGAGATTCATTGGCTGGACGGCGCCGGAGATCCGTCGGCGGAGGCGCTGAGGATACTCCGTTCCGGCTAGGCCCTCAGCTTTCTTTGCGCGGCAGTTCCAGCCGGCGCAATCCTTGAAAAATCCGCACTACAAGGTGGCGATCCATGAACGATGAATATCTTGCATCAGGCTTTGCCGAGGTTGATGCTCGGGACGATGCCGGGGCGTACACGCGCTGTCTTTCCCTGCTTGATTCCTTGCCCTACTTCCGCCGCTACAAGGAGCAAAGCTACGAGCTCCTCGAGCTGTCCCCCGGCCTGACCGTGCTTGAGGTCGGGTGCGGTCTCGGCGACGATGTGTTTCGCATGGCAGAACGGGTTGCGCCGGGGGGGAAAGTCGTCGGAGTGGACGCCAGTGAATGCATGATCGAGGAAGCGCGTACACGAACCCCTTTCCACCTCCCTGCCGAGTTTCTCCGGGCGGACGCCCGCCGCCTCCCGTTCGGCGAAGCCTGCTTTGATCGGTGCCGGACGGACCGGACCCTCCAGCACATCGAACGCCCGGAAGAAGCCATCCGCGAGATGGCCGGAGTGCTCAAGCCCGGCGGCCTGCTGCTCGCTTACGACAATGATTGGGGAACGTTCTCCGTGAACGGAAGCGACGACGAAACCACGAGAATCATGGAGACCCTCTGGGGGGATTCGTTCAAGAACAGGTGGATAGGGAGGTACCTGAAGCGGTATTTCCTGAACGCGGGGCTCTCGGAGGTGTCCGTCTACCCTTCCGTTTCCGTGGTGACCGATTTCGACCTCGCGGACCAGGTGTACAACCTGAGCCTGACGGCGCGCCGTGCGGCCGAGACCGGGCGCATCGGTCCGGCAGCCGCCGACCGATGGCTTTCAGAAGTGCGGGAACGAAATCGAACCGGCGGCTTTCTGTGCACCGTGACTGCTTTCACGGTTACGGGAAAAAAGCGTGGTTGCTGAACGCGATGGGCTCCGCCCGATGTTTCGTTACCCTTCGGCGAGGATCACGCTCCGGCATCGGGGATAGTTGACACAGACCCAGAACAGCTTGCCGGCATGGGGGCCTTTGGCTGCCTTGCGTCTGACCATTCTGTCTGAACAGGCGGGACAGGGCTTTTCTGATGCAGCAACTTTCACATCGTTACCGGAAGCAGGAAGGGGTGATGTGGCTTCAGATGCTGCGGAAAGGGCGGTCGGCGCGGCAGGCGAAAGCTGCGTCTTTCCTGCCTCCGGTTCAGGCTGCATACCGAGCTTCATCCGCACCTTTGGCGCGGCCGGCGCATCGGGGAACTCGGCGATGTATTGCCGGTAAAGACTGACGGCGTTCTCATCGTACCCCAATGTATCCAGGAGCATCGCGGCCTGAAACATGGCCCTCTGGCGAATCTCGGGCGGTGCATCCGGCTCCTTCAGGACGAATTCATAGGCGCGCGTCGCCAGTTCCATTTCAAAGCTTCGTTCCATGGCAACGGCGAGCCGGAACATGAGCTGCGGTTCGACTCCCCTCAGATATTTGCGGTAGTATTCCTGGAAAACGTCGATGGCCTCTTGGGGGCGGGAGACTATCAGGAGTCCCATCGCTTGCTCATAGAGATCCTTCCCCTCCGGGGTCGGGGTGAACTTTGTCTTCAGTCGTGCCATGGCAAGGATCGCTTCCGCATTGTTCGGATTCCTCTCCAGGGCGATTGAAAGCGACCGTTCCCCCCCTTCGAAGCCGACCGCGGCGGTTGACGCCTTCACCCCGATTTCCAGGTGCCGTTCCTCGATGGCCGGTTCCCCCAGCTTGAGAAACAATCCGGCAATAAGCATTCCCGATATCATCCCGCCCAGGTGAGCCCAGTGACCCACCATGGAATGCCCTTGCCCGCTGATCTGGCCGAGGCCTCCCGAAAGGTCCATGAGAAAGAAGAGACCGATGATGACCAGGGAGTTGAGGCGGACCTTCAGGCTGATCGGCAGAATGAGGGAGAAGATGCCGAGTATCGGCAGGGGAAAGACCATGCTCATGAAGTAGCAGCGAACCGCGAAGATTCCCATGATCCCTGCAATGGCGCCGGATGCTCCCAGGATATGACCGGCCCGGCCGTTGAAGAGAAATTCCACCAGGACAAAGGTGAACCCGCCGAGAATCCCGGTCCCCAGATAGACCCAGAAGAACGTGAGATGCCCCACCCTGCGCTCCACCACGGTCCCGAGCACCCAGAGGAACATCATGTTCCCCCAGAGGTGACCACCGCTCCCATGGAGAAACAGGGAGGTAAAGGCGCTCAACTGGATGTTCCAGAGGTTCGGGGCGCTGGGGAGAAAGACGAGGTTCCCCAGCACGTCCGGACCAGCCAGGGGTTCGAAGCCGTAAAAGATCAGGACATCAAGGAGTATGATGCTGTACGTCACCCACGGTATCACCTCCCGTTTCCGTTGACCCTCGGCGTACATGATAGGGAGGAACGTGATGTGTTTCTTCAGCAGTTCGAAGGTGCTCTTTCCCTCGACCGCGGCCTGCATCCGGATGAAGACGAGGAAAATGATGGGGAGGAAGATACTCAGGAGTGCGATGAGACCGGAGAGAAACTCCTTGACGAGGATGATCGCAACGACGGTGAGAAGTGCCTTGACAATGAAGGCCTGTTCTTCATGCTGCCCGAAGTATTCGGAGACTGATGCCATGAACCGTCCTTTGCGGAAAGGGTCTACACAATCGACGAAAGTGCGCCCGGAAACGCCCTCTGCCGGACAAGCAGAAAGTGACGATTACTTGATGCTCTCTTTGCAGGCATCCAGTTTTTCCCTGGCCTTTCGGTAATCTTCCCTGAAACCGGCCAGACGTTCGCCCAGGTCGTTATACTGCACCCGACTTTCGGCAGCCAGCTCGTAGATATCGTCATAGAGATTATTCACCTGCTTTGCCTGAGCGTAGCAGTCCCAGTACGGCTGTTCGGGGGTGGGAATACGGGCGAACAGTGTGCGCGCCTCGGATCTGCCCCGTTCGATGCGGCTCAGTTGCTCCCCGACACCTGATGCCCGGTCGCGCTCCCGGCCGTCGCGCTGGTTCAACTCGGGATGCTTTTTGTAACACAGGTCAAAGCAGAGG
>CAYSPF010000162.1:0-5035 GCA_964432775.1 uncultured Geobacter sp.
ACAACGAGAAAAAGCATACAAGGTTGTCTTCTCATCTTTCCTCCCTCTGGAGTTCGAATACATCTTTATACCCTTTTTGTGCCGCCATCAGCTTCTTTGGGCCGGCTCACCCGGCAATCCTGTAGCGGCTTATTACATCATAACAATTGTATATGTCAAATTGTTTTGAATGCCCAGCGCCGGGAAGAAGCTCGTAGTAAGGCCCCAGGTTATTCCGGCAATACGCTGGGCCCGCAATGCTGTATTCAATTGTATGAGCTGAGGACTGAAGGCTGACGCATGCCGGGTGTCTCAAACGCCCGAATCAAGGTAATTTGTCTTCAGGATGGACCAGTTTTTCCTCCGCGACGAGCACTCCGTTTTCAAACAGCTTGAGAGTAATCCGGTAGTGATCGTCGGGAGAAAGTCCAAGGTTAAGGCGGGAGAGCGCTGTCGGCTCATTGGGGACGACCTCGACCGCACCCGACTGCGAGCTGTTCGAGGAGCCGGAAGGTCCATGTTTCGACGTATCCATCCTGTACCTGACACGCCCTTCCTTCCCTCCACGGCAATAGGCAGTCACTGCCAACAGGGAACCTGATTGCCTGACGTCGAACCAGGCCTTCCACTCTCCACCCTTGGCAGGGGTGACGGCAACGGAGAGCGCTCCGCAAATGAGAAGGAATAGCAGGAATGTTTTCATGCTCTCACCATGAATTTTCTGTAAAAAGAGGCGGCCCATCTTCCCGATGGGCCGCCGTCATTGAACCGAATTGGGACAAGGGACGTATCCTACTGAACGATTGTCGCGCTGTTGTAGGAACCGGACTGGTACTGGCTGGCGACATTGCCTATGCCGCCCTGGGTGATGGATGCCGTGTTTGCATAGCCGGTCTGATACTGGTAGGCGTTGTTCGAACTTCCGGCCTGTGCGATGGTTGCGATGCCGGAATCACCATACTGTACCTGAATTGCATAATTGGAATCCCCGCCCTGGGAGATGTCGGCCGTGTTGGCGTAGCCACTCTGGTCCTGGCCGGCGAAGTTCCCGATGCCGTCCTGGACGATGCCTGCAATGCCGGATTCCCCATACTGCCCTTGCACGGCGTCGTTCGAGGTACCGTATTGTTCAATCGATGCGAAATTGTAGTTGCCCGACTGATACTGCACAGCTATGTTATACTCCCCCTGCTGAGTTATCGCTGCAATATTGCCGTTGCCGGATTGCTCCTGCCATGCCAGATTGTCGTTGCCGGACTGGCCGATCTGGGCCATGTTGTAGCTCCCGTACTGGTACTGCTGGGCGCCGTAGATGCCGTAGTCAGGCTGTCCCGGATTCGTGCCCCACTGCCAGATCTGGGCCGAATTGCCGGTTCCTGTCTGCTCCTGGTAGGCCGTATTGCCGGTGTCCGTCTGGTCGATACTTGCCCCGTTGCCGCTGCCGGGCTGGGTCTGTTTCCCGTAGTTGCCCGCCCCAAGCTGCACGATGCGAGCGTAGTTGCCTTCCCCGGCCTGGTACTGCTCGGCGCCGTACGGCGACAAGGCGTTGGCGCCCTGCGACCCCTCCTGGTAGATTTCGGCATAGTTTTCGTTACCGGTCTGCTCCTGGTAGGCGCTGTTGTCGCCATTCAACTGGGTGATTATGGCGGTGTTGGAGTTCCCCATCTGTATCTGGGTGGCCAAGTTGTTGTCCCCGGTCTGGGTGATGGCTGCGCTGTTGCCGGTAACTAAGGCGCCGCCGTTCCAGAATTCGTCCAGCGTGGTGGCGCCCTGACCCTGAACCGCCACATTGGAATTCCCTCCGCTCTGGTCGATGGCGGCGGTGTTGTTGTCTCCCACCTGGTACTGGGTGGCCGTGTTGCTGTCGGCTACTGCGATTACGGCGCCTGCGAGGATGATTACCAACGGAAGCACCATGGTTGCTAGCTTTCTCATTGTTCGCTCCTTTTCGAATGGTTGTTACTGCCGAAGATATTTCCTTCTCCATTACCCGTACACTTTGAAAACGCGCTATCACCTCCCTTATCCTTTATTGTCGAGGTTCGGACCGTTCAGGGAACGTGCTGACTTCTCCGAATCCGGCAGGGCAGCGCCTACCTGCTCTGAGTGACGTTTATGACGATGCCGTAACCGACCTGGGTTACGACGCTGGACAGGCCGTTTCCCACCTGGGCCTGGGTGATCGTGTTATTGGCGCCCACCTGCGTTGCAGAGGCAAGGTTGCCGATGCCGTTCTGCTCCTGAACGGCATAATTTCCTTCTCCGGTCTGGGAAATCTCGGCGCTGTTACCCGTGCCGGTCTGGTACTGCTCTCCCAGGTTTCCCGTCCCGTTCTGGCTGATGGAGGCGGTGTTGTATCCGCCGGTCTGCTGGATCGCTGCCTGGTTGAGGCGCCCCTGTTGACGGATTGCGGAAACGTTCCAGTCACCGTTTTGAGTGATGCACGCGCTATCGGCGCTGCCCCGTATCTCGTCCGCGTCGCCCAGCTCGTTGAACATGCTCATATCACCGCATTTTGCGTTGACCGGTAGCGAAACCAGAAGAAGTAGCGTACCAGCGACGACACGCAGCCTTGCCGGAAGGGTCATGGCGTCCTCCTTTCATTGTGGGCGCCTGAGCCGCTTCCGCCCGCAGAACCGACCAGGTTTCCCTGTCCGTCCAGCCGGGGCGCAGGTACGCCCCTTTCTTTCAGGTAGCTCCGGATGACCGGTGAGTTCATGTCTTCGGGATTCTTTAATGCCCACAGCCTGTCGAGAATGCCCTCGATGACCAGGCCGGTGACCGCCTTCTCCAGGGCCTCCATTACGCAGAGTTGGGGCGGCTCATTGGTGGTAAGGCCGGTCTCCACCTCCAGCAGCCGCTGCAGGCTGACGAAGCGGAAGAGTTGTACATCCACCCCCCTGGAAAGGATGGTCTTTGTTGTGGAAACCGTTTTCAGGATCCTGCCGCTCTTCACATCCACCGCCCTGAGATACAGGCTCACCTGGTCGACCCGGTAGTCAATGGAGCCGCCGAGACCGAAATACTTCGCTCCCAGCCCCCCGGTGACCACGTTGGTATCATAGGCGATTATCCCCCCTTCCAGGACTATGGCCGCGGACAGCAGGGGCGGGAGGACGCTTTTCTCCTTATCACCATTTCCGATTTCCCCCGCTGCTGCCCGGATGATCTTCCTCTCGGTCAGGAGGTTCTGCAGCCCTTCCCGCTCCACGGGGACGAAGGAGTTGGAGTCGTTGAGAGCCTGGATCAGCATGGAAGCCGCCCCCTGGGTAACCGCAGTGGAAAAGGACGTGGCATTGGGGAGGGGCTTGTACTGGCCGGTCTGGTCGCGGAAGGCATAGACCGAGACCACTATCTTTTTCTGCAGGGGCGGGAGTGAAACCAGATCCTTGTGGGCGGCGCTCGTGTAGGTGATGGAGGCCCTTTCGGTCGCCAGGTTCGCAAGCCGGGCCGTGCAGCCTGTCATGAGGGTGAGGAACGAGGCGATGAGAATCAGGCCCACCCGGCCCCGTCTCTTTTCGTTGAGCTTCTCGCGCATGGAGGCATCCTTCATATGGTTGGAATCTGGATTGACGTGGTATTCCCGTTATCCGTATCGGTAATCGTCACAATCGTCACCGTGGGGTCGGAGGCGTCGATGTTCACTTTCAGGTTGTTTACGAGGTATTCTCCGTCTGTCAGGCCTTCATCGCCGAAAGCGTCTCTCACAATCCGGTCGGCAATGGAGTTGAGAATCCTGGTTTCCAGCTGTCTCTTGAAACTCGAGAGGGAATCCTGCGACTCAAGAGACGTAGCCTTCGTCGGCTCCTTGAATTTGTTCTGGGCGCCGGCCACGCTCATCAAAAACGATCCGTTGAGCGGATTGCCGCCGAATGAAGGATTGACCGGGGCATACGCCAATTCGGTGGCGGTTGCCGCCCTCCCGCCCATAAAGGCCGTCATGGCCGCGATACAGCACACCATCGACACTTTCATCGCTCTTCACTCCTTTCGTGTTTTTACCACCCATGTATTGCCAGATCGTCGTCCTTATACTTTTCCAGGTCCCGAACGTAAACCCTCATGTACTCCCTGACCCGTTCGACGGCTTTTCCCGCCAGTTCCTTCAGTGCCGCATCGCCCGGCTTTGCAAGGTTCTGGAACACCACGGCTTCGTTCACTTTTACCAGTACGATGCTCCCCCACTGGGGGTTGGCGTTTTCAATTATTATGATGTTGAACTCATTCGCTTCGGAGGGGGGCTCCCATATTGCGGCGAACTGCCGGTAAAATTCATGTCCGGTTCGGGTTTTGGTCTGATTGAGGATAAGACCGTCTATCTCCATGCGGCTGTCGGCGGGTTGCGCCGATGCAATATCGACCACCAGAAATAATTGGATAAGACCTATAAATAAAATCTTATAAAACATTGCGTGCTATCCTCCGCCTGATTGCCTTGCTACATTTCGGTGAGCTTCGGCGGGTTTCTGAACCAATTATGGGAATCGGAAAAGGAAGTATGTTTCAGAGGTCTGCTTTGGGAACCGGACAGTGGAGTTATGCCTGCAATCGTGCAAATTCGTGCCTGCGAAGGGTATTGCGACCATACTCAGCGCTCCCCCCGGGATACCTTCAGGGCCGGGCCCGGCCTGACGCGCTGCAGAAACAGCAGTGGCCGTACCCGTCTGTAGTATTCTGACGGAAACGGCCACTGATTATTCCTCCCGGGTCAAGCGCCGCAACATAATGCATCTCCCCTGATAAAAAATAAAGTGTACATTGGTATAAATTTATTACACGTCGATTATTTGTAAGTCAAGAGGAATCTTTCCCGGTGCCGCGAGCAGCATCGATTGGGTCTTTTCGTTCCTTGTGACGAAACGGAAGAGCCCCTCTTCCCCGGGAACCTGCGTGGCAGATAGTACGTCGGCAGGGCGCCCCGGGAGCGTTACCAGGCAATCCTGCACGACACCCGACGGGTACCCTGCGTCGGACCACATAGCACATGCGCCCACGTCTACCTTGATACCGCTGCATAACGACTTGACATTTTTTCACGTAAAGCACACCTTTACAA
>CAYSPF010000163.1:0-4912 GCA_964432775.1 uncultured Geobacter sp.
GCCCGACGAGAGCGTGAACGTCGCCGGCCTCCTTGAGTACATCCGGGGGGAGTTCGGTTCCCTGAAGAGCACCTTCGACCGGGTGAGGTTCGTGGACACGGCCATCGCAGCGGACGTGGCCAGTGTCTCCTGCCAGCAGGGGGACTTCCCGGTCGCATTCCTGAAGCTCCTGTCCTGCTTTGGCCGCACCCCTCGCCAGATGGCGCAGAGCCTGGAGATGTACTTTGCCGCCATCGGGATCCTCAGGGCCGACCTTGCGGACAGGAAGCGCCAGCGCAGGGCCGCCGAGAGGGAGGAGGATATTTCAGGCCCCTTTGGTCCCGCCGAGCTCCAGTACCTCCGGAACGTTCTCGACACCCTCGGCACGAAGGGGCGCCGCCTCGACAAGGAGCGCAGGGACAGGCAGGAGGGAAGCCCCGCCTGGGACGTGCGCGACCCCGTGGACAATGACGTGGACCTCTCCGAGGTTCTGCCCCTCCTCAAATGGGAGTTCAGGTCCTTCGGGACCATGGAGGAGAGGCGGCGCTTCATCGGGGCCGCGACGCGCTTCTCCGACATCATGCCCGGGAAGAAGGGCTACTGGGAGGAGGCGAGAAAGCTCCTTATCATCTACGCTAAGCTCCTTGTCTATTTCGATCAGGCCGGGCAGGACGTGGCGCAGGGGATCAGGACCCTCGCGTCCTCCGTAGGCAGCGACGGGCAGAAAGAGGCGACCCTCTTCGAGAGCATCACTGCCCTGCCGTACGGCATCACCCGGGAACAGAACCTCGATGCCCGGTCCGTCATGGAGATCATCGACAGGAGGCTCTACGGCATGGAGGGGGTCAAGGAGCAGATCCGGCTCGAGGTCGTCCTCGCCGGGTATGCGCAGGGGTCGGCCACACCCGCACCCTTCCTCCTCGCCGGTCCCCCGGGTACGGGGAAGACCTCCATCGCCGGGGCGCTCGCCGAGGCCCTGGGCCTTCCCTTCTTCAAGGTGAGTTTCTCGGGGAACGCGGACATCATAACCCTGAAGGGGAGCAACCTCGGGTGGCTGGGGGCGGTGCCCGGGGCTTTCACGAGAATCCTTATGCAGGCGGGGTGCTCGAACCCGGTCATCCTCCTCGACGAGGTGGACAAAACGGGCAGATATAGCTCAAGCGGGGACGTCGTCACCGTCCTCACCGAGGTCCTCGACGTTACCCAGTCCGTGCGCTTTGCCGACCAGTTCCTTGCGGGCATCCCCGTCGACCTGTCGAAGGCCTTCTTCGTGGCGACGGCGAACGATATCAGCCTCGTCCCCCAGTTTCTCCTCGACCGGTGCCGGGTCATAGAGGTTCCCCTCTACGGGGAGGAGGACAGAAGGGTCATCATCAGGGACTACATGGCGGAGCAGGTGCGGACCCAGAGGAGACTCTCCTTCGCCATTGAGGTAAGCGATGACGTGGCGGCACGGATCGCCGCGGAGACGGACTCGTTGCGGGTGGCCAAGGAGATGCTCACCGTCCTTCTTGCGAGGGAGCTGGAAGGGATGACGGGGATACCGGACAGGGTGGTTCTGGACGGATGGGACCCGAAGGTGGCGGATAGGTTCCTGAGGAAGGGCAACAGGGCAAGGACGATCGGGTTCGCGGTGCCCTCGACGCCGGTGGCCATGTAGAACGCTGGCGGAAGATTGATCAAGCAAACGATGTTACCCCGCACACTATCCTCACCAATACCCTTCCTTTTTCTCACGATCGTTAGTATAAAGAGATCACTGTAGCAAATTAGGGCGGACAGAATAAGAGGGCAACCGGGGGGATCACCACGGACATGGACCGATACTCTCACGGTTGCCCGGTACAAGGGATGCAACTGCCTCTCTGGTACTAGATACCGTGGTGAACGTAAAGGGATTATTCACGCGGCAGGCTCTACCCGTGGCCGAGGCTAGGGAAAAATGCACGGTGGTCTCGGCGGAACACATCAGGATGGCATCGACGGAGATATTCTAAAGACCATGACCGGAAGGAACGGCGACACCCCTCTGGTCAGCTGATTATGCAATGGTCACAATAGCGCGAGAATGAATGTTTGGAATAATGTGCGAGGCAACAGTCCCCGATCCACCGGGACAGCTCCCATCCGTGCATGCTCCTGTCCCGGACCGACCGGCGGACTATCCTCTCAGCGACGGCATCAATGACCTCCGGGGAAGGGTCGATGCCCAGCATCTCCGCGACGTCGACGTCATCCAGCCAGCTGAAGATCGTGAAATAGGGATGAGCAGTGTCCCCGGAAACGTGAAGAGCCGCTCCATGTACCTCCAGCTCAGGTACTCAGCGCCCTCACCCTTCCTCACCGCCTCCTTGGTGAGGAAGGGTGTACCCGGACGTGACAACGGCCCGGGGCCGGAAAGATGTGTCACACGGGTTGGTATGCTGTATTGTATGACAGGTGTCCCACAGGGTCTATGAGGTGAATGGGACAGGTTACCACGATCCCGGCTTATGCAGTGACCTGCCATCGGGGGTTATGAACGGATTCGGAAACTGGCAGGCTTGATATCGGTCAACGCCTATTGTAAAAGAATCTGTCGCAATTTTTGCAAGCTCAGTATTTTTCCGCCTGAAGGGAAACGCGCAGTACACCCGTTTTTCGGGAAATAAATTGAACGCCGTTCTAATGGCCGGTATGATGTCTGTGTCTCCCGTCACCAAAACGATGCTGTCGCATTGATCTAGAACGAACAATTCGAGCAGTTTCACCGAGATCGCGACGTCTGTTTCCTTTTCTTCATAATGTTTCACAAGGCTTTTACAACCATTGCAGTATACATCCTTTGCCTTGAATCTTCCCATTTCCACTTTTACGCCTGTAGCTTTCAGACATTCAATGAAAAGCTCATGCCGCGCGATTATCTCCGGGTCCTTATTCTGGCGATGAAAGGCAAATGCGGAGAAATAGTAAATCTCTTCAAGCGTGGCTCGGGGGGTTAAAGAAGGAATATACATCCGGCAAAGCTTATGGATGTTGAGCCATTTGACGTTACGTTGTTTGTGACGCCAGCAGGCATCATTCAGCGAATGATACAGGTTAAACCCATCTATGAGGAATGTGGTCCTGTTCATTATCGGGGGCATTAAACAAAAAAGCCCTTTGAGCCGTAACCCAAAGGGGGCCAGGTAACTTTCGCCGCCTGGGGATGAATTAACTTATTATAAACCGCTCGATAATAATGTCAAGCATTTTCAATTGCACTCCTGACATCATGCCGCCAGGTAACGGTAGACCGACTCCCGGGAGATGCCAAATTTCTTCGCCAAGGTGGTCCGGGATACGCCAGGGACGGCCAGGACCCGCAGTTCCTCGGCTGGAGGGGAGTCAACACGCGCTTGTGACCTTTGTAGACGCCCTTTTTCTTCGCCTTCTCGATGCCTTCGCGCTGACGTTCTCTGATAATTGCTCTTTCAAATTCGGCAAACGCTCCCATCATGCTCAGGAGGAGACGGGACATCGGGGAATCATCGCCGGAAAACGTCAGCGTCTCCTTGACAAACTGAATCCTCACACCCCTAGACGTGAGGTCGTTCACCAGGCGCCGGAGATCGTCGAGGTTGCGAGCCAGGCGGTCGATGGAGTGGACAATGATCGTGTCCCCCTCCCTGGCATACCCGAGGAGTTCCTGCAGCTGGGGACGGTCCCCAGCATTTTTGCCGCTGGCCTTGTCGGCGAAGACACGGTCCAGTTCAATACCGTCGAGCTGACGGTCGGTGTTTTGATCGACTGAGGATACTCTGACGCAGCCTATGCGTTGTCCCTTCACTGTCGCTCTCCTGGTGTGGTGTATATGTTTAATACTGCTATTCTTCCGCTATCTTCATCTTGCACAATGCCGAGACCGACACTCCCAGCTTCCTTGCCCTGGCATCGAGGCGCGCTTTCTCAGTGGGCGTCATGTAGATGGTCACCTTTACGAGTCTTTCCTCTACAGGCTTCTTCGGACGCCCGCCCGGGTTCTTCATGTGCACACCCTGGCTCTCAACTGCATGCTCATCCACACCGTTCCCGATGGTCGGGGCTTTAAACCTGCCCATGCCTTACCTCCTTGAGGAGTTTATGGATCTCTTTCGCGAGTGCCATGATCTCCTCTGCTGCCCTGGAATTCCTGTTGTACTCGATTACAGACATGCCGGCGCCGTACGCATCCTGGAAGTCTGCCCGCAATCTCACGACGGTATGTAACAGTTTAAAACCGTCCATCACGCTGACGTACTCGGCGAGGTCCGTGAGCTTGGAGATACTCGCCGGGAAGGAGCCGTTGTTAAGCACATACCCCGTTTTCCCAACCACTTTCAGGACGGACATTGCCCTTGTCAGTGCGTAGACCTCCACCTGGGAGGGACGGGTGGGGATCATGACCAGGTCCGATACGGACATTGCCGACTTATTGAAGTCGCTATCGATGCCTCCGCAGTCGACGAGGAGGAGGGACTTGGGGTTATCCCGATATGGAGCGGTCACGTTCGGGATCTGCTTGACGGAACTTACGACAGCCACGGGGATCTCTGGAGTGATGCCTCTCTCAACCCGGTAGCCGGCCCACAGGGAGGAGGACCTCTGCAGGTCGAGCTCGAGGATGCGGGTGTCCGTGAATTTGGCAATGAGGGCGGTCGCCAGGTTGACCGTGAGGGTCGTTTTCCCGACGCCGCCCTTGGGATTTGCGATGCTGATGATCATGTCGCCTCCTGTATATAACAAACAGTGTCATAAGATCGTTTAACAGTTTAATAGAGTCTTAAAACTGTTATATACAGTCATAAGTCTACCAGAGGCGGGGCAGTTGTCAAGGGGAACGTGCGGGACAGGACGAATATTGTACCTTTTCTTTGGGCAGCAAATATGACAAGATATTGCTCGGGTACTATCAGCATCCTCTATTAATGCTTCA
>CAYSPF010000164.1:0-4908 GCA_964432775.1 uncultured Geobacter sp.
ACCTGAGTTTCGTGGACTATTGCGAAATCCATAGGTAACAACAAAAAGAATAATTAAGCACCGATAGATTGGAGGCCAGGCTGGTCTTCGGTGGTGAAACCGGGTTTGGGCTTGTACCGTATGCGCGCTGTTTTTCGCGGAAACGTTGCTAACCTGCGAGGTATTACATGTATCTGATCGATGAGAGCCTTTATGCTGGCGATTGCAGGCCTGATACCTGGCTTTTGTACGATCCAAATGAAAATACTCTAGTCCGCCTGAATACCTCGGCTGCCAATGCCATGGCGCATAGCGCGAAATCCGGTCAGCCGCCGGAAGATCCCGATCTCTTGCCGCTGTGGCAACGCTCTTCCGCTCAGGTGGCAACCAAGCCATATCAGCTCACGCCATTTCAACCGACGCTTGTCTCACTCTTCCTGACCAATCAATGCCAGCTTCGGTGTATTTATTGTTACGCATCGGCGGGGCAGCGGCAGCCCTTGGTCATGCCTTGGGAAATTGCAAAAGCGGGAATCGATTGCGTTATCCAAAACGCCGTGGAAAAGAAGAGCAAAATGGTCAGCGTGGTTTTTCATGGCGGCGGTGAAGCCACCTTGGAATGGCGATTGCTTGAGGCCGCGGTTCAATACGGCAGCAGCCAGGCACAGGCAGCCGGTTTGGAAGTGCAGTTTTCCGGCGGCACCAATGCCATGCTGTCCCGCGACCAGTGCACCTGGCTGGCAAGCCATTTCAATACCTTGACGATCTCACTCGACGGCCCGCCAGAAATCCAGAACCGCCATCGCCCAACTGCCGCGGGCAAGGCGTCCAGTAGCGTGGTGGAATCCACCCTGCAGGTGCTCTCGGAACTGAAAATGTGTTTTTTGATCCGCGCCACCGTGACCTCGGAGTCAGCCCCTCAATTGGTCGCGTTTATGCACTATCTTGCGCGATTCTCCGGTGTCAGGAAAGTCCAATTGCAGCCTATGTTTTCCCTCGGACGTGGCCAAATCCTCAACCAACTGATGCCGGAGCCCGGGCTTTTTATTGGGAATTTTCTTCGCGCCAAATCAGCGGGCGTTAACCTGGGCATCCAGGTGAGCATGGCCGGAACCGGTGAATCCGGAATGATCACCGATGGTCAATATTGCGGGGCTGTCGGGGGCGCCAACTTTTCTATAACCCCCGACGGCCGTCTGTCCGCTTGTTATGAAGTGGCGGCGTCCGAAGATGTGAACGCCGATTTGTTCATTTACGGCAAATATGATGCTGCCGCCAAAAACTTTGTCATTGATGAAGAACGGCGCCGCGGATTGGCTGAGTTACGTGGAACCAACAGGGAGGCTTGCCAAAATTGTTTCTGCCTGCCCACGTGCGCCGGCGGATGTCCGAACAAAATCATGCCGGAAACGTCCTATGCCGAGATGCCCTCCAATCCGGGATGCGAGATCATTCGCGCTTTAACAGTGCACTACCTCCAGCAGTGTCTGGAGAAACCAAAAGAAAAGGAGATAATACAATGACCCACGATGATCGTTCAAAGTCGAAACAAGTCCCATCCAAGCCTGACGAATCCCCGAAAGTGATGGAGAAAGGCCGGCCATTTGGCATCGCTCAGGATAACGAGAAAACGTGCCGTATCGTCTGCAATGATGTGGTCCCCTGTCCTGACATGCCAGGGGGAAAGGTTTGCAAAGAACAACAGTTTTAAGAAATACCTTCTAATTCTGAATCGACGAGCCAGCGGATTTTTCAGCCGGCTCGGTTTCATCTTCCTGAACGCTTTGTATGTCCGCCCCCAAAACCCGGCAGGTCAAAACCATGCACGTGTACAAAGCAAGGTGATTCGATAATCGAAATAGAGGCTGTTTATAGGACCCCATTGTTTCCGGACCCCTATTATGCCGATCACGGATTCTCCCGGCAGCTACATGCCGAGGCAAGAGTGAAGCGTCGTTGCCTGTCCCGGCTAAGGATGCTATACTCTGCGCCGCTAATAGCCAAGACACGGGAGGAAGATCAATGTTCAAGAAACTGCTGGTCATCATTATGGTACTGTGCGTCGCTTCAACGGCCTATGCAACTTCTCACCTGCAGCACCACGGGAAGGGCTTCGACTGCTACTCGTCGACAAACGGGGACAAGCCGTGCCCCTGCCCCTGTCCCGGAATGAAAAAGGGGGACACACCCTGCCCCATGATGAAGGATGGAAGCACGTCCGCGCCGTGTCCGCACATGAAACAGGGTTCCGCGCCCTGCGGCAAGGACTGCATGAAGAAGTGCGAAAAGTGCCCGCAGGCAAAGGACTGTAAGCACCGTAAAGACTGCATGAGCCGGAAGAAGAGCGGAAAGCCCTGTATGAGCGGAGCAAAACAACCCTGTCCGCACACCAAGGATGCAACAAAATAATCGGGCGAGGCAGTCGCTCTCCTCGCCTGCCTCCCTGTCTCTTGCCCGGTGTCGCATATGGAACTGAGTCCGAAGAAAAATTGGTTTGACCGGAACTGGAAGTGGTTCGTCCCCCTTGCCTGCCTGTGGGGACTTGCCGTCGTTGCCGGCTTCTGTGCGCTGATCGCCTGTTTCGCATTCGGTTTGATGAAAACGAGCGATGTTTACAAGGAGGCGCTTGCGCGGGCAAAGGCAAATCCGGCGGTGGTGCGGGCGCTCGGCGCGCCCATGCGGGAGGGGCTGTTCGTCTCCGGCTCCATCCAGGTGAGCGGCCCTTCCGGAAATGCCGAACTGTCGATCCCCCTATCCGGACCTACAGGGAAGGGGACGATTTTCCTTGAGGCACGAAAGTCGGCGGGCCGCTGGAGTTTTGCGAAACTCTTCGTCGAGGTCGATGGGACACGAGAGAGGATTGACCTTCTGAGGCCGGGCGAGGCGCCGCTGCCGTCCGAGTCTGTGCCGGACAAGGGCTCGGATGTAACCATCTGAGACGCGGGAGAGATATGACATCAGTCGTTCCCTTTTCCGCGTTTTTTCATTACGTGCATCCGGATGAAACCTGCTTGATCTGATCGCTTCAGCACAGTTACAATAGCCCCTTATGATAAATGTAATCTTGAATGGAAACTTGGGAAATAATTTATTTCAATATGCGATAGGAAAACAGCTTGCTGTCACTAACAAAACAACCGTCAGACTTATCACCTATCGATATATGAACAGACATGACATTCTTGGCCGAAAGGCAATCAAGCAATTACGTGCGTTCACGATGGAACCTCTAGTATATGCGGCGATGATCCCTGAGGTGATCGGAAGACGCCTTGGCATTCAGTGGCCGTTCAATAAGGATAAAGTGCATAAGGAAAAAAGTGGGTGCTTTTATCCGGAAGTCCTCACGCTGAAAGACGGGATATGCTTGGATGGCTATTTCCAGAGCGAGAAATACTTCAAAGGCATTGAGCATATCATACGCAATAACTTGCGATTCAAAAAGGACACCTTTGGGGAAGAAGGCGCCATATATAAAGAGCAGATATCGAATCTCAATTCCGTGGGGCTGCATATCCGGCGAGGAGATTATCTGAAATCACCGCTGCACAACGTCTGTACAATGAGATACTACGCCAACTCAATTGCCTATATGCAGGATCGATTGGTGTCTCCACATTTCTTTGTATTCTCGGATGATCTCGAATGGTGCTATGAGAATTTACATAACTCCAATTGCAGTTTCGTTGATATACAGGCGGCAAAGAGGAATCCGATCATTGATTTTCAGCTGATGAGTCTATGTAAGCACAACATTATTTCCAATAGTACTTTCTCGTGGTGGGCAGCCTGGCTCAATGACAATCATGAGAAAGTGGTGGTTGCTCCCGATCGATGGTTTAATGATGAACGCAAGAATGTCCAGGCATTGCAGGATACGATTCCAGCGGAGTGGGTTCGTATGGGTTTCTAACCCTTGTGAGAGCGCGGTGTCATCAGGGCGCACCACTCCCGGACGGCCTCGGAGACGGCGTTGATTGCGCCGGCAGACGCATAAACGCCGTCCCGGAAAAGCTCCCTTTAAAAAAATCCTTTCTCCAGGTGGCAAGATGGGTATACTTTGCCTGAAACGGCCAGGAACTCCTATCCCCCCCCAATGCCACCGGGATAGAAAAACCAATCCGAAAACCGGAGGTTTGTCCAAATGTTTTTCCCCACCTACAGAGCGCGCCGCATCCGCGGAAAGGATGTCTTTCGACGGATGGTCCGCGAAACGACCCTCTCCGTCAACGACCTCATCTACCCCATGTTCGCCACATACGGCCGAGGAGTCCGGAAGGAGGTCTCTTCCATGCCCGGCATCCATCAGCAGTCGGTGGAGAATATCGTGGCGGAGGCACGGGAGGTCCATGAACTGGGGATTCCGGCGGTTCTCCTGTTCGGCATCCCGGAGACCAAGGATGCCGTGGGGAGCAGTGCTTTCCAGGAGACGGGGGTGGTTCAGGAGGCGGTCAGGGAGATCAAGAAGAACGTTCCGGGGCTGGCGGTGATCACCGATGTCTGTCTGTGCGAATATACCGACCACGGCCATTGCGGCCTTATCCTTGACGGAGATGTGGATAACGACTCCACGCTGGAACTCCTCTGCAAGGAGGCCCTCTCCCATGCCCGGGCCGGGGCGGACATGGTCGCCCCGTCGGACATGATGGACGGCCGGGTCCGCGCCATCCGCGCGGCACTGGACGTGAACGGCTTCACCACGATTCCCATCATGAGCTACGCGGTGAAATACGCATCCGGCTACTACGGCCCGTTCCGGGAAGCGGCCGAGTCGGCGCCGCAGTTCGGCGACCGCCGCTCCTACCAGATGGACCCGGCCAACCGGCTCGAGGCGATCCGCGAGGCGGCCATGGACGTTGAGGAGGGGGCGGACATCCTGATGGTGAAGCCGGGGCTCCCCTACCTGGACATCGTGCGCGAGGTGAGGAA
>CAYSPF010000165.1:0-4830 GCA_964432775.1 uncultured Geobacter sp.
CGTAACGGGATTTACCGTCGCCTTGCAGGAGGGTGGTACAATAGAGGCGAGAAAGCAACCGGGGGCCTAAGGAAACGTGCCCGCAGACCCCCGTTCGCGTTGACCCCGGTACCATAAGGCCGCAGAGGAGAGAAAAATTGAAGGGTTCTGAATTCTTCACCCGCCTTGCGCGCACGCCGCCGTTCAGGAAGATCCATCCGAACATAGCCGGATTTCTCAAGGAGTATCTGCAGGGCGAGAAAGCGGTTGAATTCGATGGCAAACTGGTTATCAATACCCACTTCCCCCCCTTCCCCGGCAGCGCCTTTGACCGCCTGATGGATCATTTCAATGACCGCGAGGGGGAAAAACGCCTCTTCAATATCACGGTAGCGGTTACCAACCGATGTCCCTTCAACTGCTGGCATTGTTACAATCATGGCCGCAGCCAGGCTGATATTCCCGTGGCTAGTCTCAAGAGCCTTGCCCGGAGACTTCAATCGCTGGGTGCGGTAACGGTCCAGTTAACGGGCGGAGAGCCGCTTTTGCGCGATGATCTGGAGGAGGTCTTCTCGGCGTTCGATGACCGCACCACCCTTCTCCTCGGAACTACCGGCCTGGGATTGACCTATGCCCGTGCTGCCGCCCTTCGCCGGTCAGGCCTTTTTGCCGTCGGCATAAGCCTGGACAGCATGGATGAGACCAAGCACGATGCCATGCGCGGCTATCACGGCGCCTTCCGCATCGCCCTGGACGCAATCGGCCATACCCGCAACGCAGGCCTCTACCCCTATATTGTCGCCGTCGGCACCCGGGATTTTCTGGAGGAAGACCATTTCATGGGGTTCATGGAGTTTGCGGGTTCGGTTGGAGCGCTGGAAGTGCACCTGCTTGAGCCGTGCCCGACCGGGAAGCTCGCCGGAAAAACCGAGGTAAACCTGTCCGGTGAAGAGCAGGACAGGATCATCTCCTATCAAAAGCGCATTGCCCGGCGGGAAGACCTGCCGATCCTCTCCACCTTCGCCTACCTGGAAAGCGGCGCTGCATTCGGTTGTGGTGCGGGCCTGTCCCACCTGTATATCGACGGCTCAGGCGAAGTCTGCCCCTGCAACCTCGTTCCCATGAGTTTCGGAAATATTCAGACAGAAGAGCTGGCCATCATTCTCCAACGCCTGGACGAGTTTTTCCGGGAGCCGCGCAGACACTGCCTGGGAAAGATCCTGACACCCATGACCTGGGGGCTGGACACTCCAACACCGCCGGATGTTTCAGCGGCCATCTGCCGGGAGCACCTGCCGACGGAGCATCCGATGCCCGATTTTTTTGCCGCGCGTGCCTCGGCGACTGGCGAGACAGGGTCCAAAGAATTGCAGGAAGCCTATGATACCGTTGCCGGAGATTACGATCAGTACTGGCTCAGTTCCGCCGATGGAGCAATCCGCGATCTGGCGGCACGCGCCGACATTACGCATGCCGCCAGGATTGTTGAGGTGGGATGCGGTACCGGCTTCGGTACGGCACTCTATGCCGCAAAGGCGCCACAGGCGAAGATCATCGCCATAGATATTTCAGAACCGATGATCGCTCTGGCCCGCGCCAAGTTTCGTGAGGCCGGGTTCGGCAAGGTCCGGTTTATACAGGGTGACGCCCTGGAAGTGATGAGAGGCTTACGCGACATCGACTTCGTTATCACAAGCTGGGTGCTCGGATATATCAGGCTCGCCCCCTTTTTCAAAGCATGCGCCCAATGCCTTGTCCCCGGCGGACAGGTCGCCCTGATTGTCCACAAAGAGAACTCACCACAACGGGAGACAGCGGTTTTTGCCGAAATTGCCGCAGAGGAGCCTGCGGCGCTCCTTCGGCGCGTCTCGTTCGATTTCCCGCGGGACCTCTCCCACCTTGAGGAGGTTGTGAGGGATGCCGGACTGGAAATCGTTGAATCATGGCAGGATGCGGCAATATTCCACTATCCGTCATCTCGTCTCGTGCTCGACCATCTCCTGAAATCGGGGGCAGGCACTGTCTTTTATGAGGCCATCCGGCCGGAACGCCGCGAAGAACTGACTGCCCGGTTTCTGCAAAAACTCGAGGAACGCAGTGTTTCGCCTGATTTCGAGGTCCGGCATGAGTACGTGGGGTGTATTGCGCGCTGGAACGCAAAACCTTAGCGGGGTCAGTGTGAGGGGCAGGGCGATTGTCCGGCCGTTGGGGTCGGCAAGGATCAGGGGGCATAGCAGAGGTGACCGTTTATGCCGTCGACGGGATGAAAAACTGCGAAGAGGTGGATGGCTATAGCAAGGAAAGACGATTCGGACGGCTGATCCGCGGCAACAACCGTGTGGATATTATACAACGTGAAATAATGAGTTAATTAAAATAGTTAGCGGGAGAATATCCCGCTTTTTTTCGTTTTTCACTCCTCAAGAATCACAACCTCCTGCCGATAAGACTACAATAGTCGGAAGATTCAGTAAAACCATACGCCGCCTCAACGGGAGCAGGGTTTTTTCGCCGTAAAATACCGGCCCGTCCCTTACCCCTCGGGAATCGGGCAGTTCAAATCATTCGTTGCACAAGGAGCAGAGTATGAGACTGAAGGCAAAATTGCTGTCCGGATTCATGGCATGCAGCGCTATTCTCCTGCTGGTCGGCCTCGTCGGCTTCCTGGGAATCGGAAAGATTGTCGACAATCTGGATGACATCGGCAAGGTCAGGCTGCCGAGCATTTACAGCCTGTCGATTATCAATGAGGCACAGACGGCGATAAAGGCTGCCGAGCGAACGCTTCTGATACCCACTCTGCCTCAGGACAGGGTCAAGAACCAGAACGTGGCAATACAGGATGCCTTCGTGAGGGTTGAAAAGGCATGGAGGGTATACGAGCCTTTGGATCAGACTAAGGAAGAGGCGGTTCTGTGGAAGGAATTCGTACCGCAGTGGGAACGGTGGAAAAAGGACGTTCAGGCTTTTGCCGGGTTGTCGGAAGCATTCAGGAAAGCGGGTTCCAAGGAAGTGTATGAAAAAATGCTTCGTTTCAATCTGGCGAACGAAACGGAATCCTTTCGCGCAGCGGAGCAGACCCTCGGCAAGATCATCGAGCTGAATGACAAGGTTGCGCAGGAAGAAAAGCTCGCAGCCGACAAAACCAGCGAATATGTCAGGTGGTCTCTTATTCTCGCAACAATCATAGGTTTGCTTGCCGCGGTCGGGATAGCCCTCCTCCTGACCCGCGTCGTCATTCGGCAGCTCGGCGGTGACCCGTCCGAAGTGAGTGAAATAGCCATGGCCGTGGCAAACGGCGACCTGACCATCGACGTCAGGACAGGGTCCGGCGATACCGGAAGCGTGATGGCCGGGATGAAGACCATGGTCGAAAACCTGCGTGAACTGGTATCGCAGACTATCTCCATCTCATCAGGAATAGCATCCGCCTCGGCCCAGCTTCAAGCAACCTCCGAACAGATCGCGACCGGGGCGGAAGAGGTCGCCTCCCAGACGACCACCGTTGCCACCGCCAGCGAAGAGATGTCCGCCACCAGTATGGATATCGCCCGCAACTGCACTCTTGCGGCCGACAATTCGAAAAAAACCAGCGATTCAGCGGAAAACGGCTCTCTGGTGGTCCAGGAGACGATCGCGGGCATGGAAAAGATCGCCGACCGGGTGCAAGAGACCGCGATGACGATCGGCACACTGGGAACCCGTTCCGAACAGATCGGCGAAATCATCGGCACTATCGAGGACATAGCCGACCAGACCAATCTCCTGGCCCTGAATGCAGCAATTGAAGCGGCCCGGGCAGGGGAACAGGGGCGGGGTTTTGCCGTCGTCGCCGACGAGGTGAGGGCTCTGGCCGAAAGGACAACAAAGGCAACCCGGGAAATAAGCGTGATGATCAAGGCAATTCAGGCGGAAACCAAGGCGGCGGTGCATGCCATGGAAGAGGGCGTGCGCGAGGTTGAGAAGGGCGCCATGTCTTCCATGAAGTCGGGGGACGCTCTGCAGGAGATCCTCACCGAGATCAATGAAGTAACGATGCAGATCAACCAGATAGCAACCGCTGCGGAGGAGCAGACCGCAACCACCAGCGAGATCACCACGAACATCCAGCAGGTCACCGAGGTCATCCACCAGTCGGCGCGGGGCGCCGAGGAAACATCCGCGGCCGCTGCCCAGCTGGCGGAACAGGCTCAGCAGCTACAGGGCCTCGTCGACCATTTCAGGGTCTCCTGAAGCCCGATCCGGTCACTTCGTTCGGCATACGGCATTCCACAAACGAGCCCACGTCAACAGAAACAGAGAAGCCCCCGGCATCCTGAAAGGGAATGCCGGGGGCTTCTTTTCATCATTCCCCCCTGTTTCTTTTTCTCTCAACTCGTCCATGCGTCTACGGTTTCAGCGCATTGAGCCTGTCCTGCAATGCGGCAATCCGCTCCTCATCATTCCTGATCTCGTAAAGTTTCCTGTAGTAGGCTTCACGATGGCGTCCCGGCGAACTCAGAGGATTATTGTTCACATAGGGGTTGTCTTCGATTTTCACCTCGCCATCCGCCTGTTTCTCCTCGAATTTTTTAAGTTCATCGGCGGTGGGCATTCTCCCCTTGACGACCACCCATTTTCGATGGAGTCGCGCCAACTCCTTCTTTTTGGCCGGGAGTCCATCCTGAAGCTTTTTCAGCTCCTCAGTGAGCCTGCCGGACTCAGTCAGTCGTGCGCTTCCGACATGTTGAACACCTGCATCGCCCGTCGATTGGTTATTACCGGCCTGTGCGGCTACCGCTGTTGAGAGCGCCAGGACAACGAGAAAAAGCATACAAGGTTGTCTTCTCATCTTTCCTCCCTCTGGAGTTC
>CAYSPF010000166.1:0-4807 GCA_964432775.1 uncultured Geobacter sp.
CTATGCCTATAAGTTGATGAGGAGTTCGGAAAATTCCGGCTATTTCGCCGTTGCCTCGGCCCGAACCCTGGAAGACGTCGCTGTCCGGACCAAGGCATTGGAGGCGCTGCCCACGGTTGACCACGTGGTGAGTATCGCCTCCTTTATCCCGGAGGACCAGGATCGGAAGCTGGCGGAACTGGCAGCTCTGCGCACCCAGTTGACGGGCACCCGCCCGGTTCCCTATGAAGAAGACCTTCGGGTGATGGAACTGCCGGTGGTCTTCGAGACCTTCCGCACCACCGTGGATCGCTTTGTCCAGCGTCTGCAGAGGGAAAACCGCCCCGAAGCCAAGGACGCAGCCGCATTCCTGGTCATCCTGGATCGTTTCTTTGCCGGGCTTGAGAAGGAAAAGGACCGTAATGCCATGGGGATGCTGCGTGATTTTCAGGGGAACCTGCTGGCCGGCCTCCCGGAGAAGATGGAGACCCTCAGGAACAGCCTTGCGGTGGCGCCGGTGGTCGCTGCAGATATTCCCGCGGAACTGCGCACGCGTTTCGTGGGCAAGACAGGCCGCTATCTCCTGCAGATTGCCCCGAAGGGCGAAATCTTCGACCGGAAGCCGCTTGAGGCATTTCTGAAGGAAGTACGGACGGTTGAGCCGAACGCCACGGGAGAGCCGGTGATGGTGTTCGAATCCATGACCATCATGCGCGACTCGTACCGCGGTGCGTTTCTGTATGCCTTCCTGGCCATCGTGCTTATCCTGCTCATCACCTTCCGCAGCTTCCGCTATGCCATAATCGGTCTCGTGCCCCTGGTAGTGGGCGTATTGTTCATGGTGAGCGGCATGTGGCTGGCAGGCATCAGCTTCAACTCCGCCAATATCATCGTTATGCCCCTGGTGCTGGGGATTGCGGTCGATTCGGGCATCTACATCATCAATCGTTTCCGGCACGAGGGGGAGAGCGGCTATCGGGTAATCATGAGCAGTACCGGCCGGGGGGTGATCTACAACACCCTGACCATCATGATAAGCTTCGGCGCCCTGATGGTGGCCGGGCACCAGGGGGTATTCAGCATCGGCGCGGTCATGTCGCTGGGGATGGTAGCCTGCCAGATTGCCTTTATCGTAACCCTTCCGGCCGTACTTGCCGTCTTCGGCGAGAAACGCAGTGCCGGCAGTGGGGTCAATTCGTTGGGCAATTCGTGAATTGCCCCTACACAATGGTTTTTTATGGATTTCCGTAACAGGAAAGAGGGCTTCGGAGGGGCGGTGGGCATGTCGCACCTTTTCCTGCGCCGCGCGGTGAACGCAGGTGACGCGGTGGTTGACGCAACCTGCGGCAACGGCCGTGACACCCTTTTTCTGGCGCGCCTGGTGGGGAACGGGGGTACGGTGTGGGCATTCGATGTGCAGGAGGAGGCCCTGGCTACCGCCGAAAAATTGCTTCGCGGTGAGGAGTGTCTCCCGTGGGTTCATTTCGTCCTCGCCGGTCATGAACGGATGGCCGAGTATGTGATGGCGCCGGTACGGGCGGTGGTCTTCAATCTCGGCTTTCTGCCGGGCAGGAAGGAGGGTGTCGTTACCCGCCCGGAAACCACCCTGGCTGCGCTGGAACAGGCAACGGAACTTCTCCTCCCCGGTGGAATCATCGCCATCGCGTTGTATACGGGTCATCCGGGAGGGGCGGAGGAGGCTGCTGCCGTGGAGCAGTGGTCCACGCGACTGCCGCCCCGTTTTTTTACTGCCTGGCAAAGTCGCCAGCTCAACCGGTCTGCCGCCGCGCCCTACCTGGTGCTGGTGGAGAAGCTGCGCTGAGGCGTTTTGAGGCGGAATTCCGGTTTTCTCCGAGACCTGCCAGGTTTCCAAAACCTGGCAGGTCTGCTTTGACAGGGTTTCCATGTTTCGTTCAATCATCCCCTATATCCTGATCGCTCCGCCCCTGTGTTACGGGCTGATATCTCTCCTGTGCGGACGCCGCTTCTTCAACCGGAAATCACCGGCGGGTGAGTACCAGCCTCCCGTTACCATCCTGAAGCCGGTCAAGGGGGTGGACGCGGAGAGTTTCGAGAACTTTGCCTCGTTCTGCGAACAGCAGTACCCGGTCTTCCAGATTGTCTTTGCCGTAGCAGCGGAGGATGATCCGGCGGTTCCGGTGATCAGGCGACTCATGGGTGAATTTCCCGGCAGGGATATTGAACTGGTCATCGACGGCGCCATCCACGGGCCCAACTACAAGGTGTGCAACCTGATGCATGCCTATCCCAGGGCGAAGCACGATATTATCATCGTCTGCGACAGTGATATCCGGGTTGGGCCCGGTTACCTGCGTGAAGTGGCTGCCCCGTTTCGTGACGATTCCGTGGGACTGGTGACCTCCCTCTACCGGAGTCCACGAGTTCGGAATATTCCCACTGCACTGGAGGCTATGGGTTTCACCACGGAGATGATCCCCAACGTGATGGTGGCCCTTTCCCTGGAGGGACTGACCTTCGCCCTGGGCGCCTCCATGGCGGTACGACGGGAGGCCCTGGAGAAGATAGGCGGGTTCTCCGCTTTGGTGGATTATCTGGCGGACGACTACCAGCTCGGCAATATGGTGTATCGGGCCGGCTACCGGCTGGAACTGTCCGGCTATTTCGTGGAGAGCGTCATGAAGCGGGAGGATCTGCGGGGGGTTCTCTCACGCCAGCTCCGCTGGGCGCGGACCATGCGCGCCAGCAGGCCCCTGGGATATTTTGCCTCCGGTAGTACCCAGCCGGTACCGGCGATGCTTCTGGCCCTACTGGTAAGCCGGTTTTCCGTTGCCGGCTGGACGGCAGTTGCGATTCTCGGGCTCTCCCGGCTCCTGATCGGTCTGACCTTCAGCCGGGTCTATGTTCGCGACGGGCTTTTTCCCCGTTTCCTGTGGCTCCTCCCGTTCCGGGATCTGCTGGCTTTTGTCACCTGGGCGTTTTCCTTTCTCGGAAACAGGGTGGTCTGGCGTTCCCGCACCTTCCGGGTTCTCCCCGGCGGCACGATCCGCGACCTGGGAGAGACCGGGTATTCTTCTCCGAAACCGTAGTCTTTACTTTTAATGATATACACCTATACTTCCAGGTACGTTTTTCCGGAGGTTATTTCTTGCAAAACATCGTTGCCCATATCGGTAACCTTGTCCTTTCCCTGGTGCGGGAGATGGGGAGGATGCTCCTCTTCCTCCTGTATGCGATCTACACGATCTTCCGTTCACCGGGCAAACCGTTCCATATCCTGAAACAACTGCATTTCATCGGGGCCAAATCCTTCTTCGTCATCTTCCTCACCGCGGCGTTTACCGGGATGGTTCTCGGGCTCCAGGGGTATTATACCCTGACGAAATTCGGATCAGAGGGGATGCTCGGCTCGGTGGTGGCCCTTTCCCTGATCCGGGAACTCGGCCCTGTTCTCTCGGCCCTGATGGTCACCGGCCGCGCCGGCAGCGCCATTACCGCCGAAATCGGCATCATGAGGATTACCGAGCAGATCGACGCCCTGGAGACCATGGCGCTGGACCCGTTCAAGTACCTCATGTCGCCGAAGATCCTCGGCGCTCTCCTCGCCCTTCCCCTGCTGTGCGCCATCTTCGATGTGGTGGGGATTTTCGGCGGCTATCTCGTCGGTGTAAAACTGATGGGAGTGAACCCGGGCGCCTATATTCATGAGATGGAAAAAAGCGTAGCGTGGAAGGACGTTTACTCCGGACTGATGAAATCTGTCTCGTTCGGGCTGATCATCGCCTGGGTCTGCTGCTACAAGGGGTACTATGCCACCCGCGGCGCCGAGGGAGTGTCGCGCGCCACCACGGCAGCGGTGGTCATGTCGTCGGTGACGATACTCATTTGGGACTACTTTCTTACTTCTATTCTGCTGTAACACCCGCGGGAAACATGGTGCGGGTACAGGACCTCTGAATGATAGAAATGCTGCGCGTGACAAAGGCTTTCAGCGGCCAGGTCGTGCTGAATGACCTGAATCTGGTGATTCCCGCCGGGAAGATCACTGCCGTCATCGGACCGAGCGGCGAGGGGAAGAGCGTTCTCCTGAGACACATCATCGGGCTCATGAAGCCGGACATGGGGCGGGTGATCGTGGACGGCGAAGACATCACCCACATGGGCCGGCGTGCCTTGAACCGGGTGCGGGAGAAATTCGGCATGCTCTTTCAGAATGTGGCGCTGTTCGACTCCATGACCGTCTTCCAGAATGTCGCCTTTCCGCTGGAGGAAAAGACCCGCCTGTCACGGGACGAGATCCGCGACAGGGTTCACGAGGCGCTGGAGCACGTGGGACTCAGGGATGTGGACGACAAGTTTCCCGACGAACTGTCCGGCGGGATGAAGAAACGGGTCGGTCTGGCCAGGGCGCTCCTCCTGAATCCCGGCATCATCCTGTTTGACGAGCCGACCACCGGACTCGATCCCATCATCTGCAACGCCATGCATCGTCTCATCAAGGATACCCACCGGCGTTTCGGTTTCACGGCGGTGATCGTCACCCATGAGGTGCCGGCAATCTTTGATGTCTGCGATTACGTGGCCATGCTGTACCAGGGGAGAATCCAGATGCGCGGCACTCCGGATGAGATCCGGGGTTCCGATGACCCGGTGGTGCGCCAGTTTGTCAGCGGCGAACTGGAGGGTCCCCTCCATTTCGTATGATCGGGCACGATGCCCGCACTTTTCCTTTCACAGGTGAACCATGGATAAGGATAAAGCAAGACTTGAAACAATCGTCGGGGTCTTCGTGCTGGTGGGAATTCTCTGCCTGGCCTATCTCTCCATCAAGCTGGGTAAAATGGAGTTG
>CAYSPF010000167.1:0-4796 GCA_964432775.1 uncultured Geobacter sp.
CCGTTCCTGGACCCGCTTGGTTCCGTTCTCGTCAACCACTTCCTCCCGGATTACAATCTCTCTCTCCAGCCACTGCCATCCCACCGCAACCCCTCGCAGGGACCAGAAGGGCAGAAAACAGAGTTCTCCCCTTTCGAATTTGAGTGTTTCCACCAGCGCCGGGTCAACTCCCGACGTGGCAAGAAACTTCCGGGTCACGCTCCGTGCTCCGGGCAGATCAAGTCGCTCCTCCAGATAGAAACGGGGGATTCCCGCCTCGCCGGAAACGGCCAGCGAGGTCCCGCAGGAAGGGCAGTCGGCATTCCGTGTCCCTTCGCGGAAACTGAACGGGCTGCCGCATTGCGGGCAACTGATTGCCGCCGACATGGCCTCGGTCACGGCAGAACCTCCTTCTTCAGCAGCATGCGATACAGCGGGTAGAAAAGCGCGAGAGAAAGGAGAAAAGCCCCGGCCCGCATGAGATGATTTCGGACCAGGAGCCCTTCGATGATCAGGAGAAGGGTGAAGCAGACGATCATCACCACATGCCGGACCGGCAGCCGGGTCCCGGTCGGCTCGGGATGCCCGCTTGCGAATACCCGTCCGTCGGGACCGGAAACGATAGCGGTATAGGACTGCCCCGACGCCTGGTACTTCAGAAAGTAGAGAGGCAGAAAAACCAGGCTCCACGTCCCCGTCCTTTCATCGGCCGGTATGCGATCCATTGCCTGCGTCGGAGACAGTGACGGCTCAGGATATTCCCCCGTATCCTTCAGGAATACCAAGTCGCCGGCGGGAAGGGTCACATGGGAAATTTCGGGGAAGGGATGCTCCATGGCGGGAATCAACCGGCGCCGATCCCCGTTGCGGGAAAACATCCAGAACGGGAAACCAAGGAAGTCAACGGAGATCTGCTCGAAGGAATCGGTGAAAAGACTGGTTTCCAGGTACGACGTCAGCGCGCTCCAGGCCTGGCGGTTATCACGGACATGGCGGAACGTATACTCCGCAAGCCCCTTCCCTTCATGCACGACAAACGAGGAGGTGCAGAAGGGGCAGCGGTAGAACCGGCTCTCCGTCAGGGCTTCAGCGGGCGCGCCGCACTGTGGACAAAGGACCTGCACTCGCTACTCTCCCAGGGAGGCGACCGCCCGTTGGCTTTCGCGCACCACCAGCTGGGAACCGAACTTGATCTCCGCGGAACCCTCGGACGGGATACGGTGCGCCAGTTCCGCTCCGCTCTCGTCGAACCACTCGATTACCTCAAGAAAAACGGCATTCATCCTGTTGACAGCCATAGGACCCTCTTATTTCCGAAACAGCCAGAGAATCACAGAAAGAATGAGTGATATCAGGAGAGAGGTGGCAAGGGGAAAGTAGAAGGTGAACTTCTCCCTCCTGACAAGAAAATCGCCGGGCAGCCTGCCCAGCCAAGGGACCTTTCCGGAGAGAAGCAGCAGCGCACCCGCGGCGGCAATAACCAGACCTGCCACGATGAGCATCCTGCCCAATCCGCTCACGGCGTACTCTCCGGGTTGTGACGAGCCTTCGGCGCATACCGCTCCTTCTCACTGTAGATGCAGCCGCAATACTGCTGCCGGTAGAGTCCCAGCTGCTTTGAAATATCGATTCCCTTGCGCCAGCCCGTCCGGTAATCCTCGTAGTGAAACCGTACTCCATGCCGCTCCCCGGCCCGATCACCCTCTTCACGAATCGCATCATGGTCCTGGTAGCGGCTGTAGAGAAGGGAGGTGGTGAATGCGTCGCTGCCGAGTTCAGACGCGGTCCGGGCCGTCTCTTCAATGCGGGAGGAATAGCAGTAGCGACAGCGCTCTTCCGGCCGGGGAGCGACGGCAGTCAGGAATTCTTCCAGCAGATAGACGTCCCGGTACACAACATGCAAATCAACCTGTGTGCTATACTGTTTCACTGCATCAAGACGTCGCAGGTGTTCCTGGTACGGATGAATATTGTGGTTAAAGAAGAAACCCGTGACCCGGGCTCCCGAGGCGCGGAGGGCCTCCAGGGGATAGATGGCGCAAGGTGCGCAGCAGATGTGGAGCAGGATATCCATGCCAGCATAGTAAACCATTCCTCCCGGCAAAGGCAACGGGGGATTTCGGCCTTATGTCTTGCAACCATGTACGTCCGGTCGCCAGGACGGAAAGCCGGCACAAGTCCGGTTTCTGACGGCACGGGAAAAAGAACGGAAAGGTTTTCATGGACAGGTTGAAGCGATTGTACGAGATTCTGGAAACCCCCTTCGGGGCGTCTCTGGAAGAGACACAGCAGAGATACAGGGACCTCGCCGTCGTCTGGCACCCCGACCGGTTCGCCCATAATTCACGGCTGCAGGCCACGGCTCTGGAGAAGTTGAAGGAGATTAACGGCGCCTACAACGAGCTGGCGGCATACCTGAAACAGCATGGCCCGCCGTCTCCGTCCTCACTGAACAGGAAAAGAAAAGAGATGTCCAAAAAGGCGGGCAGGAAAAAGGAGCCCGCGGCACGGGCCGAGTCACAGGCAAGGACGGCGCGGGAAAAAGCCGTGACGCCACTGGGCATGAATCCTCTCACCCGGGTTCTGATTGGAGCGGCACTCCTTCTGGCCTTCATTGCGGCGGGGT
Organism: uncultured Geobacter sp.; assembly: GCA_964432775.1. GTDB lineage: Bacteria > Desulfobacterota > Desulfuromonadia > Geobacterales > Geobacteraceae > RPRC01. Next base: position 2,606 of record CAYSPF010000167.1, read on the forward strand.
ATCTCCTTATTCCGGGAAAGAAGCGTGTTCCCGAAACGAACACCCCTCCGGCCCGGATTGTGTCACCTCCCCCTGAAGACAGCTCTTCACCTTCCGCTGAAGCGCATTCCAAAACAGTGCCGCGGCCTCCCACATCCCCGGCCCCGACACCACAGCCGAGACAGGCGACATCGCCGCCGCTGCCGTCGCCGAAGCCGCTGACCCGCCCCGCGGCGGAAGCACCCCTGCGGCAAACGAAGCAAGAACCGCCCCCAGTTTCGGACTCCACCGACATCAGTGTCACTCAACGGGCCTTTGAGCGCTGCCGGGTCCACTCCCCCACCGATTGGTGCGGCAAAGTCGTCGAACGGTGCAGGGAGTACCTCCGGGAATGTCGGAGACTCAGTGTATCGGACAGTTCCTACCGTGAATCAGCGGAGTGCCGAGGGGTACAGGAATGGTGTTATAACGTCCCGCGCAGTGTTATCCACCTTGGTACGGGTGAGGAAGATCAAGGATTGGAGACCGAATAACCGGAACAAGGTCGGGTCACCCGCGCGGCGGTGAATTCCCGTCCTTCCATTCCCCGTAGGCACGAAGATCCCGCTCAACGAACGAGAGGCAAAGCGCCGCGACCAGCGCGTCATCCACCAGTCCGATAATGGGCAGGACATCGGGCAGAAGGTCAAGGGGATTGAAGATGTACAAAAGCAACAGGAATAGTGCCACAAGGGTATGCACAGGGACTGACCGGTACGAACCGTTCCAATAGTCCCGGATCAGTGACACGGCGAGTCGGGCATCCGAAACAATACGGCCGAACGATGGTATGCCGGCTGGTTTTCCTTGCATCGTGAGTCCCCTCCGGGTCAAGTACTTACCACCGTTTCCTGACGATGACAAGATCAATGCCCGAACAGGAGAAGTGATTGTTCCACACGATCGTCTTCCCCCCAATCATCATGTCCGGGTTTTGCGAATCCATCCGGGGCGTTATAGTGCAAAACATTCCAACCAACTCAGTCTGCTAATTGACACACTTTACGCGGCGCAACATGTCGTCAGCAGTACATCTATAGGTGCCTTTCGGTGTAGCTGCTTTCCAATCAATCGTAGTCAAGCCGCGATCCACCTCAGATACCGTAATTTGGTCCGGAGTATAAGTACCTATTACTCTTGCGGATTCTCTTCTTAAATTTGCATCAGTGCTTTGGCATGCAGTGCACATAATGCCGATACAGATCATGGAAACGATGACTTTTTTCATGTACCCTCCGAATTGTTGAAAATCATGAGCCTTGAGACAGTTTCGAGGTCAGAATGGATGACGTGCAGTCGCCCTGATGATTTCTTTGTTGCCCGAAAACAATTGAGTAAATACTCAGCCAGAAAAGCTGTAACCAACTAAAAGAGCAGTGGATTACCATCGTAGACCAATCGTTTTATTGGCGCACCTTCGGTACAATATTTTTCTATAGCTTCAATATAATTCATGGCATCTAAGCACACATAAGGGTTGAAATATGAAAAAACTCGTCCATCTTCAGCAACAGCAATAATTGAACAAGTCTCCATTTCACCTACAGGACAAAGAATTGTACCAATACAATTTCCATAATCTTCAATATCATCAATATCGCAAGAACTGATGGTATTATCGATTTTGAAATTACATGAACGCATATGACCTTCTAATTCCTTGTAGCCCTTAGTATCTGCAAGAAATGAAATTTTTAGCTCGCCAAACCGCTGTAAAAATTCTAAAGCTGCAGCATGTGGCTTATAACCAGCATTTGTTAGCTTTACAACAAAAGTATCTGGATGCAAAAACCTATCTTCCGTCCATCCGCACTCGTGCAATATTTTTAAAGTTTTCTCTGAAAAATTCATTGCGTATCCTTTCAATCTATTTATTTGACATAATGGTATATGATCACTTGGACAAGTTGTCTGATATGGCATTTACACCTTTAGTTGTTATTTTGCAATTTTTGCATCTTTCAACAGGAAGCTTACCATCCCGTTTTATTGTATAAATATCAAGGTCTTCAAGTTTTGAGCCATCTTTCAGCGCTTTGTTTGCTGCTTTAAACTCAGCACAGTTTTCGGGTTCAAAACGTTCCAAACTTGGATTCGGCATCCTATCTCTCAACGTAGGATGAATCTCTTTCTGTGTTGGTACTGGCCACCCGGAATCATCTTGGTATACCTT
>CAYSPF010000168.1:0-4780 GCA_964432775.1 uncultured Geobacter sp.
TAGCCGTCCCTTTGCGCGACCAGAAGCCCGACGACGCCCGCATTGCCGTCCTGGACCCAGGCATGGCCGCAAAGGCCGCGTCCGGGCAGGGTCGCCGCTCCATAGTAGAGCGTCGAGCCCACACCCCGTCGCCACAACATGGCCTGGGCCGCCACTGCCTGGTGCAGACAGGTGGTTTCCATGGACCAATTTCTTCGGGCATGAAAAATCGCCCTCTGCACCTCTTTACGGGCCCGCTCACGGGCCGTGCCGGTCAGCTCCGGCCGCACCAAAGGCCGATTAAAAAACCGCGTCAACCGGTGAAACGAAAAAACGGCCAGGGCAGACCGCGCAGCCAGCAGATAGGTAGCCGCTTCGGCGCGCAGAAGAATGGACGCGAAAATTTTGCGCCGGCCTTCAGCCGCCTGTCGCATCGCACACCTCCGCCAGTTCCGCTCCGTGCAAGGCCTTGATCAAGATTGTCACCTCATGCAGACAGGTCGCCTCATCGACTGCGTATTGGCGGCGCAACTGCGAGCAAATCGCCTCTATGGACACCGGCGTGGCGAGCAGATCCCAGACCAGCCCGGCTGTTTCGTTCAGGGAGTAACAGTACCCGGCCTGGGAGTCGATAGCCAGCAGTTCGTCATCAAGCCGGCTGAAGGGTATATCCTTGGCTCGTTTTACGATGGTTCGTTTTCCCGGTTTTATTTCCATGGCAGGTTCCTGTCCCCTTTCCCTGTCCTTTCAACCGGGCGCCATTGTTGAGCGATCCGGCTGATTGCCCCTTCCATGGCCGCCCAGTTCTGCGGCCGCCGTAACACCCAGACGGGCGTTAAACGGGCCAGTTGGACGCACTGTTCCCAGTAAGAGCCCGTTTTCCCCAGCGATTCGATGAATGACGTGCGATAGGTGGCCGATGAGACAAGCCGGCGTAGAGCGTTCATCCCTCTGAGGCGTGTCAGTCCCGGATTACCCCATTCCAGCACACAAACGGCCCGTAACGGAATTGCTGCTCTTCTGACAGGTTTTTTATCGGCTGTCAACTCTATTATGAACTTGTCCATCCGGCAAAGATCGCGGGCCAGCCCTTCGCTGCTTAATTCCAACATTGCCAGGGCATCGCTCCATAATTTGAGGCGCGGAGCGGACAGGTAAACCCGCGGCACGGGACCGGTGACATCGACACAACACAGATCGTCACTGACAAGTTCATACCCACGGGCAAGCAGCCATGCCGCCAGTGTCGACTTGCCCGCACCGGGCGCTCCGCAGAAGGCAACCGCCCCGGCGCTCGTCAGCACGACACTCGCGTGCATTGCCGGAATACCCCGCTGGTAGCACAAGGCGCCCCATGCCGAACCGAGCAGAAAGAGGCGCACCTCTCCTTCGCCTGCCGCGGGGGCGGGTGAAACGACGATCTCGCGGCCGTGCATTATGCGGTACTCCCCCGCTTCAGGGATACACAACCGGAACTCATCAGGAGAAAGCCATGACTCGGACCTGCCCGGGGTATCGGTCTGCCGGATCCTGTCCAGCAGGATGCGTACATCCACGTTCCGGTCAGGTTTTTTTCGTTCAAAGATCGACCATTCCGGAATCGGCAACTCCGAAGCGATGGACAGCCCTGCGTAGTGATAATGCCATTGCGTAATCATCTGCCACCAGCCTCGAACCAGCAGAGGAAGCTGCCGACCATGAGCCCCTGCTGGAAGACCCATTGATAGTCCCTTAAAAAATCGTCCTGATTCGATGCGGCGACCGGCATCCTCTCGAACAAGAGGCGTATTCGACCCAGATCCAGGATCCGCGGGGCGAGATCGCCCTGTTCCAGGCGCCCCAGTACCTGCGCAATGCGGTCTCGTTGTCCTGTCAGCCGCTCGAACCAGTCCGCGGCCTGCACTCCCCGCAACCGGTTTGCCAGCACCATCTCCGGCAGGTGCGCCGCCATGGCGCGGCGAATGAGGCTGCGGGATTCGCCATTCCGCCGGTATTGATCTTCCGGCAGCGCCAGGCAGAATTCGGCCAGGCGGACATCGGCGGTGGGTGTTCGCATATCCACGCCGTACATGGCCCGGTAGGCGCTGATGTATGCCCCGAAGTCCTGGCCGGCAAGGGCACGGTAACGGTTCATACGAGAATCGGCGCCGGGACGACAGCGGGTGGCATAGTCGCGTTCCCGTGCCCGCTCGGGCACCCGCTGGGCTTTCGCGAAACCGGGGTTAATAGCGGAATTGGTCAACCACGGCGCCTCTGTGCGCGCCGCCGGGTGGCGTAGCCGCTCGACGGCCGACCACAAAGGGGCGGGCAGGAGCGGCAGGACGCCCTGGACGACAAGGGCGCGCCAGGGAGACCGGGTTGTCCGTACCTGACGGTACGCCTTCCCCCATTTGCCGGAACGGATCAATCCGGGTAACATGCCGCTACCGTACCAGCTCATGGTGAGGTTCCCCTGCAGCCCGTCGAGGAGCACCTTCATGTTGCGCCGTGCCGCCTCACGCAAGATTGATTCAATCCAGACACGGTTCGATGTGTTGCGTAAGGGTGCTTCAAGGTGAGGAAAGAGGATGTCAAGCTCGTCCAGAAACAGCTGCCCGTCGGTGCGCATCAGGTTCAGGTCGAGATTCCCATGCATGGCGGCAATTGCCTCGACAAAAGGGGTTTCGTCCGCGTATGCGCCGGGGGGAACCGGGCCGGAAAATCCCGGTCCGGGAACTTCGGTGAAGGCGGTCAGCCGTTCACCGCGACGGGCCAGAAGCCGCGCCGCCGTCACCGCGACAGCGGACGAATCAAGGCCGCCGCTCATCTGCACTGCCACCCGGGTCGTACTGCGCAGGTGAGCGCCGACGACCCGCTCGAAGAGGTCATTAAAGGCATCCGGATACTCTTCGTCCCGGCTGAAGCGGATCTCGCGGCTCAGGTCGGGTTGCCAGCAGCATCGGGTCCTTACGCCGTCACGGCCAGCCATAAGGCGGAAGCCTGTCGGCAGGCGCGAGATGTGGCGGTAGAGCGTCGACGCAGGAGGGCTGCCGTCCATCTGGACCAGCATGTCCGCCAGACGCTCTTCATTCAGGGCACGAGTGATACAGGGGAGGGCATGGAGGCCCCTGGGAGCGGTGGCGAAGGCGAAGGTCCGCCCGGTTGTGTGGTACAGAAGCGTTGGGGCAACGATGGGCGAACGGGCGGCAAAGAGGGTTCGGGTCCGCCGATCCCAGACGGCAAAGGCAAAGACGCCGGCCAGGCGCCCGACGCATTCCGAGCCCCATGCTTCATAGGCGCGGAGGATCAGGGCGCTGTCGGGGGTGTCGTCCTGTGTAGCAGGGCCTGCGGAGCAGGCGTACAGAGCGTCGGCAAGTTCGTCGCGGTTGTCGATCCGGGCATCGCTGACCAGTACCAGCGTACCGTCAGCGCTCGTCAGGGGCTGGCGTTCGAACCGATCTTCATTCGTGAACGCCATCAGCCGCTGCCCCATGCCGACGCTCTTCGTTACTGACAGACCCCCACCATCCGTGCCGAAACGGGAAAGTGCGGCGCCCATCCGTTCCAGATCGGCGCGTGCCACCGGGCCGCCATGAAAATGTACTAAACCGAAAATCGCGCTCATGCAGAAATATTCTGTACGTTGAAGTGCCGGTGGATACCTTTACCGGCAACGGGGATCCCGTTCGACCGGCTCTTTGTTTCGTATTCGTCAAATTCGACGGCATAGCCGTTTTTCATCAAAATCTTACTACAATCATTGATGGAGTTTTTTGCTATGGGTTCCAATCAAGGAACGTTTTTGTAATTCCTGTCTGTAACGCATGGCGGGCGCCTTTCAGAATATCCGGTTCAAGCTTCGAAGTATTCCCCCCGAATACTATTTTCCTGTATAAGCCTCCTGAAAAGCTGATCCGCAAGCCGTTCCGCACTGAACAGGTCCGTTTCCACGACGATCTCGGGCGCCTGCGGTTCTTCGTACGGAGAGCTGATCCCGGTAAAATCGGCAATCTCTCCAGCCAGGGCCTTTTTATAGAGACCATGGGGATCACGCTGGATGCAGGTTTCCAGCTCGCACCTGACATGGACCTCGATGAAGCCCTTTTCCGGGAAGAGGGAGCGGACGAACCGCCTGTCCCTGATGAAGGGGGATATGAAGGCGCAGATGACGATATGGCCCGCTTCGAAGAAAAGCCTGGCGACCTCTCCGGCCCGGCGGATATTTTCCTGTCGATCCTGCTTGGAGAAGCCGAGATCCCCGCACAGACCGTGTCTCAGATTGTCTCCGTCGAGCAGCATCGTCCCGCACCCGGCGTCGAAGAGCCTTTTTTCCAGGAGCCTGGCGATTGTCGTTTTACCGGCGCCGGAATAGCCGGTCAGCCAGAGGACCTCGGCCCGGTGACCGTTTCTTTTCTCTCTGGTTTCACGGGGGATGTTCCATCCGCCCCAGACGGTATTGGATGATTTCGATACGCCTGTTTTTGTCGCGTCGCCGACTTCCGCCGTTTCGCGCGCAATTCCGGGCACGCCCCGGATCATCCCGGCGGCTACGGTGTTGTTGGTCAGCGGATCAATAAGGATAAAGCTGCCCGTTGCATGGTTGATCTTATACGGATCAAAAAAGACAGGGGCGGAGGTGCTTATTTCCACCCTGCCGATTTCGTTCAATGAGAAGGCATCCGATTGCGTCCGGTGCAGGGTATCCACATCTATTGTATGGACGACCTTCGTGATATACGCCCTGACCGACGTTGTGGTCTGTTTCATGATGTACGCCGTCGCCGTTGCGCAGGGTTTTTCATCCATCCAGCAGATGATCGCG
>CAYSPF010000169.1:0-4663 GCA_964432775.1 uncultured Geobacter sp.
GGCACTTGCGCGCTACCAGAGGCGCCGATACCCGCATCTGCCAGGTCCGTTCGGTTACTACCTGCTTCGAAAGTATGGTGTGCATTGAAACCTCAATGAAATTTATTGGAACAGCAGCATCTCCAGCCTGTCCCAGAGGTCTTCCTTACCTTCTCTGGTGAGGGCTGAGAAAAAGACGAATTCGGTTGCCGGGACTTCGAGCGTCCGGGCGATGACAGCGGTCTGACGCGCCCTTTCATTGCGTGATACCTTGTCGCACTTGTTTATTACCGGTATCGTGGGGATGGAGAAGGTCCTCAGCCAGTGGAACATCAGCAGGTCTTCACGGCTCGGAGTGCGCCTTACGTCGAGAATAAGGACGACACAGCGCAGGTTTTCCCTCCGTTCCAGATAGGTCTCGATCATCGGTCCCCATTCCCGCTTTACGGCAAGCGGGGCGGAGGCGAAACCGTAGCCGGGGAGATCCGTAAGGACGAACTGTCCGTTTACCGAAAAAAAATTGACGAGTTGGGTCCGTCCGGGGGTCCTGCTGGTGCGCACCAGGTTCTTTCTGTTCACCAGGGTATTGATGAGCGAAGACTTGCCCACGTTGGAGCGCCCCGCAAACGCCACTTCCGGCAGATCGCTTTCGGGGTAGTGGGCGGGTGCTGTTGCGCTTTTCATGAATTCCGTGTTTTTTACGTCCAATCAGCACCACCGGGAACTAGGAATTTTAGCGGCATTATAAACACCGGACGGCATTCTTTCAATTACTTATATCCACATTCCGATTTTTTCAGGTACAATTTTTCCTATAGAAAAATGTAAGCAACAAAAATCGTGACTATACTAGAGAAGTGCGATAGAAGTAGCAGTTCAACTAAAGTACATATGAGGAGGCGTCATGTCCGGAAAATATCGCGGCAATTTTCTAAAAAATGTTACCGCTAGAATCGATTTTTCAAAAAATCTCTACCAGATTTCTTCCGAGCTCCCGTCCGCTTTCAGGGAAAAAGCGCTCGAGTTCTTCCCGCGCATTCAGCGCAAGGCAGCCATTGCCGAACAGATCGAGATGAAGTGCGGGTCAGAGCCCGTCCGGCGGCATGTGAAGGAGAATCACTGGTTTTTTCAGGGGGAAAAAGGTGAGAAGAATCTTTGCGTTGCACCGAATTTTCTCTGGCTGGATTACAAGAGCTATTCGGATTTCGCGGATCTGCGGGAAACTTTTCTTGGTATTACCGAGGCACTGTTTGCCGCCTTTCCCGATGTTCCCGATTTGGCGATAAACCGGCTCGGGCTGCGGTACTTCAACAACATCGAGATTTCCGAGCCCGCCCCGACCGATTGGACCGAGTATCTGGCCCCGAACCTTCTGCCCATCTTTGCCGTTGCCGACGACAGCAAAGCCATCTCACGGGCTTTTCACAACCTGGAGATGAACTACGGAGAGATGAACCTGACGTTCCTGTACGGGATGTACAATTTCGAGTATCCGGCGCCGATCCAGCAGAAGGCCTTCACCCTCGATTTTGACGGGTATGTTGCCAAGATGCTGACACGGGAGACCCTGCCGGCCTCTCTGGATGCCCTTCATGGCAAGATTGCCCAGTATTTTGAAAAGAGCATCACCGATAAACTACGCGACGTGATGAACCGTTAAGGCCGGACAGTTGGCGTGGTCGCCGTCCTCCCCGGACGCGACCACGGCCCTTTGCTTGCTTCGGCTACACCCCTCAGAGGGCGCCCATGAGGGTCAGATACTCCGTCCTCGTGACGTCGAATCCCTTCATCAAATCCTGCGCCGCCAGTTCGACCGCCTTCTCCTGGTAGACATCGGGAATATTATACAGGATTACCATGTGCAGCGCCTTCACGAGCTGCTCCAGGATAAGCGGCCAGTCGTGCATGCCTACGCCGTGCTTCATCATGGCGGAAACAATATCGGTCACCATCTCCCTCGACAGCCCGGCGGGCGCGACCGACCCCCGGTTCATGATTATCTCGGTCAGGTAGAGGGTGAAACTGGGGTCCACCAGTTCTTCCTTTCCGTTATCCCCCTTCAGTGCGCTCACTATCTCCCAGGCCTTGTCGGAGGCCCCCTGCATCGTCAACTTATCTTCCATTTCCGCCTCCCCGTTTCCTCGAAATTCCAAGGAGCGATACTCGCCGCCCGTCATCCCTTTTCAGTTGCATGGGGGAGGAGAGTAGCCAAAGGCGCCGGTGAAGTCAAATCGTTTTTTGCTGCTGAATACCGGGCTTTTCGCTCCCCGGGGGTGGTTACCTCCGGCTGCTTTTTTTCCGCGAGGTTCCCGCAAGGGAAAGGATATCGGAGAGAGACGCCTTCCAGACCCCGCTTTCCCGTTTCATCCGGAATGAGCGGGTACAGGAATCGGTTTCCGTACCCGTTCTTTCCAGGCCGATACGGGCGTGCAGGGTAGCGGTCTCGGCGCCTGAAACCGTGACTTTTACCTCCTGCATCTTTTCCCAGCAGCAGGCGGGACGGCGGTCGGCGAGCGACATTTTTCGGAGAAATGACTCCCGCGACCGACTGCCGACGGCATAGGTTCGCTCATACAGTTCCGCGAATCGTCCATCGCGCCACAGGTCAAGGATGGTTTCGAAATCCCGCCTCACCTCGGTACTCCCTGCTTCCGTACCGGTGGCCCCAGCCGCGCCGACGCCGGCGAAGCCGCAGAGCAACAGGCAGAGTGCCGCTACGAATGATGGTGATACAAAGCGCATGCATCGTCCCTCCGTAAGTAAAATTTTTCCAATGATAAGGAGAAAATTTTAATACGGCAAGGCAATTATTCGCGTCGACCGGAAAACCGGAACTACAGGGTTCTCTCCGCCGCCGTGGCGAACAGCTTCAGCTTCTCCATCAGGAGGGCGAACTTGGCCGGTTTCAGGGACTGGGGGCCGTCGGATGAAGCGTGCTCCGGGTCGGAGTGCACCTCGATCATCAGCCCGTCAGCACCGGCGGCCACGGCTGCGCAGGCCATGGCCGCCACGTAGTGGTAATGGCCCGTACCGTGGGATGGGTCCGCGATGATCGGCAGATGGGTCCTCTCCTTGAGCACGGGGATGGCGGAAAGGTCGAGGGTGTTGCGGGTAGCTGTCTCGAAGGTGCGGATACCCCGTTCGCACAGAATTACCGCCTGATTCCCCTCGCTCATGATGTACTCGGCGCTCATGAGGAATTCCTGGATGGTCATGGACATCCCCCGTTTCAGAAGGATCGGTTTGCGGATCTGGCCGACCTTTTTCAGCAGGGCGAAATTCTGGGAGTTCCGCGCGCCGATCTGGAGCATGTCCGCATACTCCGCGACCAGTTCCACGGTTTCCGGATTTACAACCTCGGTGACGAACGGCAGGCCGGAGATCTCCCGTGCCTTGGAGAGAAGTTTCAGACCTTCCTCTTCGAGCCCCTGGAAGGAATAGGGTGAGGTTCGGGGTTTGTATGCCCCGCCCCGCAGCATCTGTGCACCTGCGTCCCGTACGCCCAGGGCCGTCTCGATAATCTGCTCCTCGCTCTCCACCGAGCAGGGACCGGCCATGACGATGATCTGTTTGCCGCCCACGGCCACGGAATCGGTGACCCGGATAACGCTCGATTCCCTTTTTACCTCCTTGGACGCCAGTTTGTACGGCTGGAGGATTGGCACCACGCTTTCCACCCCGTGCATGGATTCCAGCGAATGAAGAACCAGCTTGCCCCGTTCATCTCCGACCGCTCCAATCACGTCCCTGGTGGTTCCATGGATCACGTGGGGTTTGTAGCCCAGTTCACGAATACGCTTCAGCACCTCATCCCTGTCCTTCTTCGCAGCTCCGGCTTTCATGACGATAATCATCTTTCCCTCTCTCCCTGTTTCCGAAAAACAAAAGGGCCGGAGGAGTGATCCCCGGCCCTTTTGTCATGTACTCCTATGGATACAATAAAAAAAGCCGGGGATGGTTTCCTGTCCACCCTCGGCTTTCGGTCTCGAATTTGTTTCAGCTACCCTTGCATCGAACCTGTATCCCGGGTGGACGGTCGAAAAAAGAAACCGCACCAAAAGGAAAAGGCGAAAAAAGGTGAATAGCTGAAGGTACTCATGGACGCCATTGTTGCCGATGAAGAGTTCCGCTGTCAAGGAAAAAGTAGGGGCGGCCACAGGGGGCCGCCCCTACCGTCCGCTAGCGGAGCATCTTTCCTCAACGTAGGGCGCAAGGTTTTCCAGTGCCCGCTCTACCGCCTCACGGCTGTGGGCCTCGATGGTCCATGCGGCTTCAGGGGCATGGCGCGCCATCAAGCGGAAAAACAGGGGAAAATCGATGCCCGCCTCTCCCAGGGGGCGGTGGTCATCATCCGTGCCCTGATTGTCGTGGATATGTGCTTCAACAATAAAGTCGCCCAGGTCCGCGAACCATTCCTCCATGCCGAGTTTCGAGAAGAGGTTCCAGTGGCCCACGTCGAAACAGTGCCGGAAGAAGGGGGAATCAAGTGCCTCCAGCAGGGCGCGCAGGGTTGAGGGTTCCTCTTCGAAGATATTTTCCACCGCAACGACGCACCCGATGTTTACGGCCCTTTCCAGGACCTCGCGGAATGTTTCGGCGCTGTACCGCAGCCACCGCTCCCTGCTTCCGCCGAAGCGCCACCGGTCATAGCCGGGATGAAAGACGACGACCGACGGCCTCAGAA
>CAYSPF010000170.1:0-4656 GCA_964432775.1 uncultured Geobacter sp.
TTGCTTCCCGCATCTCCCGGATCAACATCACCCTTTGGCGAATTTCTTTACCAGATATGCTGCCTCTTCGGTGCGTCCCTGACTTTCCAGGATCGGCACGATCCGTTCAGCCGCCTGCTTGGCGAATGGGGGAGAGGTAAGGAGCTTTGAATAGCTTTCGACAGCATTCGATTCATCCTGGAGCAGGACGTACAGGTCCCCCTGCATCATCCTGGCCTGTTCCGGAAGCAGGTCACCGGATATCATCCTCTCCAATACCTGCAGGGCCTCGGGTTCCCTGCCGATTTCGGTATACAGATGAACCAGTCCGATATGGCAGAGCGGATTCCCGGGATTCAAATCAACGGCCTTGAGAAGAAGTTGCTCGCACTTTTCGGAATCGCCGGCGTGAAAATAGAGTATGGCTTTCTCATAATTCAGGATGTCATTTTCCGCGTCCGCGGGTAATCCCTCGAACACCCTCAGGGCGCCTTCTCCATTCCCTTCCAGGGTAAGAAGACAGCCCCGGGCGAATTCTTCCCCCATACCCGCATAACGATCGGGCAGGTCATCGGGGAGTGTCTGAAAATAGAGGGCCACTCTGTCTTCCCTGGAAATAGTGCCGGCCATGTCATTTTCATGCTGGTCGTCGTTTCCTGTTTCGGCGCCCACCTCCTCGCAACCGGCGCACGTATGGACGGCCTTGACGTGTGCCGCCTTGGGGGATTTGGAGTCGAGTTCGGCCAGAAGCCTCTGCGCATCTTGCCTGAGGGTTGCGTCATCCGCCAGATCCATGATGAGACGCAGATGTTCCCCTGCCCTTTTTCTGTCTCCGCCGGAAAGGGCATATTCCGCCTCGATCAGGTTCAGGCGGCCCAGCATGTTGCCTGCCAGCGCGATTTTCTGACGCACGGCCTCAATCCGGGCAAGGTCCGGCTCGCCGCTCGCTTCGATCTTTTCCAGTGCCTCGCAATAGGCATTCCTCGCATCGGCGAACCGCTCAGCAGCCAGGCACCTGTCACCCTTTTCCAGGTAATGATTATAATCCTTGCCGAATTTAAATAGTTTCTTCAGAAACATACATTCACCTCGCAAAAAAGTGTGTCGCGACATCTTATTTCCCGAAGGCCTTCAACACGCCCGGAATCAACCCTGTATTCCTGAATTGTCGCCCCCTCCCGTGTCTCTCAGCTCAACACCCGGAAAACTATCGTGGTACGATTATCCGAATCATCCGCCTGTCCGAGAACAAGGACTCCTTCGCCCGAAAGGGAATATGTCTGATGATTTATCAGTACGGGCGGCCTGTCTATCTTGATAATAGTCGTGCCGTTCGTGCTGTGATCGATCACATAGAATGCATTGCATCGCCCTTCGATAACTGCGTGATGGCGGGAAACGCTGGGCTGGTCCACCTGGATCGTATTCTCCCGCCCTCTTCCGATGCTCACCTTCCCGGAAACATCCATCTCCATGGAAACGCCGCAGTATTCCAGATACAGCCTGCACGGCAGGTTGTCGAGATCGGAACGCCCCATAATCGTGAGGGTTGAGTCGAATTTCCAGATCACCTCGCAACACTCTATCGGCTCGCTTTTTCCTTTGAACCGGTAGGTTCCGAGGTTGCGGAAATCGAAGTTCCGCCTGCACTCTTCGTCGGAAAAGATCGTCATCGAAGTAACTATCTTTCCCGGGGCGGCGAAATCGACGAAGCGCGCGGCAACATTCACCGCATCGCCGAAGACATCGCCGTTTTCATGCCGCAGTTCTCCGGCATTTACGCCTATCCGGAGAAAAAGTTCCTTGCCCGTATCAGCGCTGCAGGCTTCCATCAGGCGTTGCATCTCGACGGCTGTCGACAGGGCGCCATAGGAATTCGGGAAAGAGAGCATTACTTCATCGCCAATGGTTTTGACCAAACAACCGCCGTATTTCCGCGCAATCTCCTCGGATTTGTAGAAAATACTCTTGACGAGCCCGAGGGCGGCTCCATCGCCCAGGATTTCATACAATTCGGTGCTGTCACACAGATCCGCAAACAGCACCGCGCCCGTATGGCAGCCGGATATTTTTTGAGTCGCGATGGTTATCATCCAATTGTCCGCGAGTACATGCTGTCTGCTCCATCTGAAAATTCCCGAGAGCCAAGTATCGTCTTGGTCGCGCCGCGGGCTTCACAACGGAGTTATTCAGGTTCCCTTCGTATCCAGCCATTTTCCAATGACCGGCGGCACGTGGTTTCGGAAGCGTTCGAGTAACTTCTTTGCGTCGTTTTCCACGATTAACAGTGAACGATGGGGCTGTTTGACAAACTGCTCATCAACCGCGTGATCCAGGAACAGGGCGAGAGAATCGAAGTATCCCTCGACGTTGAGCAAGCCGCACGGCTTATGGTGAAAGCCCAGTTGAGCCCACGTCCAGACCTCGAAAAGTTCTTCGAGCGTTCCGATACCACCCGGCAGGGCGACAAAGCCGTCCGAGAGCTCGGCCATACGTGTCTTGCGCTCATGCATCGACTGCGTGACATGCAGTTCGGTGAGGCCGGTGTGCGCAACCTCTTTCTGCACCAGGGCTTCAGGGATAACCCCGACGACCTCGCCTCCGAGCTGGAGCGCCGCATCGGCAAGCATGCCCATGATTCCGACCTTGGCGCCACCGTAGACGAGCCTGATGTTCTGCTCGACCAACGAAGCGGCAAGCGCACGGGCAGCGGTCGAATAGGCTTTCAGGCGTCCGGGGCTGGACCCGCAGTAGACGCAGATACTTTTCAGTTCATTCATTGCTGGCTTTCAGAAAATCGGCGAAGGACATATCCAGATGCTTTATATGGTGAATCAGCCACCTGATGAGCAGGCGTTTCACCTCCAGAATCTCGGCCATGTCCGGCTCTTTGTCAACAATTTTGCGCTTCAGTCCCGCGATGTCGTCTAAAAACTCCGCATGGTTTTCCTGTTGAATGGGAAGTCCGGGATATCCGGCTTCCCGCATGGACGTTTCCTCGTCGCTGAAATGATCCCGGGTATAGCGCTCAAGAAAATCGATCAGGTTTGTGAGCTCCTCCTGTGCGCAGCCTGTCGTGCAGGCACTGGAAAAGGCCGCAAAACGTGCAAATATTTCCTTGTGCTGTGAGTCGATATGCTCGATTCCCGTTGCAAGCTCTTCCTGCCATTCGATTGTCATCGGTATTCCTCCATGGTCCCGAAAAAAACTCTTGCTGTCCTATTGTACTGCATCGACTTTTTCTGAGGAAACTGAAGAACAGCAAAGTCCTCACGTTGCTTTCAGCATGAAGTCAACGTGCACGGCGTCGTAAGGAAAGACTATCCGACCTTTTTCGGTTTTTTGCACTATCCCGGCGTTAAGAAGCGCATGTACATCGCCATGTACCGCTTTCACATCTCGTTCCATGCGACGGGCTGCCTCACGAATCGTCATTGGTCCCGCCCCTGTCATCACCTTGAGCAGTTCCCAGCGCTTGCCTGAAATGACCTTGAAAAGAAGTTCAGGCGACTCGAAGCTGATACATGTCCCTTGTGATTCTCCTTCGAACGCCCGCAGGAACCGTTGGTTGTTTTTTTCGCGGGAAGAAATTTCCAATGTGACCGTACGCATATCAGGACCTCCAATTCTCCACATCATCCCGGAAGTCGTTCAGCAGAGCGTGAGGAGTGGTAAACAGGTAAGGGATTTCTTCTTCGCCGTCATGCTTGTGATCGCCCGTGCCGGACTCGTTGTCGTAACGTAACACGCACGTGCCGTTGATAACGAAGGCAAGGCGGTACCTGAAGCTATGGCGGCTTCCCGGAGGATTCGACGCCAAGCGCCAAACCACCATTTCTACAAACGCATTTTCGGAAACAATGTGGCGCTCGTTGAGCGTGAATTCGGCGTTCATGTTGGAAACAATAACAACACCCCTATGTGTTGTCAAGCTCTACAACACTTAACCATGAATTGTTTTTGTGGTTTGTGTGGGAATCAGGTAGGTCAGGCGCCTTTCGGCTCCGAAATGAGTAGTACCTTGCTTACATTTCCCCGCGCAGCTTCCACCAAGCCATACCCATCCATTCGGCAATGGCCCGTGAGGAGCGCTCCAGTGCCCCGCTACTGGGGATGAGCATGTAGATGCCGTATTTTCTGTTCTGGACAGTCTGGTACGTCGGCGCGGGAATGACGGTGAACCCCCGCCTGGCGAACATCGCCACAGCGCGGCGCATGTAGTAGGCCGAGGTGGCCAGGACAATCCGGTTACCGGTCACGATCCGCCGTACGGCATGGGAGTTCTCCAGCGTGTTACGCGAGACATTTTCTACAATCACCTGCTGTTTCGGCACACCCATGGCGCCGGCCGCGGACGCCATGACATCGGCATCGTTCAGGCGTGTGGCAAACGGCTCGCCGTTACCACCGGTCAGCACCAAGGGAATATGGAGGGCACGGGCGATTTGAATCCCTTTTACCAAGCGGGTGTAGGTTTCGGCGTTCGGGACCGATTCAGCGCCGAGCCAGTCCAGGTTCACCGAACCGCCGCCGGGCACCACCACTGCATCGGCCGTGACCGGGAGCTTGTCGAGCGGCTTCGAATATGACTCCAGCGGCCTGAGTAGCTGATCGGCCACAGGGCCGAGGCTCAACAAATAGAGCAGTACAATCCCTCCGGCAACCAAGGCGGCGCCC
>CAYSPF010000171.1:0-4626 GCA_964432775.1 uncultured Geobacter sp.
AGTTTCACGTGTTCCAGTCAGTGAAAAGGAGGGGGTATGGAAAGAATTCTGACAGTGTGCCCGAAGTGCGGGTACCGGCATGAGGCAGTCGGGAATCTTCCCGAGAAGGAATGCCCGCAGTGCGGGGTCATCTATGAAAAGTATTATGCGCGCCAGGCTGCGCTGGAG
Source organism: uncultured Geobacter sp. (assembly GCA_964432775.1). Taxonomy (GTDB): domain Bacteria; phylum Desulfobacterota; class Desulfuromonadia; order Geobacterales; family Geobacteraceae; genus RPRC01. The sequence goes on from CAYSPF010000171.1 coordinate 169, forward strand.
AAAGCCCCGGCCGTCACTCCTGATCCGCCGGCGCCCGTTCCCGATCCGCCGACTCGAAAACCCTTTCCCGTTCTCCTCGTGGCAGGCGTCGCTCTCATTCTCCTCATTTCCGGACTCGCGGTATGGAAATATACCGGTGGTAAAAAAGGTGTTTCCGCGTCCACTTCCTCGTCAACGGAAAAAGAAATCAAGTCTTTTCCCTACGACATTCGGGGAACGTATGGCGCACGGTTCACGTCCGAATATGACGGCGGTTCCGCCGGTCCCGCCTATGCGTACACTTCTGATTTCGAAGCGAGTCTGAGCATCGACGACCGGTATCATGTCAATCAGCTCTCGTGGACAGATAATCATGCCCCTCTTGCCAAGTCAAAGGTGAGCTGGGAATCCCCTTCCGTCGCGGAAGTCGTCTGCGAGGAGCGCTCGGGCGGAACCCCGGAGAAGAATAGAGAACCCTTCATCCAACCCCTCACCCTCCGGCGTCTCGGGAGCGCCCTTGCTCTCGACTATCACAAGCCGAGCGCAGGGGGGGAGGTGGTGTTCGACTGGAAAAACGCAGTCAATGAGCCGTTGACCGGCGAAGGGGCGAACGGGGTGTTCGAGTACAGCAAGGAACAGGACGCGCTTCGAGCCGTCGTCAAGGTAATCGTCGTTCCAAAGATGACGAAGGAGGCGCCGCGAGACGCAATTACCACCTTTACCAGCACCCCGAGATGGGCAGTCGACTGTATCCAGACCTACCTGAGTAAAGGGGGTCAGAAACTGGAAGGGGGCTCCTACCGGGGAGCCACTTGCGAACAATTGGGTATATTCTCCGCGGGAAGCTCGGGAGTCAATTTGGACCTGAAAGTAACCAATGTTGATATTCCGGTGGATGCGGTTTTGCACACAGGAGCCATGCGGACAATGGTCTCGAACCCTATCCAGCTTTCATCCGACAGCAAATTCATATTCAATTTCCCTGGATACGAACGCGAGGCCGAGGTGCTGTTCTACCGTGACGGGAGAAAGAAGCTGAAGATCAAGGACCGGAAGGTCGCGGAAAAACCGTTGGAATATGATCTGGAACGCAAATGACCGCCGGCAGCCTCCCCATGCGCAACAACATCGGGTCTCCGTCTTTGTGTGAAAGGTCGGATCTCAACCGCCGGAAGGACAAGTCAGCCTTGAGTTGAAAGCCTGCCCTTCCGGTTTATATTTGCGACATATTCTGTCAGAAATTTGTGGTATCGTTGCTCCATGACGACCCTCTCCCTGGAACAGCGCCTGGAAATTCTGGCCGACAGCGCCAAATACGATGTCTCCTGCTCATCCAGCGGAAGCAACCGGAAAGGAGTAGCGGGAGGCATCGGCAGCACCAGCTCCAGCGGCATCTGCCACACCTGGACGGCGGACGGCCGCTGCATCTCCCTGCTCAAGATCCTGCTGAGCAACGCCTGCATCTATGACTGCGCCTATTGCGTCAACCGCAGCAGCAATCCGGTTCCGCGCACCGCCCTGACACCCGACGAGATTGTGAAGCTCACCATGGCTTTCTACCGCCGCAACTATATCGAAGGGCTGTTTCTCAGCACCGGGGTCGTCACCTCGGCCGATCACACCATGGAACAGCTGATACGGGTGGCCCGCACACTGAGGCAGGAAGAACGCTTCAACGGATATATCCACCTGAAGATCGTACCGGGCGCGGATGTTGTGCTGATTGAACAGGCCGGGCGGTATGCCGACCGGGTGAGCATCAACATCGAACTGCCGTCGCGCCGGAGCCTGCAACTGCTTGCCCCGGACAAACCGCGCGAGTCGATCATCGAACCGATGCGGCAGCTCAGCGGCCTTATTGAAACAGCCCGCCTGGAACGCAGGCAGTCCCGCAAGGCGCCGCGATTCGCGCCGGCCGGGCAGAGCACCCAGCTGATTGTGGGCGCCACGCCCGAGAACGACCGGGAGATCATCACCCTGTCCGAAGGACTCTATCAGCGTCTCGGCATGAAGCGGGTCTACTATTCCGCCTTTGTGCCGGTGTCGGGCGACAAGCGCCTGCCCGCGCTTCCCACCCCTCCCCTGCTGCGCGAACATCGCCTCTATCAGGCCGACTGGCTGCTCCGTTTCTACGGATTCACCTCCCGGGAACTCCTGGACGAGGCACATCCCAACCTGGACATGGGCCTTGATCCGAAGAGCGACTGGGCCCTGCGACACCTGGAGGACTTTCCCGTGGAGGTAAACCGGGCCGAGTACCAGGAACTGCTGCGTGTTCCGGGTATCGGCGTACGTTCCGCCCAGCGGATAGTGCGGGCCCGCCGAACATGCAGACTGGGGGAAGAGGAGTTGAAACGGCTGGGGGTGGTGCTGAAACGCGCCCGCTACTTCATCACCGCCGGAGGGCGCTATCTCGGAGGAATACGACTGGACGCGCCGGAGCTCCTGGCTCGTTTGACGGCGCCCGCAAAGCGCAAGGCATCGTATGACCAGTTGGAGCTGTTTCCGGCGGAAAGCGTCATTTCCGCGGTTACGGGGGAATTGTGATGCGAGAGTACCGCTACGACGGCAGCTTCGAAGGATACCTGTGCGCCGCGGCCCGCTGCCTGGCCGAAGGGGTCGAGGCTGCGGAATTCCTGCATGACTCTTCTTCGGAAATCAGTCTGTTTCAGGGAATGGAGGAGGATGTGGCGACGGACATGGATGCCGCTATCCTTTTCAGGGAACGGTTCGTGGCAGCGGTTTCGGCGGATGCCTTCACCACGCTGCGCTACGCCTTTCACAGCGAGCATCCCGGCATAGAGCGGCTGTTGTGGGAGTATGTACGTCTTAGCTTGCAGGCAGGACGGAGGGTCGGTTCCATGTTGGCCGACAAGCGGGTGAACAGCGTGGAACGCCTGGCCCGTGCGGTCGTCAGGGAGGTGCACAAGTACATGGGCTTTGTCCGTTTTCGCGAGGTGGAGGAAGGCTTTTTCTATGCCCGCATCGAGCCGGAAGCGGACATCATCCGTTTCCTGGCGCCCCATTTTGCGCAACGGGTCGGCGATCGCGCCTGGATGATCCACGACCTGCGCCGTTCCCGTGCCGCGGTGTATGATCTGAGAACATGGCGCCTGCTGCGTGACATCACCCTGACCGACTCCCCATGCCTCACGGATGCGGAGCATGAGTACGCCGCTCTGTGGCGGCGCTATTTTCAGCGCCTTGCCATCGAGGCCCGTCACAACCCGGAATTGCAACGGAAACTTGTCCCTCTGCGCAACAGAAAGCATATGGTGGAGTTTGATGACCCATGACGGGAGGCATTGTTTAGCGCCCCTCATAGGCGCGCCACAACTGCTTCAATAGCTCGCCATGTGCCTCCCAATTCAGGTTATCAACGGATAGTTCTCTGGTTCCGCGGATACCGTCAACAGCCGGACCTTTTTCAACAACCGCCTGCAGAATCGCCTTGTCTTTCTCCGGGGTGAGACCTGCCAGCAATCTTTCCGCCATGTCAGGGCGCAGCAATGCCAGGGCAAACAGAAATGTCGGTCCGCCCCAATTCGAAACGCCGCATACCTGAAGGAAATCGGCGGATGTTGCGCCGGCGATACTGCCTCCCTTGCCGTTGGTAATCGCTTTGCGGATCAATTCACGGTCGAGGCTGCCCATGCCGATTTCATTACCGCCATCGCCGATGGCGAGTTTTGTCCAGTCTCCTGCTTCGTATAAAAGGTTGAGCGGCGCCGTGTATGCGCTGATATCCAATCCTCCCATCGTGTGCGGGTGACCATCCGACCAGGCAGGCCCGACACGCTCAAGAGACATCACATGCGTAACCCCGTCAGCCTTCCAGCGTTTCGCCATGGAAGCAATGGTGGTGGTTGCGGCCGCGGTATTCTCCGCAAGGTTGTCGTTTGATGCATCAGGCAGTTTCCACGGCACCACCTCCAGGGGAATCGTGATTCCAAGCCCCTGTATCGCCTCTGCCAATGCAGCTCTCACCGCGCTTTCATTGACTTCGTCAGTAACAACACGCACCGGGATCCCTGCACGCGCCAATCCTGCCGCGAGGTGGGCAGTCCCGACCGGACCGTCCGTTTCGGATGCGTCCCCGAGAGATCGGCGAGCGCCGTCCGGGCTGTCCACGACTTTTTTCACGATCCAGAATCCCGTGAGTAGTGCAATGGAAGGCCTTTTCTCCGTGGACACGGATCGTGCGCCGCCCAGCAGACTGCCCCGCACTTTTTCCGCAAGCGGCGCAATACCCCGAGGCGGGGCAGCAATGTCCTGCGCACAGGTACGTTCCAGCGCATCAATTCGCTGAAGTACCGTTTCGGATACATTTCCCCGGATTATTTCCGATGCGGTATCGGCCCCTTGCCCGTGTATTGAATTCCTGAGAGTGGCTTTTCCACATCCCGGGATACAAAACATCAGTATCAGAGTGACTGAAACAAGGAGACATGTGGCTTGTTTTACACACTTCATGGCGTC
>CAYSPF010000172.1:0-3310 GCA_964432775.1 uncultured Geobacter sp.
CCTTGGCGTCCTCGGTGAGTATCTTCGTCACCTCCGGACCGCCCAGGATCGGCGGCAGGGGCCAGAGGTGCACCGGGATGCCGGAGCCGACGAAGTACGTGCCGATGGCCACCGCTTTTTCCGTGGTCCATTCCGGCGCCGACCCGACCAGGGGGAGGTCGGAGATGTCCACACCCAGGTGGTCGGCGATGCCGCCCGCCAGGTTGAGCATCCGGGAACAGTCTACGCAGGAGCCCATGTGGAGCACCGGCGGGATGCCGAGTTGACCGCAGACCGCCTGCAGACCCGGACCGGCCAATTCGCGGGCCGACAGATCCATGAGCCCGGCCTTGGCCGCGGCCACTGCCCAGCAGCCGGTGCCGATGACCAGGATATCACGCCTGATCAGCTCCGTGGTCAGGCTGCGGTGGAACAGATCCTGCTGAACCTTCACGTTGTTGCACCCCACGATGCCTGCCACCCCCTTGATGGTACCGTTCACGATCAGGTCGATGAGCGGCTGGGGGGTGCCGCCCAGGGCCTTGAGGATCTCCTCAACGGTGAATCCGACCATCGCGGTGGCCGTGTGCTGAGGGATGTAGACCCGTGCCTTGTTGCGGTTGGGGAAGGCCTCGATGGCGGTGCGGACGATGCGGGTCGCAATGGCATCCGCGTGGTGCTCGTCGAACTGGATGTGCAGCGCCCCCGGAATCTTGGCCTGTTCGCTGGTGGTGATGAATTTCGTGTGGTAGCAGGAGCAGAGGTCGGCCAGGGCCGGATAGATACACTGTACGTCCACTACCATGGCGTCCACCGCGCCGGTCATGATGGCAAGCTCGCTGTGGGCCTCGTTGCCTGCCATGCCCACGCCCTGGCGCAGCAACACCTCGTTGCCGGTGCAGCAGAGCCCCACCACATTGATTCGCCTGGCGCCGACCGACTCGGCCGCCTGTTGCATCTCGGGCAGCCGGGCCATCTCCACCACCTTTGCCGACAGGACCGGTTCATGGCCGTGTACCACCACGTTGACGCTTTCCTCTTCCAGAACACCCAGGTTCGCCTGTATCTGCCTGATGGTCGGCGTGCCCAGCAGGATGTCCTGGAGCTCGGTGGCGATGAGGGAGCCCCCCCAGCCGTCGGACAGGGAGCAGCGCACCGACTGGATCACCAGCGAGAGCGGGTCGTGGTCGCAGCCGAAGTGGGTGCGGTGCAGGATGTCCACAGCCTCGCGGTCGATGCCCCGCGGCAGCAGGCCCATCTTTGCCCCGGTCGCCTCAAAGAGGGTGTCCTCCAGTTTCTTCAGCCGTTCGAAGCGCTTTTTCGGCATGTACTTCTCGGCAAATACCAGCGGCTCTTCGTCCTGCTTGCCGAAGCAGTTGATGGCGGCATCGGCCACATCCGAGGCAATGTCGCTGACCGAGCGGTCCTGCGTCTCGATGCCGAGCCGCGTGGCGACCGCCAGCAGCTTCCCTTCGTCGCTGATACGGTAGTCGCTGTTTTTTCCGGTTGCCACCGCCTTCAGCAGCAGCGCCACCTTGCGGCCGTGGTCGGAATGGGAGGACGAACCCACCGCGGCCATGCGCGCCAGGTTGCGCGCCACCATGGTGTCCGCCGTTGCCCCGCAGACCCCGCGCGTCGGTCCTTCGCCGAACGGGTCGATACGGCACGGTCCCATGGAGCAGATGCGGCAGCAGGTTCCCAGTTGCCCGTAGCTGCATTGGGGCTGCTGTTTTTCATGCCGCTCCCAGATGGTCTCATGGCCCTCCCGGTCGGCTATGCGAAGCATCTCAACTGCCGCGGGATCGGCGCTCCGCATATCCTGTGCCCTGCACCGGCCTTCACTCATATCGTTACCCCCATCAAGAGACTTGTCATGGATTTTCTCGCGTCGAGAATAAGTGAAGAACAAGCTTTGATGTGCTGCTATCTTGCCGGATGCGGCCGGGACTTGTGAATGGCGAAATAGAAGAGTGAAGGGGAGGAGGGTTACTTGAGGCCGATCTCCACGAGAAAGTCCTGGAGTTTGGAGCGGCTGATGGGAAGGCGGATCTCGGAAGCTCCGATCTCCACCGAACAGTCGGATCTGTCCCGCTGGACCTTGCGCACACGGGTTATGTTGACCAGGTAGCTGCGGTGGATGCGGTAAAACATCTCGCGGTCCAGGCGCTTTTCAATGGCGCCCAGGGAGAGGTCACAGTGGTACTCCCGGTTCTCGGTGAAGATGCGGCAGTAGATGTTGTCCGCCTTCAGGTAGACGATCTCTTCCGGCTTGAGCAGGTGGATCTCGTCCCCTGCCGTGACCGGCACTCTGGTCAGCCGGCGTTCCGCGGAGATAAAGGGGGTGATGTCGTAGAACAGGACGCAGACCTTCTCTTCCGTCATCTCCCGGTCCACCAGCGGCACGAGTTTGATAAGGAAGAAACAGTCTTGGCCGTCGTGGCGGATGATCTTCAGGGTAAGGGGGATCTGGCGCTTCGCGTCGCGGGTGAGCTGCAGCAGCTCGGTCATCTTGCCGCGTTCTTCCTCGCCGTGGAAATCGAGCACGCTTCCCCGGAACAGCCTTTCTCTCTCGAAGTGGCTGAACATGAGAAGGAATACCCGGTTGATGTGGGAAACGGAGAGGTCGCTGTTGAGGATCACGACCCCCGGCTCGATGTTCTCTATGATGGTGAGGATTGTGCGACTGTGCATCGGACCATGCCCCGTTTTGAAAAAAAATATAGTATTCCGATTCCGCGAGCTTGTAAAGGCGCTTGCAGGGTGGGGTAGCGGCCGGGAGGATACTGCTCGCGAAACATTTGTTGCGCGGTACGGGAATAGCTTCACGAAATCGGCGGCTTATTTTACCCGATGACGGCATTGGCCCCGGCCTGCCGGGCCTTTTATGCCTATCCTCAAGCGACACCGTGTGCCGCCTTTTTCCCATGGGACAGACCTTTTTGATGCTGCACGCCAGTAATTGGGTATACTTCTCTTCATACAAGGAAGATCGTGATGTGCGGACGACGTATGCCAACCCCATTGGCCGGAAGACTCGGCCGGAAAAGGAGAAAGCCATGCAAAGTTACGAGAATGTCGGCGGCAACTCTGCCATTATCGCATTCGAGATCGGCGACGACTCAATCACGGTCAAGTTCGTGGATGGATCGGTTTACCTGTTTACCTACCAGAGCGCGGGAAGCGCCAATGTGGAACAGATGAAAAAGTACGCAAACTTCGGGCATGGACTTCATGGTTTTATCAGCAGATTCGTCGGAATGAAATCAGGAATAAAACTCATGCGGAAAGCAGGGTAGTGAGTCTCTCTTCCATGGTGTCCGGGAAGCAGCGA
>CAYSPF010000172.1:3410-4624 GCA_964432775.1 uncultured Geobacter sp.
GTTGTTGTCTCTCTCGCTTCCTTTTTCGCGATAAAGGATTTCTCTCCTTCGCCTTCTCCACCGCCACCCGCCCCGGAAGCGAAACCGGGTGATGCCGGTCAGAAGGATCGCTTTACGGAAACGGTCCCCATTATCTTCCACGTGGAGAAATACCGGGAGATCCCTGTGTCCGGAGAGGCGTTCGACCCGAAGGTGTCGCCGGGCGGCGATCGCATCGTGTTCGTCCTGAAGTCAAAGGGGGATACCGGCGTTGCCGTTGCCGAGTTGACGAGCGGAAAAGTCGTTTCCGTGCCTACCGGCATGGACAACTGCGACGACCCGTCTTGGAGCGCAGACGGCACGCAGATCGTCTTCGCCGGAACGAAAAAGGGCGTATCCGACATCTATCTGTACGACCTGAAAGACAAGAAACTCACGCAGGTCACCAACGACCCCGCGAGAAAGAAGTCCCGGCCCCGCTTTTCGCCCCACCGTTTCGACGGTCACTACCGGATTGCCTATGTATCGGAGGAGAAAGGGCGGAAGGACATCTGGTGGGTGAGGCCGTCAGGAAAGTTCGACTTTCCGATCACCGTCCCTTCCGAACGGATGGAGCAATATCGGAAATCAGCGTACTGGAAGGAAGTCGGCAGCGGTCTCGAATCCCCCCTGCTCGTTACCAGGGGGGGCGATAGCCCGGAATGGTCTCCAAGCGGCAACCTCCTTCTGTACCGGACCCTTACGGGCTATTCCATCCTTGCCTACAAATACGATGCCTGGTGGCGGAAAGCGAAGATTCCCGTGCCGGCCTTCGGCGGGATAGTTTCATGGTCCCCCAACCAGACCTCGTTCCTGGAATACGATTCCGCACAGGGGAGGGCGACCCTCATCCCGCGGGATACCTTGTCGGGAAAAGATGTTCTTCCCGGCAGGGCTCTCTCTTCTCCGCCCGCCTTCTTCCCCGACGGCCGCGGCTTTGCTTTCACCTTCCGCAGGGAGAACCGGAGCGTGCTTGCCATCGAGCCATACGATGACCCGCTGGGGGACGTGGCGAACCTGTGGATGTATCCGTACAGCCCACGCCAGAGGGAAAAACTGGCCGCCAACCAGCTGCTCTTTTTGCATGCCGGATATGACCAGATATACACCCTGTACGACACGGAGCTTTATTCGTGCGGGTCGGATACGGAGGTCGGCCACCATGCGCGACCCTATCTGGTAACCAGCGATGCCGT
>CAYSPF010000173.1:0-4623 GCA_964432775.1 uncultured Geobacter sp.
GATTCACTTCAGACGGTGCGAACCTCACCGCTCACGTCGGGGTGCCGCCGGCAAGGTGAAGGGACTCGAATCAGGCGCGGATGCGTTTCTGACCAAGCCCATCGATGAGTCGGAACTCGTCGCCCAGGTAAAGGCCATGGTTCGCATCAAGCGTTCCGAGGATGCGTTGCGCAAGGAACGGGACTTTCTGGAGCAACAGCTTCATGAGAGAATGGAAGAGGTGCGAAACAAGCAAAGACTGAACATACTGCTCCTTGACGCGATTCCCCATGCTGCCTGCCTCATCGACCGAACCAGGACCATTGTCTCGCTCAATCGCACCGCTGCCGATGAGGGGGCAAAGGCAGGCGATACTTGCTGGTGCGGGTTCCGGCAGCTGAATACGCTGCCTCAGCATCAGAAGGCTGCTTTCCCGGAGTCGGGCAATCCACTGCCGGGAACGAAGTGCGATTTCTGTCTCGCCGACAGGGCCATGGCGGCGGCAAGTACCATGCGTACCGAAATCATGGTGCGGGGGCGCTGCTGGGATGTGAGGTGGGTTCCCATCACAGAAGACTACTATCTGCACTATACCATCGACATTACGGATCTGCAGCTGTCCAAACTCGGCGAGTCGCTGAACGGGAACAGCCTGGTGGAGGCGGAGCGCCATGCGCATTCACTGAAGGGCGCAGCGGCGACAATCGCGGCTGCGACGCTTCAGAGGACAGCCCATGCGCTGGAGGTCTGCTGCAGAAACGGACGTGTTTGCGAGGCCCTGGAAGTGTACGCCACCCTCTGCGCTGAAATGGAGAGACTGGTGACGCAGCTCAGCGGTGAGAAGGTGAATTGTTCGGAAGGGTTTTGCTGAGTTCCCCCGCTTGCGGGCCTGTTTCCCGGCATGCGGTACAACGAGGCAGCCTTTTCATCCCGGATTCTTCGGTCATTCCGCTCAGCTTTCCTGCCGGTTTTCCCCCTCGTAAATGTCCAGGAACTCCTCTTTTATTTTCCTGAATACCTCAAGGTTATCTAGGAAAATGTCCAGCAGTTCCGGGTCGAAGAAGGTCCCGCGCCCGTCTTCCAGTATCAGAACAGCCTCTTCCACCGGAAGAGCTTTTTTGTAAGGGCGGTCCGAGGTGAGCGCATCGAAGATATCGACGATGATGGCAATCCTCCCGTAGGGATGAATATCCTTGCCCGATAAGCCTGAAGGGTAGCCAGTCCCGTCCCATTTCTCGTGATGCTGCAGGGCGATGAGCTTTCCGGCCTTCATTACCGTAAATTTGTCGGCTCCGGTGAGAATCTTCGCGCCGATGAGGGTGTGCGTCTTCATGATCGCAAATTCCTGCTCATCGAGCTTCCCCGGTTTCAAGAGGATACTGTCGGGTATGCCTATTTTACCCACATCGTGAAGCGGCGCTGCATAGCGTAGGATCTCGCACCTCCGTTCCGAGAGGCCCGCAAGACGCGCCAATTGTGTCGACAACTCACTGATGCGGCGGATATGCATACCCGTTTCCAGATCGCGAAACTCCGCCGCGCGGCCCAGTCGAAGGGATATTTCGTATTCGGCCTCCCGCGCCAGGGCCAGCGCATCCTGGAGATACGAGGTTTTCTTTACGACTTCACTCTCAAGAATGCTCGTCATGTCCCGGGACAGGTCATTGAGCTTCTTGGCGCGTACGTGATTCAGGACACGCAGCTTCAACTCTTCATGATCAAAGGGTTTGGAGATGAAGTCATTGGCGCCCAGGGCGAGGGTCTTGTGCACTTCCGATTTTTTGGACGTGACGACGATTACCGGGATCTCACGGGTCTCTTCATTGCTTTTGATGTGGCGCAACGTTTCGATTCCGTTCATCACCGGCATCTCTAAATCAAGCAGCACGATATCAATGTCGGGTGTGTGGAAAAGCGTCGCCAGGGCTTCTTTGCCGTTGCTCGCTTCGAGGAATTCGAAGCTGCCTGCTTCACTCAGGATGCTTTTGATCAATGCAAGGTTTGCATGGAAATCATCAACGGACAGGATTCTGATTTCGTCTCTCATACTGGACCTATCTTTCATACTCCGGCGGTTCGCCGGTAGTATTCATTCATACCCATTGATTGCATAGATCATGTCATAGTGAAATACCAGTTATTTTTTTTTATGCCACGGAAAGATCCGTTAGTAGCTTCCCATGCGCCGGTATCTCCATGTTCACACCTCAGGAACAGAGGGCTTTCATTTCACGGATAAGGGCCTTTCTATCAATCGGCTTCACGAGATATGAGGTGCAACCTCCCCGGTAATAGGCTTCGAACACATCCCGGGGGGCGTCCAGAGCGGTTGTCATGATAACCTTTACTTCGTCGTTGCCGATGATCCCGCGTTCTTTCTCGAATGCCCGGATTTGTTTCAGGGCATCCTGACCATCCATTTCAGGCATCATGATATCAAGACAGATAAGGTCGTAGGGCGACTTCTCAAGCCAGGCCTGCTTGAAGGCCTTGACGGCCTCCTTGCCGTGTACGGCGATGTCACACTGACCAAAGGGTGAGAGATACGCCTGCAATAATCTTCGGCTGGTGAAATCATCTTCTACAATGAGGATTCTCATATTTCTGTGTAGCCTCCGGGGACAGGTGCGGGTGATGACCGCGTGACGGTTGTTTTCGGCCGGCTCAGGAGGCTTCCAGAAGTCTGCCCGGCCCGTTCAGTTCCGCATCATCATGCAGTGCGGATATTTCATCAAAGCTGAAAAGTCTGTCAATATCGAGAATCATAAGGAACTGATCGTTTCGCTTGCCCATTCCCTTGATGAACTCGGTATTGAGACGTGTACCGATTCGCGGCGCCGGTTCGATCTGCTCCGGCTCCATTTCCAGAACTTCCTGCACTGCATCCGCCAGTGATCCTATGATAACCGTTTCGCCGTCAACGGAAATTTCCATGACGATAATACAGGTGTTGACGGTCTTTTCCGTCTTCGGCAGCCCGAATTTCAACTTCATATCGATGACCGGCACCACGCTTCCGCGCAGGTTGATGACACCCCTCATGAATTCGGGACTTTTCGGAACTTTCGTAATGGTGATGAAATCGAGTATCTCGCGTATGTTGGCAACGTCGACGGCATATATTTCTTCTTGAAGCCGGAACGTAAGATACTGGGTTGTTTCGTTGATATTCGCCCCTGCCATCGTTTATTCCTCCTTTTCGGGAAGGCTGAAGGTTGGAGGATACTTCGCAACTCCGCCATCCTTCAGCTTCGGCCGGAATGTGTCAGTAGCGCTGGAATTCCCCGTCCAGCCGGTCATTGTTGCCCTGCATGTCAAGTTCCAGACCTTTCGGCTCGCTGTCGGCAATCACATCATGTGTTTCATATCCATTGGCCACTTTTTTTACCAGGGATTTATCCGGTTCGAGATTCCTGGCCGGCGTTCGAGTCCCGAGACCTTTGCTTGCAGCAGCGTGGGTTATGCGCCTTGCCGACACGGCATCACCGATCCTGAAAAAGCTTATCGTGCTTTGCAGCTGTCCCGCCTGAGACGATAATTCTTCCGCTGTTGACGCCATTTCTTCGGCAGCCGAAGCATTCTGCTGAATTACCTTGTCAAGCTGCTGGATTGCCCGGTTGATCTGGTCGGCGCCGGAATCCTGCTCCCTGCTGGCGGCGGTTATTTCCTGGACGAGGTCTGCCGTTTTCCGGATATTCGGCAGAATTGCGGCGAGCATTTCTCCGGCTTTCTCGGCAACTTCCACGCTCGTGGCGGAAAGCTTGCTGATTTCTCCGGCAGCCACCTGGCTCCGTTCAGCCAGCTTGCGCACTTCCGATGCCACCACGGCGAATCCCTTTCCGTGCTCACCCGCCCGCGCCGCTTCAATAGCTGCATTCAAGGCAAGCATGTTCGTCTGGCGGGCGATTTCCTCTATGATGGAAATTTTGCCGGCAATCTCCTTCATTGCCACTACCGTCTCCGCCACGGCTTTTTCGCCGACCTCCGCGTCTTCCGCTGATTTGATGGCGATTCTTTCCGTCTGCTGGGCGTTGTCGGCGCTTTGCTTGATATTGGAAGACATCTGTTCCATGGAAGAGGAGGCTTCTTCCGCCGAAGCTGCCTGCTCGGAAGCGCCCTGCGACATGGTCTCGGAACCGGAACTCATCTCCCTGCTGCCGATTGCCACGTTGTCCGATGCGGTCATGACGTCACCGACAACATCGGTAAGCCGTTTAACCATGAGTCCCAGTGCCCGCATCAGTTCATCCTGTGCGGAACGCTCACGAACGTCTACGAGGAGGTTGCCGTTGGAGATCTCCTTGGCAAGATTGGTGATGGTATTCATCGCCTCGATGAGAATATTGAGGTTGTTTTTGATCTCGTTGAAATCTCCGTTGTAGTTATCGTTGATCTTGGGCGGGATGTCGCCCTTGGAGATGCGGTCCACGTACTCGGCAGCCACGGTGAGCGGACCGATGACCGCGTCGAGTGTCTCGTTGACGCCGGCGACGATCTTCCGGAAATCACCCTGATGCCTGGAGGCGTCGGCGCGTGTTGCCAGTTTGCCATCCACTGCCGCTTTGACGAGCATGTTGGCGTCGCCGACCAGGGCGTTGATGTTGTCGATGGCGTTGTTCAGGTTGAGCTTGATCTCGTTGAAAT
>CAYSPF010000174.1:0-4580 GCA_964432775.1 uncultured Geobacter sp.
CGGGAAGATCTCGAAAGGAAGCTCAGTCTCCTCGGGAACGGGTGGAAGGTCTGCTAAGGCTTGAGTTCCTGCAGTTCCTTCTGTCGTGATCGTCTTCGGCTCTTCCGGGGCGAGAGATGTGTCGGAAGCCTGCTGCGCGTCTGCACAGGCAATTTCCCCGGGTTTTTCCGGCGCCTGGATACTGTCGCTTCCCGCAGATTCATCCGGTTGCCGTGAAGCGGATTTTTCCATTTCCCTGGCTATCTCGCTCCAATCCACGGGATAATATTCGTTCAGCAGCTTGGAAAAATCCCGGCGCAATTTCTGCTCGGAGCCGTTGATGCTTATCCAGTCGTCGCACCAGGCAGCTTTTCTGCCGGTTCGCGCTCCTTCTTCCCCCATAAAAACTATTCTTGGCGAACCGGATCCAAGAAGAGACTTGATATGTCGGGCAACTGTCTCACCGGAAACATTGCCGATGGTACTCTGAATGAATACGACGGAAGGACGGTTCTCGAAAACCTCCTGCAAACCATGATCAAAGTCGCTCGCCCGCCGAATTTTTGTCTTGAAAAACGGCTGGAAAAACTCTATGAGCTTCTCGACGCGTACGTCATTGGAAATGATAAATATATGTAGCATGATATTCCCCGAAAACGCACGTATATTCACATGATAGGCGCTATAATGTCAATCTCTTTACGTCTTCACGGTGGAGCTGGCTCAGAGTTTTTACTGCCGGAAAGGCGGAGATAGCAGTCTGCGCGATGCAAGTGGGCGTCGGGAGAAAGGGGAGAGTCGGGATACTTCTTCAGGAACAGGGAAAAGTCGTTGAGAGCCCTGTGGTATTCTTCTCGCTCCAACAACGCCACAGCCCGTTTGTACAGACGTCGCTCAGCGTGAGAAGGGTGCTTTTTGTTTTCCCGTGAATCGGTTCCGGAAGGACCTTGAATGGCTTCTCGGAGATTCGATCCCCGGGTCATCCCTGATGACGTATGTGCCGGTTTCCTTCGGGAAACAGACGATGAAACCGGGACCAGAAGCTCCCGTCCCGCAAATATGCGGTTAGGGTTGCTGATTTTGTTGAAAAGAAGGATTTGCGGGTAGTAGTAACCTTTTCCGGCGTAGTGTCGGGAGAGGTTCGAGAGCGTGTCACCCCTCCGGATGGTTATCTTTTTTACCAGGATGCCGTCCTCCCTGGTAGGGGTTGTTTCCGTTTCCAGCGGGGACGGGAGATAGTGAAAATATTCATCCCCCCATGCCGATACAGAAAAAAAACAGATAATCAGAAAGAATGGAGGGAAGGCGCCGGTCAGCAAACGCCATCCAATGCGGTAGATAAAGAATCCACATGCCCCCTGCTTTTCGGCTTCCCCATGGCGTTCCCCGCGTTTCTCGCGCCGCGGAACTCTTTTCTCGTGCGCTGGATGAAAAGTGCTC
This sequence comes from uncultured Geobacter sp., assembly GCA_964432775.1. GTDB lineage: Bacteria > Desulfobacterota > Desulfuromonadia > Geobacterales > Geobacteraceae > RPRC01. The sequence continues at coordinate 1,420 of CAYSPF010000174.1, forward strand.
ATAAACGCGGACCTGTTCCCTTTCAGTACGTATTGCCCTGCTGGTCCCGGTACCTGACCCGTGTCTCAATGCGGAGGTTCGTGCCGGCCGCAACCCCGGACTTCACTTTATAGGCGAGAACGATATTTCGCCTTTCTCCCGGTCCCAATTCGGGAAACAGCCAGATCCGTTCACGATTCTGCTCAGCGGAAAATAGCGGGTCGGATCCGACAATTTCAAGTCGCTCCGGCAGCGTACCCCGAACCTCCACTTCTTTAGCAGTGTTCGAGCCCCGGTTGACGACGCTCAGTTCAAGGTGCGAGATCTCACCGGGCTTCAGGCGTCCGCTCCCGCTCTTCATTTCCATCTCGACAACCGGACGGGAAAATACCAGGCGAAAGGAAAGTAGCGCGGAATGCGAGGGATCACCCTCCGGCGAGAAGGCAATGGAGATTGCCGCATCGGAATTGTCGGCAACATCTGTCGGCGCATACAGTTCCAACTTGAGAGAAGCTTCTTCCCTTGGGGAAAGGGGTCCGAGAGATCCGGAAATCGGTTGATCCGTTTGCCGCGCTCCGTCTCCGGCATTCCGAAAGAACGCATACTTGACGGCGGACGGAACAGACGGTTTGAGGGAAACTGTCTCACGGTCGTTTCCGGTATTGATTACGCTGAAGGGAATGATAACCCGCTGTCCGGGCAGGACATTCAAGCGGTTCGTCGCGGAGCGGGCCGATACGCTGCTGATACGTCCCACTATGGCAACCGGGGAGAGGAAGGTCTCTCTGACCTGTAGCTCCCGGTTCTCCACCTCGGCCCTGCAGAACAATTCCTGACCCGAGAGGGCCTCCTCACTCAACCGGAAAGACACGATGAATTCCTTGTTTTCTCCTGAGGCAATACCCAGTTCATTGGAAGCCAGGACGAATGAAGGCTCTTTTTTCAGTCCACCGGCAAGGGAATCGGCGGGTTCGTACTGGGACGGGTAGGCCAGGGTGAAGGAGACCCGTTGTGCCGCCGCACTGCCGATATTGAGCAGAGCGATCCGGTAGGTAACCGTCTCTCCGGGAGAGACGCGTTCTTTGTCGGGTTTTACGACCATGCGGAGAAGGGGCGCCCGTGAGACCAGGGAAATGTTTTTCGAGAGCGATACGGCGGAGTCAAATTTCGAGACGAGTTTTACGGGATGGATCACTTTCTGTCCATCCACCATGCTCGTTGGGATTGTGAGGGTCATGATTCCCTTGAAAGTCTCGCCGGCAGCAAGCGCAGGCGTTGCAGTGATGAGCGAGCCGGGACTTCCGGCAGCGGCGAAACGCCCGCTGAACTCGGAGGGGAAACCTGACTCCAGAGAGAAGGAGTCTGTTGCATTGCCGCGGTTTACAACCTCGAAGGGGAGTGAAATTCTGCTGCCTACATCGTTGTTCATGGTAGAGGGGGGAACGCTAAAATCGGCGGCGGCAAATTGTCCCACCTCAAGATCGATTACCTGGGCGCCCGTGCCGCGATGAGGAGCAACGCTGGACGGAAACGCCGTCTTATCCGCAGCCGGCTGTTTCTCACCAAGGTTCTTCAGTTTTTCCGCGGCTACGGCAGCGGCCCTTGAGCCCGGATATTTTTCCTGAACAGACCGGTACTCGGCGATGGCGCGTGCCCTCATTGCGGAACCCGCTGATTCCGGTTTCCGCTGCACGCGCGACTTGCCGCTCTTCGCAACTATCTTTGGTTCCGGAGTGGGTACGGTGCGTTTTCCGGAGAGCTTCTCCGGGGCAACACGGAGGGGTTGTTTCGCGATTACAGTCGGCTTCTGCGCGGGCGCGGGAAGCGGTTCCCCCTTTTCATGGCTCTTTGCCAGGACGACCAGTTCCTCTTCTACCGCGCTCCTCAGCGGTGTGTCGGGGTTTTCCCGGAAAAACTGGGCCATATACCGCGCTGCCTCCTCCCGGTGTCCCAGCCGGTAATGGGCTCGCGCCAGCCAGAAAAGGGCCATGTCGCGCAAGGGGGTGCCTGGGTATTCCTTGAGGAACAGCGTCATCTTTTCAACCGCCGCCCCATAGTCCTGTTTCTGGAAAGCCGTAAAACCGCTGATGAAAACGGTATACTCATCAGGATTGGCGGCAGAGGCGGGAATGGAGAAGATCACCAGGATAACGAGTGCCAGGACGAACCGTACCCATCGACTATGAAAGTTTAAGCATCCCACCGTTTCAACCTTTCCGAACACACCGTCTCTATTAATATTTTCCCGTGATACATAGCACCTTCGTCATGGTATTGTCAACGACGAAAGGCCCTCTTTTGAACCGCTGAGTTCATGAAGCGAACGATGTTTTGCAGTCAAGAGGAAAGCCTGTTTGTGTGCCGGCAGGGTGTGTTGCGGAATGTTGTGGAACGAAATGGTGAGTGAGTACTGAAGAATGTCGGCCGTTGTCGGAGTGAGGGGGCCTTGCTAAAAGAAAAGAGGTTCAACGTACTATGACGTCGGAATCCCGCCTGATAGAGCCAGGATATCCAGCATTTCCCGGTGGATGAGACCGTTACTTGCCAGGATACGATGGTCGTCCGTGAGATGGAGGTCGCCGTGGTGGTTTGTCACGACCCCTCCGGCCTCCTGCACAAGCAGCTCTCCCGCCGCCATATCCCACGGCTGGAGCTTGCACTCCCAATACCCGTCCAATCTTCCCGCCGCCACGTACGCAAGATCCAGCGCCGCCGCACCGGCCCGTCGCACGGCCCTGGCCGTCAGCTGGAAAGAGATGAAATTATCGAAGTTGTTCTCGTTTGAGTGAGTTCTGTCGTAGGGAAAACCGGTCGCCAGGAGGCAGTCCGCCAACGGCTGCCGTTTCGAAACCGACAAGCGTCGTCCGTTCAACCAGGCCCCTTCACCACGAACCGCGGTAAACAGTTCATCCATCATCGGGTGGAAAATGACGCCGAGCCCTATGCCGTCGTCATGCGCCAAGGCAATGGAAACCGCAAACCAGGGGAAACCGTGCGCATAGTTTGTCGTGCCGTCCAGCGGGTCGATGATCCATCTCAGGGTAGAACCGCTGGAAATGGCGCCGCTTTCCTCGGCGAGGATATCGCATCCGGGGCAGGCGGAACGGAGGCTGCGTATGATGGCGGACTCGCATTCCCTGTCAACTTCGGTGACAAGGTTTTTCTCGCCCTTGAAATCAATC
>CAYSPF010000175.1:0-4556 GCA_964432775.1 uncultured Geobacter sp.
AGGGTGTCGGAGGTCCAGGATCTGGTAAACTCCCTTTTTGAAGGAATGATAAAAAAGTGAGGTATCATGATTCCTCTCAGGAATAAAAGAATCCGCGTTCTCATCGTTGACGACTCATCCTTCATGCGGATGGCGATACGGCGCATCCTTGACCGGGATCCGGAGATAGAAGTCGTCGGCGTTGCCGTTGACGGCGCCGAAGGGGTGCGCAAGGCTCTGGAGCTCAAGCCCGACTTGGTCACCATGGACATAGAAATGCCCGTGATGGACGGCATTACCGCCCTGAAACAGATTATGGCGAAGGAGCCGACCCGGGTCATCATGGTCTCCACGCTCACCAACGAGGGCGCCACGGCGACCTTCGATGCCCTGGAAGCGGGCGCTGTCGATTACATACCGAAAAACATCACCGATTCAACCGTTGCCCAGAATGTATTCCAGGATGAATTACTGCGAAAAGTCAAGGCAGCGGTTCGTTCGTCGGGCGCCCGAAGAGTGTCGCTAACTCCCGCAAGGCGGGACGCTGTCGTAAAACGGGTCGCGGAAGCGAAGATCCCGAAGGCGCGTATCAGCTATGTGGGCATCGGCGCATCCACCGGAGGACCGGTGGCACTCCTGGAGGTATTGTCCCGGATACCGGTGAACTTCCCTTACGGAATCATGGTGGCAATCCACATGCCCAAGGCCTTTACCGGACCCTACGCAGACCGGCTCAACGCCAAGTGCTCCCTCACGATTAAGGAGGCAACCGACGGCGAGATACTCAGACCCGGCACGGCGCTCATCGCTCCCGGCGGGCAACACACCATTCTTACCCGCCGTCCCGGAGGAATAACCGTTCATCAGGTCCCGGCAAGCGACTATCCAAAGTATATGTATATTCCCTCCGTGGATCTGATGATGTCCTCCATGGCCGATGCCTGCGGTGGCGCCATGCTGGGAGTTGTGTTGACCGGAATGGGAAACGACGGGTTCAAGGGGATGCAACACCTGAAGAGCAAGGGAGGAGTAACCGTTGCGCAGGATGAAACCACATCAACCATTTACGGCATGCCGAGAGCCTGCATCGAGGGGGGAGTCGCGGACGTTGTCCTTCCCCTGGAACAGATTGGCTTCGAGATTACGAAGATTGCCGAGAGCAGCCGTCGCTGATCAACCTACCCACAGGAAAGAGTAAACCATATGAAAAGTGATCTCGAGAAAACGATACTTTCGGCTGGAGATCTTCCTACAATCCCCGCGGTCGCCACCAAGGTGATGCAGCTCATCGAAAGCGACAGGGCGACGGCCGAAGAAATATCCAAGGTGGTCTCCTCGGACCCGGCTGTTGCCGCCCGAGTGCTGAAGATATCCAATTCATCATTTTACGGCCGACAGGGAACGATCCAGAACCTGTCGAATGCCATCGTGCTGCTCGGCTTCACCACCCTGAAGAGCATTGTTGTGACAGCCTCGGTTCGTCAGGTGTACCAACCCTTCGGGCTGACCGAGAAAATGCTCTGGGAGCACTCCTTCGGCGCAGGATTGGCCGCCCGGATGATTGCGTCGAAGATTGGCGGCGTGGATCAGGAGGAGGCGTTCCTGGCAGGACTGTTCCATGATATCGGCAAAGTCATCATGAACGACCAGGACCGGTCAAAATTCCAGATGGTCATGGAGAGGTGCTACAATGAGGAACTTCTCTTCACCGATGCGGAAAAGCTCGCCTATCCATACACCCATGCGGAGGTTGGCTCCCTCGTCATCAAGAAATGGAACTTTCCTCCGGCGCTGACGGAAACGGTGCTGCAACATCACAATTTCGCCTTCTCGGACTTGAGTGATCTGTCACTCCTGAACTTGACATCCGTGGTCAACCTTGCCGATCAGTTCTGCCTGAAACTCGGCATCGGTCAACGCTACCCCTTGGAGGATCTTCCTCTCACCGGCACCAAGGCAGTCAGTTTCCTGGGACTCGATGAAGAGAGCATTTCACCTCTTCTGGAAGACTTCCGTCAAGCATATGAAAATGATAAAAGCAGCCTGACGGCCGCCGCATAAAATATAAGAAAGCACGTCCTGCACGACACAAAAAAGGGTCCTCAACGGACCCTTTTATATAACCAGTCGATTTTGGCAGGGCAGGGAAGATCACCTTCCTGCCCTGTCCTATTTTATCCTGACGATATGCGGATTGCCCTTTGCTTTACCGTCGGACGTTGAGACTTCTCCGCCTGCCTGAGTCGCGACCGGATATGCACAGACCCTGTTCCTTCCGCCTCTCTTCGCCTCGTACAGGGCCTTGTCGGCCCGCATCTCCAGCTCCTTTACGGAGCACGGTTCCCGAGGCGAACGATTGGCAACTCCCACGCTCGCGGTAATCGCGATACTACGGCCGTTATAGGTCACCATTGTCCGTTCCAGATTCGATCTGATGCGCTCCCCGACCTCCAGGGCGCCCACGAGGGACACGGAAGGAAGCATTGCGGAGAACTCTTCCCCGCCGCTGCGCACCACCAGGTCAGACCCGCGAGTGCTTTCACGAAGGACGCGCGCCACCGTCTGCAGCACCAGGTCACCCGCCGGATGCCCGTGGGTATCATTTACCTGCTTGAAGTAGTCCAGGTCGATGATAAGGAGCGACAGCGGATCCACCTGTCTCTTGTGGCCTTCCAGCTCGAGCATCTCCTCCAGCACACGTCTGTTGAACAGGCCGGTGAGGCCGTCGCGCATGGAGAGATCCTTCACCTTCTCGTACTCAAGGGAGTTGTGGAGGGCTGTTGCAAAGCTCTCCATAATTCCTTCCAGCATGGCATCGGAGAAATGATTGATAAAATTGAATTCCGAGTAGACGGTTACGCTCCCCAGGTTCAGGGGAAGCTCCAGGAAATTGGTGTTCCCGAACGCCAGGCTACCCTCCGGCTGGCCCAGATCAAGGCACCGGTAACCCTTTACGTCATGCGCCCGTAAACCATTATGGTTGTTCAGTATAGCCGCCAACTCTTCAGGCGCATGCTCGATATCCCGGGGCGAGAAGGCCATAATCCTTTCTTCGCCGCCGGTTGTCAGAGATACCACTATCAGGTTGTAGCGGAAATACTGGTATATTTTACGTGCCGCCGCCTCCAGAACGTCTTCCAGAATCAGAGACGAATTCACTGACCGGAAAAAATCCGCCAGGAACGACATCTCCTTCAGGTTCCTGCGTAGTTCCATGACATCGCAGACGCTGTTAACGAGAAGTCCAAGCCTGCCGCCGGGCTGCCGGATCCCGGCGCCCTCGTCTTGCCTGCTCTTCGTCTTGGTTCCCATAGTCATATTTTCTCCCTGAACCGATACGGAATTATTATTCTTCCACCGGCAGATCATCATCTTCTTCCGTCGAGGAACGCTTTCTCGCCTCATCGGAAATTGTCACGGTATCGTTGTCCTCTTCATAGTGATAATGCCGCGAAGCGGACACTCGTTTCTTTGCAGGACCAGTGCCGTTCCCCGATACTCCCCTCACATCAGCAATTTTCCCGACACTCTCAGGCATTGCCTCATCCTCTTTCACTGTCTCCCGCACCATTTTCCTTGTATAGGGAACATATCGACAGAGTACGGCTAAGCTTTAGCGAAAATGAAACGTCTCCGGAGGAGCGCGCACGGGATTACTCATCGGGACACGGTTATAGAAAAGACAGTGAACAACTCATATCCCGGTTTTCTGACCTGTTTTTCAAAATTTTGACACACACCGGAAAAAAGGATTAAAGAATTATCCGGTGATACCGAAACGATAAACAGAGTAGATTATTTCGCGGGCACGCGGCGAGCCTTGTGCAGAAACACCCCATCGAGACCTCGAGTACAGGGGAGATGAAAATGGATACATCATCAACGACAAGCAAGATATTCTCTGCGCTGCTTTCTCAGCAGAGCCTGAAAAGCCAGGCAGCCAGCACAGCCTTGTCCAGCGGCATCTCGCTGTTTCAGAAAAAGAAGTACAGCCAGGCGGTTGCGGCCTTCAAACAGGCAACCGCCTATGCCCCCGAAACTATTGATGCATATAACTACATGGCACAAGCCTATCTGAAGCAGGGGAAGACCAATGATGCCATCAATGCCTACAAGATATCCCTGTCCATTGACCGGACCCAGGATGCTATTCACGTCGAACTGGGAAATGTGTACTTTTCCGAAAAGCGGTATACCGAGGCGGAAAAAGAGTTCAAGACCGCTTCCCAGCTCAACCCCAGCGACAACCTGGCGCCTTACACTCTCGGGCAGCTCTACCTGCAGACCGAACGGTATTCCGAAGCGGAGGTCCAGTTCAAAAAGGTAATCCGCATGACACCCAATGACGGCAACGTCTACTTTGCGCTGGGTGAAACCTACAACAAAATGGAGCGGTACAGCGAGGCAGTGCCTCAATTGGAAAAAGCGATTGATCTGAAAAAGGACTTTGCCCTGGCCCATTTCGAACTGGGCGCAGCCTACATCGGGCTTGACCAGAAAGACAAGGCACAGGAGCAGCTTGATATACTGGATGATCTGGACACAACCCTTGCAAACGAGCTGTCTTCAGACCTGAC
>CAYSPF010000176.1:0-4525 GCA_964432775.1 uncultured Geobacter sp.
TCTTTCACGAAGTTGAGACCCAGGCCGGTGCTCTTTTTCCCGGTATCGGGCCGATGGAGGGAAAAGAACCGGTCGAAGACCTTGTCGGCGCACACCTCCGGTATCCCCGGCCCTTCGTCATCCACCGTCAGGAGGAGCTTCCCGTCATCGACCCCGGCGCTGATTTCCACGCGGCCGTCCACGGGGCTGAAGTCGATGGCGTTCTGGATGATGTTGGAAAGCGCCTGGTGGAGCAGGAACGGGTCACCCTGCACCTGGAGGTCGTCAGCCGATTCGAATACAACCACAAGCCCCTTGCGCGAGAGCATCGGCTCCTTGCTCTCCAGTACCGTCTTTACCAGGGTGTTTACGGATACCGGCTCCACGTTCCGCAGGGTCTTTTTCGACTCCAGCTCCGAGAGTTCCAGCATCCTGTCCACCAGGTTCTGAATCCTGCCCGCTTCGGTGCGGATATCGGACAGAAACCGGGCACGCTTCTCCTCCGGCATCTGTTCATCCATGAGCTCCGCTGCTCCGCGGATGGCGGAGAGAGGGCTCTTGATCTCGTGGGTCAGGGTATGGATATACTGCTCCACGTACCTCTTCCCTTCCAGCGCCTCCCGCATGTTTTCCAGGGCCATGCCCATGTCGCGCAGCTCGCTGCGGCCCATGGGTGGAAGCTCGACCCGCTTTCCGTCCCTGACGTCATTGGCGTACCGGGTGAGCCGCTTGATGGGGTGGGTCAGCCAGAGGGACACGATGAACGACAAAACGATGGCAAGGGCCGCGGCGAAATACCACTGGTTAAGCACCCGCGGTTTTTCCTTTGACAGGAAAGCGTTGACGTTGGTGGTGGGCTTCGCCACCGTCAGCACACCGGCGATTGTTCCACGCACCATCACCGGGGCAGCCACGTACAACACCGACGAATTGGGATCCGCTGGATTCGCGCGGGTGGCCCTGGTGCCGTACTCACCCTTCAGGGTCCGTGAGACATCTCTCCAGCGGGAATAGTCCGCGCCGATATTCTTCCGGTTCGCCGAGTCGAAGATGATCCTGCCCGATGTGTCGGTTATGTAGACCCGGCTGTCGACCCTGGTCTTGTGGAAACTGTAGATTTTCGCGTGAAGCAGACGCGAGGTGACGTCGTCGAATGTCTTGTACAGGGCCTCCGGGTCGAATCGCTCCTGCTCCATCTGCTTGCCGATGAACTCGGCCAGGATGGTCGCCTGATCCGCCAGGGGGTCTTCCATGCCCTCCAGGATAAACACGCGCAGATCCTTGATGAAATGACTGACGGGATAGGAGAAGCAGGCGATGGAGATGAGGAGATAGGCGAGGAATATGCGGCCGGCGAGCTTCACAGGTCATCCCTCAGGGAGTATCCCATGCCCCGGTGCGTGACGATGGGGTCGGTGTCGGGCCTGATACTTCTCAGCTTGGCGCGGATATTCTTGATATGGGCGTCGATGGTCCGGTCCAGGCTGCATTCAGGCTGTTCCCATACCATATTCATCAGTTGATCGCGGCTCAGGACATGGCCCGGCCGCCTGATGAAGGTCTTGAGGATCTCGTATTCATAGCGGGAGAGATCCAGAACCGTGCCGTAAAAGGATATCTGCCGTTTCGACTCATTCACGGCAAAAGCCTCGTGGTTGGTTGAATCGTGGTTGTTCGTGCAGGTTCGCCGCAACACGGCTTTCACCCGCGCCGACACCTCTCTGGGGCTGAAAGGCTTGGTGATGTAGTCATCGCCGCCGATTTCCAGACCGACGATGCGGTCGATCTCGTCGGCCCGGGCAGTCAGAAAGATGATGGGGATCGGGCTCTTCCTGCGGATCTCCTTGCAGAGATCAAAACCGCTGATGTCCGGCAGGCCGATATCGAGAACTATGAGATCGGCGGGATGCTCCTTAAGGGCCTCAAGGACCGGCAGGCCGCAGGAAAAACAGACCGTCTCGAAACCTTCCGTCTCCAGGGCATACTGGATGGCGTCCACTATCGCTGGCTCGTCATCCACTATCAGTATCCGTGCCTTCATTGAGCGTGCCCCCCGTTTCTCTCATGATCCCGCTTCCCGTGTTCTCGGTTTTTTAGGACGGGAAGTCAATCCTTTTTTGTGTATCAACCGGTACAGAAGACCGGGAAGGGCACAGACGAGCAGTACGGTGAGACTCAACCCGATTACCGGGAGCAGATGTTCCGCGGACGGAGAGCCGTGTCGGCCGTATGCTCCGTTCAACAGGGGGACCATGACCGTTACCGTTACATAACAGGCAAGAGGAGCGATGAGGACGGCGGGAGAGAACAGGCGGTTTTTCTCTTTCGTGAGCGGCCCGGACACCGGGGGAGAGCTCGTCAGGCGCTCCGCCGTGAGATAAACGATGACCAGCACAACGAGAAAGATGGCCGTGCCTGCCAGCCTGTGGACCCTCTCGGGAGTGATCCACTCCCCGTAGATGGAAGCGCCGTACAATTCGATGGAGATAAGAATCCTCGCGGTATTCGTGAGCAGTGTCGCCAGGTAGGCAACGGCAAGGGAGAGCCAGAGCCAGGAGAATTTCACTGCCCGCCCGGGCAGACGATGGACGAGCGGAAAAAAGAGGGCGGAAAAACAGATGATCATGAAGTTGATTCCCGCGCAGGCGGGCGCGATCCTGATTCCTTGGGAAAGGCTCACGAATCCGGTGTAGAGCTCCCAATGAAACTGGATACCGCTGAAAAAACCTACCAGCCGGGCGACGGGCGAAAGCATCCACAGGAGCCCTTCCGCGTTCGCAACGCTGTAATGGTACTTCAATCCGACGGCCGCCGTGATTCCCAGGAGGTACGCGAGGCCGTTTTGGCGAAGAATTGTCAAAAGTTTTATTCTGGATGATGTCATTGTGTCGGATCCTGTGTAATGGTCATGACCGGGCGGCCGCGAAGGGCCGACCGTCATCCGGACAGTGTCGGCGGGGGCTGGGGTGGAACTTCCACGAAACCTCTCGTAATCGGTCACCATCCTGCACTTGGGCCGGGCAACCTGCTGGATTCGGATGTTTTCCTGCGAGTTGCCTTCCTGCATTGAAGCCGTACGAGAGGCTCCGTGAAAGCCCCACCCCAGCCCGAAGCAGCATTTTCCCGGATTTCCCGGACGGAAGCTATTTGCGTACAAGCTCCATACGCCGTCTGCGCAGGCCGATGAAAACGATCGCTGCTCCCATGGCCAGGGCAAGGGCGGTCAGACCCGGCTCGGGAACGGATGACATTCCCACCGCATTGTTCGAGACCCCTTCGGGAAGGGGCAGCGGCTGGTCAACATCGGCTGCCTTCGCACCCGGATTGCGTACCACGTCGAGCACGGCGATGAACGATGTGTACGGTGTGAGCAGGCTGTACTCAAGGCCGAGAGCGGTCACCTCTTTTTTTGTTTCCTGGTTTTCTCCCGACGCGTTGAAGTCGCTCAGCCTGGCGATCCGTGACCTCGCCCACAGGTATTTCAATGGCGCATGCTGCTGGAGAGGTTTCGTATCTTCAACCCGGAAAACACGGCGGTATGCGCCGTCTGCCGAGCGGCCGCTGATCTCGATCTCGCCCGATGGTTTTCCGCGATATTTACCGAACAGGATCAGGGGGCGCTTGGCGAAGAGATCGGGGATGGTGGGCGGTTCCACGTCGTAGGTCTCGAAACCCTTGAACGAGACACGGCAATCGGTCAGGAGGGGAGACTGCACGTAGTCGCGGAAGCGGGACGCCGCGGTTGCCGCCTGTTCCGGCTTGGTGACCACGAACGGCTCTCCCTGACCGGCTTTGGCAATCCCTTCGATGAGATAACGGTTGACGCTCGACCCGATGCCGAAGGAGAAGACATTGGTCTTGTCCAGGTTGTTGCTGATCAGGGAAAAGACCTCCCGTTCCGCGTCGATATACCCGTCGGTGATAATGATGACCGAGCGGGCGGTACCGGCAACCCCGGGGATGGACAGGGCGTTTTTCAGGGCAGGCACCAGCTCGGTACCACCGCCACCGGACTGGCGATCTATCACTTTCAGGGCACTGTCGATATTCTCTCTGGTCGCCGGCAGCGAAGAAGGAGCCATGACGCTCGATGAGCCCGCGAACAGCACCAGGTTGAACGTGTCGCTCTTCCTGAGGTTACCGATCAGATCCTTGATGAGTGTCTTCGCCGTATTCAGGGGAAAACCGTCCATGGAGCCGGACACATCCAGGATGAAGACGTATTCCCGCGGCAGGATATTTGCCGTCTTTACCCGCTGCGGAGGCTGGACCATCAGCAGGAAGAAGTTTTCCTTTTCCCCTTCGAACAGCATGAGACCGCTCTGAATCTCCTTCCCGGCGAGCCGGTACTTGAGGATGAAATCACGGTTTCCAGCGAAGTCGCCGGTCTTGGCAAGGGAAACATCGGCCATGGACTTGCCCTTCCACGAAAGGCCGATCTTATGGGAAGGGCTGCTCACCTCCTGGAGCGGGATCCCGGTGGACAGGGCTACCGTGATGGAGAAGGTCATGGGCGGGGTCTTACCCTCCTTCAGATAGGGGCTTT
>CAYSPF010000177.1:0-4409 GCA_964432775.1 uncultured Geobacter sp.
GACCGTCACGGAGGAGACGGTTTTGGCCTGCAGCAGAAGTATCATCAGCCAGTGCATCTTCTACCTGTTCAGCAGATCCGTCATCAACCGGATGTCGCCTGAACATAACTTCGATCCTGCGGACATGGACAGAATAGCAGCCCAGATCCTCTCTTTCAGCCTGCACGCCATACGGGGGTTAAAGGCGGAAAAGGAACAGAAACGGCTTCGCACGAAAAAAGGCCCACATGGACGCTGATCGCATCCAGCCGATAAACAAGTGGCTCATTACCCTGACGGTGATGATCCCCGCCTTCATGGAGATTGTGGACACCTCCATCGCCAACGTCGCGCTTCCCCACATGCAGGGCAACCTGAACGCGGGCACCGACGAGGTCACCTGGGTCCTCACCTCCTACCTCATCAGCAATGCCGTGATCATGCCCATGACAGGTTGGCTGGCAAGGCTCTTCGGCAGAAAGCGCTTCCTCATCTCCTGCATCATCATGTTCACCTTCGCGTCTGTTTTGTGCGGCATGGCCCCGAATCTGGCCTCCCTGGTCTGCTTCCGGATCCTGCAGGGGGCCGCGGGCGGCGCGCTGATCCCCATGAGCCAGGCCATCATGATGGAATCCTTCCCCCCGGAGGAAGGAGGGATGGCCATGGCCATCTTCGGCATCGGCGCCATGTTCGGCCCGGTGGTGGGACCGACCCTGGGCGGATGGATCACGGACAACATGTCCTGGCGCTGGATCTTCTACATCAACATCCCGGTCGGCATCGTAGCCGTCATTATGGCGAAGTTTTTCATCTTCGACCCGGCCTACCTGAAACGTCACAAGGCAAGCATCGATTACTGGGGCCTGGCGCTCCTCACTCTCGGGATAGGCTCGCTGCAGGTCGTTCTGGACAAGGGGCAGCAGGATGACTGGTTCAACTCCTCCTTCATCATCACCTTTTCCATCATTTCGGTTATCTCGCTGATCCTGTTCGTCTATGCAGAGCTGAATCACGAGCACCCCATCGTCAACCTGCGGCTGTTCAAGGACGCGGCGTTCGCCTCGGGCAATTTCATCATGTTCATGGTCGGTTTCTGCCTGTACGGCTCGGTGGTGATGCTGCCGCTGTTTCTCCAGACCATGATGGGGTACAGCGCCACCATGGCCGGGCTGGTGATGGCGCCGGGAGGCGTGGCGTCCGTTATCGTCATGCCCCTTGTCGGGGCCTACATACAGCGCCGCAGCGGCAGGAGGATTATCTTTGCCGGACTGATCCTAGGTGCGGTTTCCCTGTTTTTCATGCGAGGATTCACCCTGGAGGCGTCCTACTGGGACTTCATGTGGCCGCGCGTTATGCTCGGCGCCGCGCTGGGGATGATCTTTCCGCCCCTGACCCGGGCGACCCTCGCCAGTATCCCCCGGGTGGAGATGGGGAATGCCACCGGCATGTACAACCTGCTGCGGAATATCGGCGGCAGCGTCGGAATCGCCCTGTCGGCCACGATGCTGACCCGTCTTGCCCAGTTTTACCAGACAAACCTGGTCGGGCACGTAAACCAGTACAATCCTCTTCTGCAAACACGGCTCAGGGAACTGACGGAGGGCGCCATGGCGCGCGGTCTGGATGCCGTGTCCGCCAAGAAGGCCGCACTGGGGATTGTCTACCGGATCGTGGAGCGGGAATCCGGCCTGCTTGCCTATACCTATATATTCTGGGTTCTCGGTCTGGCGTTTCTGGTGATTATCCCCTTCCTCTACTTCCTCCGGAGGCCGCGCTATGCGGCATAGAAGCAGGCATAAGGCAAAGGGCGCACGGCACAAGGAAGGAAGAAAAAAGCCGGAACGGGAAGGACGTCCCTGTTGACAGGATACCGGTAGTACGTATAGATAATGAACCTCCGCCGACGGGTTCCGGCTGTTTTCGGATACCGGGCGGACAGACGGGAGACAATCATGGCAAGAATTATTCTCATCACCATCTGCGCACTGCTCCTTCTGATGGGCAGCGCGCACGCGGAAACGCTGACGCTGCAGGACTGCCTGCGCAGGGCCGCGTCGGCCAACCCTGATCTGAAAGTGACCTCCTTTGACGAGAAGGTCGCGGCCGAGGGTGTCGGTATCGCCCGGAGCGGATACCTGCCACGGCTGGATTTCCATGGCGGGTACACGGTCCAGCAGGACCCGCAGGCCTTTCTCATCCAGGGGCTGACCATGAGAACCCAGCAGGAGGATTACGGATTCTTCGCCGTGACGGCCGAACAGACCCTGTACGACTTCGGACGGACATCCGCCCGTTACGAACGGGCAAAGGCGGTCAGGGATGCAGCGGCCTTCAGCTATACCGCCCGCGAAAAGGATGTCTTCCTCCAGGTAGTGCAGGCCTACTACGGGATCATGGAATACGAAAGACTTCTCCGGTCAGCCGAGGAAGAGGTGACGCAGATGACCGACCATCTGCGTTCGGCGAAGAATCTTTTTGAACAGGGAGTGGTAACGCGGAATGATTTGCTCCAGGCCGAGGTACAACTGGCCGCAAGCAGGCAGAGACGCCTCATGGAGGCCAACCGGGTCGCGAACGGCCGACTCTACCTCAACTACCTGATTGGGCAGCCCCCTTCCTTCCGTGCCGACCTGGATGAGGTGGTCGTGAAGCAAACCGTTCCGGCCGAAGAAAACGGGGCCGGGTTCGATCCGAACGTAAGGGCCGAAGCAAAGGCGCTGCAGAAGGGTATCCTTGCCGACGAACTGTCCATAAAGGAGAGCAGAAGCTTCTATTTCCCGGAACTGTTCGCCCGGGTCGGCGCCGATTACGTGCAGAACGATCGGGTCCAGGAGCAGACAATCCTCCATGCGACCGTCGGTCTGCGGATCAATCTCTTCGACGGCTTCGCCACCACTTCACGCTACCGCCAGGCGGTCCAGTCCCGGGCGCGGGGCGAGGAGCGGCTCAGGACGCTGAAAGAGCAAATCCGCCTGGAATACGATACTGCGATTAACGATGTAAGGATCGCCGCGGAACGGATCACGACAGCGGAGACAGCGGTAAAACAGGGAGAGGAAAATCTGCGCATCAACAAGGATCGCTACCAGGAGCACGTGGGTACCGCCACCGAAGTGATCGATGCCCAGACCCTGCTTACCAAGACAAAGACCGAATACTACCGGGCGATCTTCGACCACCAGATCGCGGTTGCCCGGATACAAAAAGCAAAGGGTGAGCTATAACCCGTCTCAATGGAGGATTTGATGGCTGAAGAAAATACCACCGCCGGAACCGCTCAGAAAAAGGACGCGCCCGCACCGAAAAAAAACGGCAACAAGCGCAGACGCGCCGCACTCATTCTTCTGCTGCTGATCATTGGAGCGTTCATCTTCGGCATGCACCTCTGGATCAAGAGCAAGACGCATGTGGAGACCGACAACGCCTTCATCGAGTCCCATGTGTACTCCATTTCAGCGCGCGTGCCGGGTAATGTGGCTCGCGTTCTGGTGCGGGATAATCAGTATGTGAAAAAGGGCGATCTGCTCCTTGAGATGGACCCGATCGACTACCGGCTTCGTGTCGAGAACTACGCGGCCCAGCTCGATATGGCGAAGAACGAGACTTCGAGCACCTACGCCCAGGTTGACGCGGCAAAGGCGGCGGTAGCCTCGGACAGAGCGAGACTGAGCCAGGCGGATCTGGATCTGGCGAGGGGCAAGGCGCTGTACCAGAGGGAGGTTATCCCGAAAGAGCAGCTCGACAGGCTGGAAACAGCCCGCAAGGTAGCCGCCGCCAGGATGGCCGAGACGGAAGGGTCGGTCCGCAGGGCGCTGGCTCTGCTCGGTCTGACCGGCACGGGTGGCAAGGATGCGCAGATAGCCCGGAAGATGGCAGAACTGGAAGAAGCAAGAACCAACCTGGGCTACACAAAGGTATACGCCCCCGCTGACGGCTACATCACGAAAAAATCAGTGGAACAGGGGAACAACATCCAGGCCGGGCAGCCGCTCATGGCCCTGGTAGCCCTGAATGAGGCATGGGTTACCGCCAACTACAAGGAAAGCCAGCTCACCCATGTGCGGCCGGGCCTGAATGCCGAATTCGAGGTGGACACCTATCCCGGCGTCACCTTCAAGGGAAAGGTGGACAGCATCATGGCGGGCACCGGCGCCTCCTTCTCCCTCCTGCCTCCGGAAAACGCCACCGGCAACTACGTGAAGGTGGTGCAAAGGATACCGGTGAAGATCCGCATCGACACTTCAAGCGATCCGAAACACCTGCTGCGGGTGGGGATGAGCGTGGTTCCGACCATCCTCACCGAAAGGAAGCTGGGAGATATTCTGAAAGACCCGTTCCGCTAGGACGACACGAATGGAAGACTCTACCCCAACCGTAAACAAGTGGCTCATCACCATCGCCGTCATGATCCCGACGTTCATGGAGATCGT
>CAYSPF010000178.1:0-4398 GCA_964432775.1 uncultured Geobacter sp.
ATCTCCATGACTCCAGCGGCACCCGACATTGCATCTCCCGGAACACCTTTTCATTAACCACTATGAGTCTGATTTTATTACCGTACCATAACGAGATATGTCAACGATTCTAATGCAATTCCTTTCTCTGCGTTTTCACCATACCCATATCCATCCACATTCAGGCATTACCCTCACTCCCTGCCAGACTCTTCTCCACCACCTCGAACACATCACGGGGAAGGTCGAGCAATGCCCGGATGCGCCGCAGTTCCAGGAGCATCAGGGCCTGACGCGCCGGATCGACGCGGCGCCAGCGGGTAAGAGGGGTAAGGAGCCGGGCCGCGACCTGCGGGTTGAGCGGGATAAGGCGCAGCAACTGCTCGCCGAGGAAACGGTAGCCTGCGCCGGTCACATCGTGGAATCGGACCGGATTGGCCTGGGAGAAGGCGCCTACCAGGGAGCGGAAGCGGTTGGGATTGGTGAGCTCGAAGGCGGGGTGCTCCAGGAGGCGCGTCACCTCGGCCAGGGCGTCCGGAAGGGTCGAAGAGGCCTGCACCGAGAACCACTTGTCCACTACCTGGCGGTCGTCCTGCCATTTTCCGTAGAATTCGTCCAGAGCAACGTGCCGCTCCGGGCAGTCGCAGGATGCCAACGGGACAAGCGCGCCCATGACATCGGTCATGTTGTCCGCTTCCCGGAATTGGCGAAGGGTGGTTTCAATGATGTCCTGCGCGTCCAGGGTCATCAGGTATGCAAGGCAGAGATTCGCCAGACGCCGCTCCCCGGCCCGGCCGTCGTCCACGGCATAGGGCGCGTCGACGCAACATTCTTCCCGCACTGACAGGAACTCTCCCCGCAACTGCTCCGCAAGCCCCTTTCGAACGAACTGGCGGGCCTGATGGATTGCTGACGGGTCCGCTATCTCCATCAATTCAGCCAGATAAGCCTCGGACGGCAGGGTGAGCGCCTCCGCAAGGAAGGACGTGTCCCTCTCCCCACCGGTAAGGGTGGAACGGAAAGCGTCAACAAAACCCGGGTCGAGACGCGGGACCCGTCCCGCCTGCAGATCCGCTACCAATTCCAAGAGGATCCTCACGGCCAGCTGCTGACCCGCTTCCCAGCGGCAGAAGGGGTCTTTTTCATGGGCCATGAGCAGCACGAGGTCGTCGTGATCATAGGGGTACGAAAGCCTGACCGGTGCGGAAAAAGTACGCAGCAGCGCCGGCGCCGGCTGAGCGGAAAGGCCGGTGAAGATGAAGGATTCCTCGATATCCCTTATCTCCAGGATTCGGGTCGTCGGTCCGTCGCCCTTCTCTCCCGCCAGGGTACAGGGAAGCTCCCTGCCCTCCCGGTCAAGAAGGCCCATGACCAGGGGCATATGCAACGGCTTCTTCTCCGGCTGCCCCGGTGTCGGCGGGCAGGATTGCCGGACGGACAGGGTGTAGGTTCCGGCCGCCGGGTCGAATTTCCCGCTTACCTCTAGGCGAGGTGTCCCGGCCTGCTCGTACCAGAGGCGGAACTGTCCCAGGTCCCTGCCGCCCGCGTCTTCCATGGCCCGGACGAAATCCTCCACCGTTGCCGCGGAACCGTCATGGCGCAGGAAGTAGAGGTCCATCCCCTGGCGGAAGGGATCGGCGCCGAGCAGGGTATGCAGCATGCGGATGACCTCGGAACCTTTCTGATAAACGGTCACGGTGTAGAAGTTGTTGATCTCCATGTAGGAGTCGGGGCGGACCGGGTGGGCCATGGGACCGGCGTCTTCGGCGAACTGGTGGGTGCGGAGCAGGCGCACGTCGTTGATCCGCTTCACTCCCCGCGACTCCATGTCCGCGGAGAATTCCTGGTCGCGGAAGATGGTGAGCCCCTCCTTGAGGGAGAGCTGGAACCAGTCGCGGCAGGTGACCCGGTTGCCGGTCCAGTTGTGAAAGTATTCGTGTCCGATAACCTCTTCGATAGCCTGGAAGTCGTCGTCGGTGGCGGTCTCCGGGCTTGCCAGCACGTAGCGGGAGTTGAAGATGTTCAGACCCTTGTTCTCCATGGCGCCCATGTTGAAATCGTCCACCGCCACGATCATGAACAGGTCCAGATCGTACTCACGGTCAAAGGTTCCCTCGTCCCAGCGCATCGCCTTTTTCAGGGAACGGAGGGCATGACCGCATTTGTTCCGGTTCTTCTCCTCCACAAAGATGCGCAGGGCCACTTCCCTGCCGGAGCAGGTGGTAAAGCGATCCTCGACGTAGACCAGGTCACCGGCCACCAGGGCGAACAGGTAGCAGGGCTTGGGAAACGGGTCATGCCAGACCGCAAAGTGTCGGCCGTCAGCAAGTTCGCCGTTTTCCACTGGGTTGCCGTTGGCGAGGAGCACCGGGTAGCGGCTCTTGTCGGCGACGATGGTCACGGTATAGACGGCCAACACGTCGGGACGATCCGGGAAGTAGGTGATGGAGCGGACCCCTTCGGCTTCGCACTGGGTGCAGAACATGCCGCCGGATCGGTACAACCCCTCCAGGAAGGTGTTATCCTGGGGGCGAATTTCAGTGGTAATTTCAAGGGTGAAGGCAGCAGGCGCCGCGGGTATGTTCAGCCCTTCACCATCGACCGTGTACCGGTCCTTCGACAGGGGGATACCGTCAAGAGAGAGACCGACAAGGTCGCAGCGATGACCGTCCAGGTGAAGCGGTTGCGCTCCCCGGTCGGTTTCATAGTTTGCCCGTATAGCCAGACGGGAACTTACCCGAGTGCTTTCCTCGCCGAGTTCGAAACGGAGATCGATGGTATCCACAAGGTAGTCGGGCGGGGTGTAGTCAGTGCGGTATACGGTCTGATGTGCCGGATTGGTCATGAAGGCCTCGTTGTTCGGAAGTTGAATGGAAAAGCACAAAGCCGGCGCCCTTTCGGGTTCCGGCTTTCTTTGTCCTGGAAACAGCTGGTGAAGCCAGGCTATTCCGTGCGACTGGTGATCTCGATCAGGTGGTAACCGAACTGGGTCTTCACCGGGCCCAGCACCTTGCCGATTTCACCGGAGAATACGACCTCGTCGAACTCCCGCACCATCTGGCCCGGGCTGAAGGTACCCAGGGCGCCTCCGTCCCTCTTGGAGGGGCACAGGGAGTGTTCCTTCGCCACGACGGCAAAATCCGCGCCTCCTTCAATCTGCGCCTTCAGGTTGTTGCAGGCTTCCTCGCTGGCCACGAGAATGTGGCGGGCACTGGCTCTTTTCATTGTCTTCTCCTTTGGATGATGGTTCGTGTCGTATGCGCCCGGCGCCTGCCGGGTCACGAATTGTCCGCCAGTTTATCACAACCGGATGAGCGGTGTCAGGCGCTTTTCGCGCGCCTGTTTATCAACAAACTGTTACGGCAGTTCCAGCGCCGGTTCGTCCAGGGCAGCAAGCTGTTCGCGCAGTTCGAGGATCTGCTCCCCCCAGTAGCGGACAGTGTTGAACCAGGGAAAGGTGCGGGGGAACATGGGATCTTCCCAGCGGGCGGCGAGCCAGGCGCTGTAGTGGATCATGCGCAGGGCGCGCAACGCCTCGATGAGGCCCAGCTCGCGGGGATCGAAGTCGAAAAACTCCGTGTAGCCGTCCATCAGTGCGGAAAGCTGGGCGGTCTGACGGGGACGGTCGCCCGAGAGCATCATCCACAGGTCCTGCACCGCAGGGGCGGTGCGGGCGTCGTCAAAATCCACGAAATGGGGGGCATTGTCACGCCAGAGAATGTTGCCGCTGTGGCAGTCCCCGTGGCAGCGGATTGAGCGGACCGGCCCCGTTTCGGCGAAGACCGTTTCAATTTTTTTCAGAAGGAGATCGATAACCGCCGTGTAGCTCTCCCGGTACTCGTCCGGGATGAACCGTTCCAGAATCAGGGCCGCGCCGGCTCTGCCGAAGCTTTCGATGTCGATGGCAGGCCTGTGCACGAAGGGCCGTACTGCTCCCACAAGGTGGATGCGCCCAAGCATACGGCCGAGGATTTCCAGGTTATCCAGGTTGTCGAATTCCGGCGCATGCCCCCCCTGGCTGGGGTAGAGGGCGAAGCGGAAGCCCTTATGCTGATATAACGTGTCGCCGCCGGTGTCGAACCACGGGGCAACCACCGGCAGTTCGTGCTCCGCCAGTTCCAGGCAGAAACGGTGCTCTTCCAGGATCTGATCGTCGCTCCAGCGGTCCGGGCGGTAGAACTTCGCGATGAGCGGCTTCCCCTCTTCGATGCCGACCTGATAGACGCGATTCTCGTAGCTGTTCAGGGCAAGGGTACGACAATCACAGCGAAAACCCCGGCTCTCGACAGCGTCCATGATGAATTCGGGGGTGAGAGTGTCGAAGGGGTGAGACTTGTCCGGCATCTGGTGTACACTCCTGGATTTTCGTTACACGGAGAGTTTACCATATCATCTATCGTGCGACACCACAACCGCCGG
>CAYSPF010000179.1:0-4394 GCA_964432775.1 uncultured Geobacter sp.
GGTCTTTGTCGTTGTCCACAAACAGAAGCAGCCCGGCCCGGTTGATCAGGCGGGCCTTGAGATCCTCGCAGGCCTTGATCAGGGCATTGCCGAAGGTGTATGTGGTGCGGCCCGCGGACGAGGAACCGGACGGATAGGCGGTGACGGTGTCCGGTTGCCGCAGCGTCAGGGACGACGCATCCTGGCCGAGGATATGCCCAGCCATCTGCAGGAAGGCGGCCGAGTTTCCCTGGCCCATGTCCGTCACGGCGTTGTGCACGATGAACTTTCCGTCCGGTGTCATCTCCACCTTGGCGATGGCCGAATCGCGCACCCCGCCGCCGTATCCGGCCGCATTGAAGACCGCTGCCAGTCCGACGCCGCGCATGATGCCGGGCGGGGCCTGCCGCTTCCACTCCTCGCGCTCCTGCCGGAGCGGATGGTCCCGCAGGATCTTCAGGCATCCCAGCGCGCCGGTGGAGGTGACGAGTCGCACCCCGGCGCAGTTGGTGTCGCCGTCGACCAGGGCGTTGCGCAGACGAAAGTCCAGGGGATCCATACCCAGTTTTTCCGCCAGCAGGTCCATCATCGACTCGAAGGCGAAGGTCACCTGGCAGACGCCGAAGGCGCGCATGGCCCCGGCCACCGGGTTGTTGGTAAAGACGCATTTTCCCCGGATCAGGGCATGGGGGATGCGATAGGGGCCGCCCGCATGCTCCATCCCCAGCTCCATCACCTCGCCTCCCAAGTGGGCATAGGCGCCGGTGTCGTACACCAGTTCGCACTCCAGGGCGTGCAGTGCGCCGTCCCGTTTCGCGCCGAGACGGTAGCGCAACCTGCACCCGTGGCGCCGATACCCGGCGGCAAGGTTCTCCTCCCGGTCCCACTGCATCCGTACCGGCCTGCCGTCGCTGTGGAGCGCGGCCAGGGCCAGCAGGCACTGCACGGTCGCGCCGTCCTTGCCGCCGAATCCGCCCCCCAGGCTCGGGCTTGCAATGCGGATTCTGTCGAAGGGAATACCCAGCGCATGGCCGATCTCGAACCGGTCCCGGAAGGGAGACTGGGTGGATACGGTCATGGAGATGCTGCCATCCTCCTCCAGCCGCGCCGTTCCGTTTTCCGTTTCGAGAAAGACATGGGCCTGCACCGGGGTGGAAAACTCTCCCTCCACCACCGCGTCGCACTCCGCAAAGGCTGACGGTGCGTCACCCTTGCGGATCTCCGCCGCCATCAGCAGGTTGTTCTCCTTGTCCGGATGCAGCCGCGGAGCGCCTTCCGCCATGGCGGATTCGGGATCGAAGACGGCCGGAAGGGGCTCGATAACGGCGCGCACCAGCGGGATCGCCAGCTTCAGCGCCTCGCGCGTCTCGGCCAGTATCAGCGCCAGCGCGTCACCGGTGTAGAGGACCACGTCGTCCACCAGCACCGGCATGTCCTTGTGGATGATGCCGTGGCGGTTCGGTCCGGGCACGTCTCCGGCCGTCAGCACCTTGATCACACCGGGCACGGCCAGTGCAGCCGAAGTGTCCAGCGACACGAGCCTGCCATGGGGGGCACCGGCGCGCACCGCCCCTGCCCGGATCAGGTTGTCGGGATACAGGTCGGCGGAAAACACCTCCCGGCCGGATGCCTTTGCATGGGCGTCGCCGCGGATCTCGGATCTGCCGATTTCGAGCGGTTGCGGTTCCGAATTCATCGGGATCTCCCTCCGGCCCGGATCGTCCGTATCTCCTCATCCAGGGCCTCGGCAAAGCTCTCCATCACGGCCATTTCCTTCAAAGTGACCCGAATCCAGCCGGGGTAGCGGAACCCGGTCATGGAGCGGACCATCATCCCCCGTTTCATCAGCCGCCGGTACATGAGCATGTCGTTGATCGGCACCTTAATCATCAGGTAATTCCCCTCCTCGCCCACCGTTTCCAGGCCGAGACCGTCGCAAACCCCGCGGAGATACGCCCTGCCTTTCTTGACCAGGGCGCGGCTTGCCGCGATATGCCCCGCGTCGTCGGACAGCGCCGCCAGTGCGGCCCGCTGCGCCAGCACATTTACCGAATAGGCGATGCAGGTGCGCCTGACCACGTCCACCACCTCCCCGGTCCCTACCAGGTAGCCGGAGCGCAGACCTGCCAGGGCGTACATCTTGGAAAAGGTGCGGAAGGCGATCACGTTGGGAAAGCGCTCCATCAGCTCGATCGCGTCCGGGTACGCCTCATCCTCCACGAACTCCCGGTAGGCCTCGTCCACCACCACGATCCGCTCATCCCCCACCTTTTCCAGGAAATCGACCAGGACCCGGCGGGTCCACCAGCTGCCGGTGGGGTTGTTGGGGTTGCAGACGAAGAGGATCTTGGTGCGGACATCGATGCGGTCCAGCATCCCCTGGGGGTCGAATGCGTAGTCGCGCAAGGGAACAAGGCGGGCCTCGATGCCCGAAAATTCGGCAACCCATTCGTACACGGCAAAGGTCTTGTCCGCGGTGACGACGTTATCCCCGGCCCGGCAGAATGCCTTCATCACCGACGAGATTACCTCACAGGAACCGTTGCCCACCAGGAAGCGGTCGGGTGAAATACCGAACCGGCGGCCAAGGGCTTCGCGCAGGTCAAAGGAGTCACCGCTCGGGTAAACGGCGGCAAGCTCCGGGGGAAACGAAGCGATGGCGCGGGCCGCGGCCGGAGGAGGACCGAGGGGGTTCTCGTTGTTGTTCAGACGAAGGATGAAGGGCGCGCCGTACTCCCTCATCAGCAGGTGATCCGGCCGGCTCGGGATGTAGGTCTCGAAACAGCGGACATAATCGGGGACCAGGGCATCCAGGTTCATGAATGCGCTTTCCTGCCGGAATGGTCGTAGATCACCAGGTCCCCCTGACCTGCATCGGGAATAAGCAGGCGCGGCACGAATCCCGTCTCCGCCAGGGCATCGGCAAAGGCGGTGTCCTCAGTGCGTCCGGTGTTGATCTCGACGATGAAGTTGTGGATCCCCTCGCCCCGCAGCAGGTCGAGATGGCCGGCCAGGTTGACGGACATGTCCCTTCCGGCGCAGAGGGGACGGATAATCGCCAGGGAACGCGGGTACTCCAGTTCCACGGCAAGAACGGATGCATCGCGTAACCGGGCGGTGTCTCCGCCGGATTCACGCACCTGCCGGGGGAGACAGAGCCGGTCGTACTGTTCGCGAAGGAAGTCTGCCAGCGGCCCGGCGCAATAAATCACGCCGCCGCTTTCCTCCCTGAGCTGACGGTAGTAGTAGACGGAGTTCGCGCCATGCCCGCTGATCCCGGCCATTTCCAGCTTTCCCAGGAAATCGAAGAAGCGCTCGTGCCCCGCAAGCGCTCCCTGACGCCGCACCAGCCCGCGCGAGCGGGAGTGTGAAATCCTGGCGACCGCCTCGTCCATCAGCATGGTCAGCGTCCTGTCATCCG
Organism: uncultured Geobacter sp.; assembly: GCA_964432775.1. GTDB lineage: Bacteria > Desulfobacterota > Desulfuromonadia > Geobacterales > Geobacteraceae > RPRC01. The sequence continues at coordinate 3,401 of CAYSPF010000179.1, forward strand.
GGTCGTCGCAGAAAAGGTACGGGCCGTACAGCTCGATGCAGGTATCGGTCAGCGGCCGCCAGAGCACCCCGCCGACGATCCAGCCATTGTCCAGGGCCAGGACGGCATGCAGGTGGCCGGCGGCGAGCATATCGGCAGCCATACCGGGACGGGCCAGGAAAGAGGGCAGAAACGGGGACCCGGACTCCGTCACCATGGCGGCGAAGTGCCGCAGGTCGTCCGGGGAAGGATCAGCCGGACGTACGGCTTTGGCACTGTCGCGCGGCGGGAGAGGCGCGGCGCCCGCCGGGGCATAATCCCGGTCGCGGGTCATGCGGATCACCACCCGCTCATTCGCGTCGAAGTCGAGACGCAGGCTGGAGACGCTGCGGGCGGCAAGCATCGGCCCCAGCATATGCAGCGATTCCTCGCAGTCATGGCTGACGCGCCAGGTCAGGTTGAAGGCTCGCATGTCCGGATTGGCGGCGTGGAAGGAGATGGAGAGCGCCAGGCGGTACCCCTGGTCCTCAAGTCCGATCTCCACCATTGAGCCTCCGGCAGCCCTCTGCGCATAGAAGGAGAACAACTCTTCAACCGCCAGCACAAGCCCGCCGGCCTCCCGGTCGCCATAGCCGAAGCCCCGCGCCCCCTTGTCGGCGAATTCCATGGCCAGGGGGAGGAACGGGGCGCTGAAGGGGATGCGGACCACGGCGCTCTTTTTCGTTATTGTCTGCGGTTTCATGGGTGAACCTTTCGGGAAACGATTCAGGTGATCAGGATGAAGACAGAAGGCTGAAGGGGATGAATCAGGCTTCCCCTCACTATCCGACTCGTCAAGGTGTACACGTTGAAAACTCAGATACGTTCGGTCCGCCTTCTGTCAGCGCCAACCGAGGTTGGCTGGACTTCTGACGTCAGAACCCGGTGAACAGAAAGTCAAGAGCGGCAATAATCTCATTTCGCATTTCCTTGAGTGAACAGACATTCCGACCCAGGATATGCACATTCACACCGG
>CAYSPF010000180.1:0-1953 GCA_964432775.1 uncultured Geobacter sp.
AAAGGACCTGGGCCGCTCCCTGTCGTTCTTTCCCCTGGCCGGCCTGACCCTGGGTGCGCTTCTCGTGGGGGCCAACCACATCCTGTCGGGATTTCTGCCGCGCGGGGTTGTGGATCTTCTCCTCATCATCGCCCTGGCGGTTATTACCGGGGTTCTCCATCTGGACGGTCTGGCCGATGTCTGCGACGGGCTGGCAGCCCGCGGCAACAAGGAACGGTTCCTGGCGGTGATGAAGGATTCCCGGACCGGGGCGGCCGGGGCGGTCGGCCTGATTCTGGCGCTTCTCCTCAAATACCAGGCACTGCTGGCCCTGCCGGAGGATGTCAAAACGCAGGCACTCTTCTGTTTCCCGATGCTGGCCCGCTTCGCAATGGTGCAGATGACCGTCGGCGCGCGAAACGCACGGAGCGATGGTCTCGGGATTGCTTTCATCGACGGGGCAGGGTGGCTACAGATGCTCATGGCAACGATCACCACCCTTGCCGGCGCCGTCCTGCTCATGGGAATCCGGGGGCTCTGGCTTTTCGTCACCGCCTATCTCCTGACATGGGCAATGAAGGCATGGTTTCACCGAAAGATTGGCGGAGTAACCGGTGACATCATCGGCTGTGCCGGCGAACTGAACGAAATTCTCTGCCTGCTGATGATACTGGCCTTCTCGGGAAAAGGGGGCATTCTCCCATGACATCCAGGACGCGTATCCACCTGATCCGCCACGGCGAGATAGCCGGAAGCGGGGAATTCCGCTATAACGGCCAGACAGACGTTCCCCTGACCCCGAAGGGGTTCGACCAGTACCGGATGCTGGCGGAACGCCTGAAAGACGCGCCTGTCTCCGCCTGCTACACCAGCGATCTCTCCCGCTGCATGCAGGGAGCGGAGATACTCTGCCGAAACCGGGACTTTCAGCCGTTGGCGAAAAGTGAGCTGCGGGAGCTCAGCTTCGGTGACTGGGAGGGCATGACCTGGGGGGAACTGGAGGAGAAGTTCCCGGAGCAATGGCAGACGCGCATGAATGATTTCGTCGGTTTCCGGGCACCGGGCGGGGAAAGTCTGCTCGATTTGAGGGATCGGGTAATCCCTGTGCTAACTGAGATTGTCGAACGCCACCGGGGCGAAGAGGTGTTCGTTGTCGCCCACGGCGGGGTCAACCGGATCGTCCTGCTGGACGCTCTCGGCGCGCCCCCCTCTTCCATGTTCCGCATCGAACAGGACTATGGCTGCCTGAACATCATTGACTACTATGCCGACGGCAATCCGGTTGTGAAGCTCCTGAATGGATAACGCCATGAAATCTATCGTCATCGCCGCGCCCATGAGCGGCTCAGGCAAGACCACCGTGACACTGGGTCTCATGGAGGCACTGAAACGGAAGGGGCTGGTCGTTGCCCCGTTCAAGGTGGGCCCGGACTTCATCGACCCCGGCTGGCACCGTGCGGTAACCGGCCGTCCCTCCGTCAACCTGGACGGATGGATGTGCCCGCAGGAATTCATTCGGGAAACCTTTACCAAGCACACACAGGACGCCGATATCGCCGTAATCGAAGGGGTCATGGGGCTCTTCGACGGTATCGATGGTGTCTCGGAAGCAGGGAGTACCGCGCAGATCGCGAAAATCCTCACGAGTCAGGTGATCCTGGTTGTGGACGCAAAGAGCCAGGCGAGAAGCGCCGCGGCCCTGATCCAGGGTTTCGCCCGGTTCGACCGGGACGTGCCTATCGCCGGGGTGATCTTCAACAACGTGGGGAGCGAAAACCACGCCCGGATTCTGCGGCAAGCCGTGGAATCCGCTGTCCCGGAGGTGAAGGTCTTCGGCTGTATTCCCCGCGATGAACGGCTCGGGATCCCTTCCCGCCACCTGGGGCTCGTCACCGCGGAGGAAAATCCGCTGTCCGCGGATTTCCTGGAATGCCTGGCAGCGATGATTGCGGATCATGTGGACCTGGATGGGAT
>CAYSPF010000180.1:2053-4359 GCA_964432775.1 uncultured Geobacter sp.
GTACGAATAGCCGTTGCCCGCGACGCGGCCTTCTGTTTCGTCTATGAGGACAACCTGCGGTTGCTGCGGGAAGCTGGGGCGGAGATCGTAGAATTCTCCCCTCTTGCGGATTCGAGCCTTCCCGAAGGGATTGGCGGCATCTACCTCCCCGGCGGCTACCCGGAGCTGTTCGCCGATACCCTTGCTGCAAACAGCGGTATGAAGGAGCAGATCCGGGCAGCCATAGAAAGGGATATGCCGGTGTACGCGGAATGCGGCGGATTCATCTATCTGACGGAAAATTTCGCCGGAATCTATCCGGTCGCAACCCGGATGCTTCCACGGAGGAAGGCCCTCGGCTACCGGGAGGTTGAGTTTGCCGCGGATTCGATCGTCGGAGAGCAAGGCAGGGTCGCCCGCGGCCACGAGTTCCACTATTCGGAGATGGATGAGATGCCGGAAGGTTTCGAGCGGCTCTACCGTGTGCGAAAAAACGGCATCAACCTAGGTTTCGAGGGGTACCGGTACAGGAACTGTCTCGCATCCTACATCCACCTCCATTTCGGGAGCTGCCCGGAGATGGCGGCCGCGTTTGGGGAGAGCTGCAGGAAATTCATTTTCAAATAAAATCGAGGGAGTAGAGTAGTGAAAACGCAGATCGAACTGGCCCGCGAGGGCGTTATTACCGCCCAGATGGAAGCCGTTGCCGGGGATGAAAAGGTTGCGCCGGAGTATATACGCAGGATGGTAGGGGAAGGGAAGATCGTCATTCCCTGGAACCATAGCCGGAAACCGCGGCCGGTGGGGATCGGCAAGGGTCTGCGCACCAAGGTGAACGCCTCCATCGGCACCTCGTCGGACATCGTGGACTACGGGGCAGAGGTGCGGAAAGCAAAGGCCGCCCAGCAAGCGGGGGCCGACACCCTGATGGAGCTCTCCGTGGGAGGTGACCTTGACTGGGTGCGGCGGGAGGTGATAGCAAGCGTGGACCTGCCGGTGGGGAACGTCCCTCTCTACCAGGCATTCTGCGAGGCGGGCCGGAAATACGGCGACCCCAACCGGCTCGACGAGGAGATGCTGTTTGACCTCATCGAACAGCAGTGCGCAGACGGCATGGCCTTCATGGCGGTCCACTGCGGCATCAACCGCGCCACCATCGAGCGCCTCAAGCGCCAGGGATACCGCTACGGCGGGCTGGTGAGCAAGGGAGGGGTCGGCATGGTGGCCTGGATGCTGGCCAACAACCGGGAAAACCCCCTCTACGAAAAATTCGACCGGGTGGTGGAGATCCTGAAGCGGTACGACACCGTCCTCTCCCTGGGCAACGGCCTGCGGGCCGGCGCAATCCACGATTCCTCGGACCGGGCACAGATCCAGGAGCTCCTCTTCAACTGCGAGTTGGCCGAGATGGGCCGGGAGATGGGCTGCCAGATGCTGGTGGAGGGACCCGGTCATGTGCCGCTGGACGAGATAGAGGGGAACATCCAGTTGCAGAAGAGGATGAGCGGCGGCGCGCCCTACTACATGCTCGGCCCGATCCCGACGGACGTGGCACCCGGCTTCGACCACATCACCGCCGCCATTGGAGCAGCCCAGTCCTCCCGCTACGGCGCGGACCTCATCTGCTACATCACCCCTGCCGAGCACCTGGCTCTCCCCACGGAGGAGGACGTTCGCCAGGGGGTGAAGGCCGCGAAAATCGCCGCCTACATCGGCGACATGAACAAGTACCCGGAAAAGGGTCGCGAGCGGGACAAGGAGATGAGCAAGGCGCGCCGCGACCTGAACTGGGAACGTCAGTTCGAGCTGGCGCTTTTCCCGGAGGACGCCCGGGCGATACGCTCCTGCCGCATGCCCGAGGATGAACAGACCTGCACCATGTGCGGCGATTTCTGCGCCTCACGGGGAGCGGGGAAGCTGTTTTCCGGGTATTTGAACGGGGACAAGCGGTAAGGAATACATCTGAAGGCGCCTCTCCCTTCTGCTGATTCTTCTCATTCCGAAAACTCCGACAATTGTTGTTCGGGGCCGGGTCGGGGCTTTCACGGAGCCTCTCGTGCGGCTTCAATGCAGTACGTTGACTCAAGGAAAACGCCCGAATCCAGCAGGTTACCAAATCCACGTGAAGGAAGGTGACCGATTACGAGAGGATTCGGGGAAGTCCCGACCCGGCCGCTGCCGATACTGCCCAGGATAGTACTGTTTCGAGGTTCCCATGTTCAAAGTAATCATTTGCATCTCTCTGCTGCTTCTCGCCGCTCCGGCCCATGCCATGCACATCTCGGAGGGAATCCTGCCGCTCCCCTGGGCAGTCGCATGGTACGCGG
>CAYSPF010000181.1:0-4325 GCA_964432775.1 uncultured Geobacter sp.
GCCCGTGAAAACGAAGACCCTCTACTCCTGCCAGAAGTGCGGCTACCAGTCACCGAAATGGCTGGGAAAATGCCCTGACTGCAATTCCTGGAACACACTGGTGGAAGAAACCCTGTTAAAGGGAGACAAGCGGGCGCAAGACGCCGGATCGGTTGCCGTCCCGATCCCCATCGGTGAGGTGTCCGGCGATGCGGAAGACCGTTTTTCCTGCGGCATTCCGGAATTCGATCGGGTGCTCGGCGGGGGGGTGGTCGCCGGATCCCTCGTGCTCATCGGAGGAGATCCGGGCATCGGCAAATCCACCCTCATGCTCCAGGCAATGGACCATCTTGCCCGGCGACGGGGAAAAGTGCTGTATGTGTCGGGGGAGGAGTCGGCACGCCAGACGAGGATGAGGGGGGAACGCCTCCAGGTCGGGGCGCAGGACCTGTATATCCTGGCTGAGAATTCCCTGGAAAGAATCCTGTCCCATGTCCGGAAACTGGAACCGAAGGTGATCGTGGTGGATTCCATCCAGACCGTTTTCACGGCAACCCTCGAATCGGCTCCGGGGACCGTCAGTCAGGTTCGCGAGAGCGCAGGAAAACTGATGATGCTCGCCAAGGGAAGCGGGGTGCCTGTCTTCCTCGTGGGTCACGTCACCAAGGATGGCTCCATTGCCGGCCCGCGCGTCCTGGAACACATGGTCGATACGGTGCTCTACTTCGAGGGAGATACCGGTCACCCCTTCAGAATTTTGCGGGCTATCAAGAACCGCTATGGCTCTACCAACGAGATTGGGGTGTTCGAGATGGGAGAAACCGGTCTTCGCGAGGTCTCGAATCCGTCGGAGCTTTTTCTTTCCGAGCGACCGCTCGGAGTTTCCGGGTCCGTTGTAGCCGCCACCATCGAAGGAAGCCGCCCTCTCCTCGTGGAACTCCAGGCCCTTGTCACCTCATCCTCCTACGGGGTCCCGAGGCGGACAACCATCGGGGTCGATCATAACCGACTGGCGCTTCTGGTGGCCGTCCTTGAAAAGAAGGTGGGGCTGACCATGGCCGGACAGGATATCTTCCTTAACGTCGTCGGAGGAGTGAAACTGAGCGAACCCGCGGCCGATCTCGGAATAGTGGCTGCCGTGGCGTCCAGCCATCTCGACCGGAGCATCGCGCCACGAACAATGGTGATTGGAGAAGTGGGGCTTGCCGGCGAAGTTCGCGCCATAACCCAGCCGGAAACAAGGGTGAAAGAAGCTGCAAAACTGGGATACACTCGGTGCATCCTCCCCGCGGGGAGTGTGAAGCATGTCCGCACAAACGGTGTGGAGCTTATCGGCGTTGCTTCCGTGGAGCAGACACTGGAAAACCTCTTTGGCCCTCCCTAGGCGGGGTGTGAATTTTCTCTTTACTTAAGGACTCAATTCCCCTAGGATATTAAAGATTTATCGAGTCAGGAGATGGGTATGGACAATGAAAAGCTAGAATACTTCCGGAGCATCCTCCAGGAAGAGATGAGGTCACTTCTGGAAGAGGCCGAAAAAACCGTTTCGGAAATGACCGCGGACACCACCTGCTTTCCCGATCCCAATGACCGGGCCACACAGGAATCAGATCGCACCTTCGAACTTCGCATCAGGGACAGGGAACGGAGGCTTCTTAACAAGATCCGCGAGGCGCTGGGAAAGATCGACGACGGCTCCTTCGGCATCTGTGAAATGTGCGGTTGCGAAATCAGTGAGGCACGCCTCAAGGCACGTCCGGTAACTACCTACTGCATCGACTGCAAGATTGAACAGGAACAAAAGGAAAAGTTGAAGTAACCGCGGCTTTACTGAACTATCACCACACGGCCTCTCAATCGGACCATCAACGGCGCGCCCATGGTTATCGCGAACGACTACACTCTCTTGAGCACCACGGTTCGGATAGCCAACTCCACCAACCTCTCCCATGCAGCAAGACTGAAATCACTCGCCCGCTTCATCAAAAAGTCTTTTGACCTGGACTCCGTCGACATCTACCTCCTTGATACGGACCACCGCACCCTGGGTTGGAAGATATCGAGCCACGGCCCCGAACAGAAGGTTTCCTGTTCGATCCCTGTCGGGGAAGGCGCCGCTGGTCTCTGCGTGCTCCGCAAGGACACCGTCTATGCCGGCGCCTGCTCTCTCCATGCCGACGAAACCCTGACGAGCGGCGCCGCGGAGACACGATCGCTGCCCCTGACGTGTGGAAAGAGGGTGGTGGGGGCACTATCACTCGCACTCACGAAGGCATCAGTCCTCGATCGCATCTCCGAGAGAATATTCCAGGATATTATGACGGAGATTGCAGGGCTGGTGTACTCCGCCGAGATTACGGAGCGATCCGATCGACGTATTCAGCACCTGATCACCCTTAACGAATTGGGCAAGGTCCTTCACCAACCGATTCCTTTTCGGGAGATCCTTCCTTTTATCCTCAAAATTGCCCACGAATACACTGCCTCTTCCTGCACCGTTCTGCGCATTTTCAACTATGACGTATTCACCTCGAAAGTGCTCAGGACCTGCGAAAGACGGCACCGCACCCATCTCCGCTCCATGCTGGAAATCGAGCAGGAGTGTTCCGGCAGAATGCTGCTTACCGGAACGCCGCTTCTCATCATCGATGTTGTCGGTGACGAAGACCTCCCTCCTTCCTATGTGAGCGTCCCGCTCCACTATGAAGCCCAGACCTTTGGAATGCTGACATTCTTCGGCAAAACAGAACGGGATGGCGGACGACGAAATTTTGACGAAGAAGACCGTGAACTTTTCGAAGGAATGGGGAACCTGATTTCCGGCGCCCTGGTCGGGGTACGCAGCTTCCGCCGGATGACCATGCTCACAGCTGAAAACATCAACAAGCTGAAAAAACTCTCCCTGCTCTATCGCATCAGTAACGCCTTGCATTCCACGACGCGGATCAACAAGCTGATCAATCTCAGCCTGACAGCTCTCATTTCCGATATCCCGCCGCTGTTTGAACGCGCCATGCTTTTTCTCGTCAATAAGCGCTCCGGCATGATGCAGGGGATGTTCGGAGTGACTGCTGAAACCCGGGGAACGATACCGCAGTCAACGGAGGAGTATGGAGAAAGCCTCGGCAGTCTGTGGAATCTGCCTGACGAAGACATGGAGAGACTACAGAGTTCTACCTTTTGCTGCATGGTGAAGGGAACCCGGATTCCGCTGGACATGTCTCGAGACATTCTCTCGCGGGCAGTCTTGGAAAAAAGGCTTATTCTGGCAAGCCATACCGAGAAAAAGAGCCCGCCGACAGGAGAATGCTTCGACAAGTTTAACATGACCTCGTTTGCGGCTGTACCGCTCGTCGCGAAAAACGAAGTCGTCGCACTCGTAATCATCGACAACCCGCTCACGGCTAAACCCATCGGACGGGAAGATCAGGAGCTTCTCCACCTCTTCGCCAACCAGACCGGCATGGCCATTGAGAATGCCATGCTCTACAATCGCATCGAAAACTCAAACCGGGAGTTCGGGGAAATCCGGCAACGACTTTTGCAGGGAGAACGTCTTGCCTCCCTCGGGGAAACGGCGGCGTCTATCGCCCATGAACTTAAAGGGCCCCTGGTTTCCATTGGTGGTCTTGCTCGCCGCCTGCTCCGAAAAGAGGCTCCCGGCTCGTCTGACTGGAAGTATGCCGATACGATTGCCCGTGAAGCGAATCGCCTGGAAAAAATGCTTGACGAAATCCTGGTCTTCACGAAACGGGCTACTATTTGCTACACCGTGTGTCCCCTGGAAACCGCCGTTGCCGAGTCTCTTGCCATTGTCTCCGGTATAACGGAAGAAAAGAGAATCAGGGTAAAAAAGCGGTTTTCTTCTACCCCTCTCCAGATCCTCGGAGACTTCCAGCAGTTAAAGCAAGTCTGCATCAACCTCTTCAATAACGCCTGCGAGGCCATGAAACCCGGAGGCACCCTTTTTGTATCGGTCACCTCCACCGTGCTGGACGGCAAGGAGGCGGTCGCCCTAAAGGTTCGCGATACGGGCGGCGGCATCCCACCGGAAATCCTTCCGAACATCTTCAGCCCCTTTTACACGACCAAAGAGGGCGGGACCGGCCTGGGCCTTCCCATCGTCCACCGTATTGTCACCAATCACGGGGGTACAATCCAGGCCGGCAACCGGAGCGGAATTGGCGCCGAGTTCCGGGTCATCCTTCCGGCACACCCCTATTTTCCCCCTTTTCAACAGGAGGAAAATCCTGTATAGTTTCCCCCGCTCACGAGACGCTGTAACGTTTATGGGGATGTAGCTCAGCTGGGAGAGCGATGCGTTCGCAACGCATAGGTCGACGGTT
>CAYSPF010000182.1:0-4290 GCA_964432775.1 uncultured Geobacter sp.
ATTTCGTGAAATTCCGACATGGAAAGGTGTATGACGTAAGAACGGGAGGATATGGACGCTGAATACCGCGAAACCACAAGCCGGGCCGTGCCGGGACATGTGCTCACTTTTCTCCCGTTGATGGAAAAACGACCCGGCGCCTATTATTTCGCCGTTGCGCTTAATGCCGGGCAGGTATCGCGCACCCTCGTTCAGCTCAAGGAGCTCATGGCCAAGGACAGCCTCACTCTTTCCGCCGGGCTCGACATTACCTTGCCGAGCAATTATATTCACAACTTCTTGAAAACGATGGACAAGAACTTTCAAAAAACTATGAACGGTACCACCACCCTGAGGTGAAGGTTGAGGATATTTTCCGCGACCACCAGGGAGAGTGCCGGAGGTGAGATTATGGTATAACGCAGATAATTTATGTAACGTGCGGGCCAATTCTCACTATGAGCTTGCAATTCGAAGCGTATGCCGATTAGAATTCCAATTTCTTCGCTGATGGAGAGTTCTCCGGAGATTAACCATGAGAGCATTATATGATTGAATTGAAAACCGTTACCAAACGATACGATTCCCTTACTGCTGTTGATAATGTTTCCTTCTCTGTCAAGGCAGGAGAGTGCTTCGCTCTGCTTGGACCCAATGGCGCCGGCAAGACGACAATCGTCAAGATGCTGCTCGACTTCACGCGACCGACAGCGGGAAGCCTGTCAATAGGTGGAATTCCAAGTACGGATGCGGAATGCCGGGCATCAATCGGGTATCTGGCCGAAAACCACCGTATTCCGCCATCTCTATCAGGATGGCGCTACCTGCTGCGCTGTGCCGAATTACTGGATGTGAGCCGGGCCGATGCCGTGGAGCAATGCAGGCGCATCGTCGAGCTGATCGGAATGCAGGGAAGGGAGCATGCAAAGGCGGGCACCTATTCCAAGGGCATGATTCAGCGGTTCGGATTGGGCGCTGCGCTCGTGGGAGACCCGAAACTGTTGATTCTCGACGAGCCCACCTCCGGTCTGGATCCCATCGGTATCAGGGAAACGCGCCAGCTCCTGGAGTCGCTGAAGGAGAGAGGCATGACGGTCTTCCTGAATTCGCACCTGCTGTCGGAAGTTGAAAAACTATGCGATACTGCGGCAATAATAAACCGCGGCACGCTTCTGGTGAAAGACGAAATTTCCGCCATTGTCAAGGACGGCGATACGCTGGAAGATGTGTTTGTACGGCTTGTGAAAGGTTGACATGAAGATGCCGAAAACGTTTCCCTCCATTGCCAGGATTGCAAGATATACGCTTCTCGATGAAGTGCGACAGAAAAGTTTCGTCATCATGTTCGCTATCTGCGCTGTCTGCGTATTTCTCGTTCGTGGCTGCTATCACGGCGATTACATGGTGAACGGACAGTCTCTCGATGCCGGAACCATTGTAAGGGCTTTGTCGAAGGTGACGTTCCACATCATCGGTGCAGGAGTGATGGTCATAGCGGCGTTGCTTTCCATGCGAGCATTCAGGCGCGAGCGGAACGAAGGGATGCAATCGTGTGTTTTGTCGAAACCCATAGCCCGGTGGCAGTATGTTGCCGGAAAGATCGCTGGATTATGGGTCGTATCGCTACTCTTCATGTTCATCCTGCATGGCATCGTGTTCCTGGTCACTTCCGTCAATTTGAACGTATTCATGCCGGAATTCCTCGTTGCCTCACTGCTCTGTTCCATCAACCTGCTCTTTGTAGTCGTTGCCGTGCTTCTCCTGTCGCTCCTGATGCCCGATATCGTCGCTTTTCTCTGTGTCCTGGGCATCGGTGTCGCGGGCTTTGTGGCCGACGGCATTGCCGCCGCCAGCCACAGCCAGATGGCGCAGGTGATGATGCGGCAGCCGGGCGCCGGTCCACACGCAGACCTGACATGGTGGAAGGTTGTGTACTATGTCTGGCCGAAACTCCTGGGCGTTCAGCAGTCGGCAACTTCGTTGCTCGGGAGCGAACCGTTCCATGGATTCGGCTCCCTCTATCCGTTCATCAATGTCCTTCTGTACTGTCTCATTCTTGGCGCATTGCTTTTCCGGCGTTTCAGGAATGAAGACATAAGCTAGCCGTTCACCTGTGACAGGGAAGTGCGGTTCTGCAGCTATATTGTCATTCGGGGGGAAACCATGAATAGTATCCGAAGAATGCTTCTTGTCCTGCTGGTGGCGGTCCTGAACGCCTGCGGCGGCAACTCGTCCAATGTGGCCCAGCCTGAGGTCCAGGCTGATATCCAGAAGATGATTTCCGAGAAATTTGCGGTTTACAAGACAGCCAACAAGCTTCCGGACGATTCGGGCATTCTGGTTCACCTGCAGACCCCCAAAGGGACTTGGACCGCCGCGGCCGGTTTTCATGACGGAGTGAACCGGAACTGGCATTACCGCATCGCCAGCGTCAGCAAGACCTTCACCGCCGCATCGATCATGCTGCTGGATCAGCAGGGGAAGATCCGGATCGACGACAAGCTCACCGACATGATTCCCGGCACCACGGATCCGTATCTCCCCGATTCCGACGGCTACAACATCCCCTTCAAGGGTCAGACCACCATCCGCCAGGTCCTGTCGCACCGGGCCGGGATCTATGACATCTACAACAACCCCGTGCCCAAGACCAGTGTTTTCCCCTACCGGGGGCGAATCTATGGAGATTACGTCACAGAGGGCGATCCCAACCACCAGTTCACCCTGGACGAGCTGATCGGCGTGGTTGCCGCCAACCAGCTCTACTTCACCGATGCCGAGCGTGACAACGGCTTCCATTACAGTGACACCGGCTTTTCGGTGCTGGCGAAGATCGTGGAGCGGGTGTCGGGCAAGAGCTATGACCGCTTTCTCGCCGAAAACTTCCTGAAACCGATGGGGCTGTCCGAGACGTCGGCCCCCTGGAGCGGTTACGACACGACCATCCCGGCGCCGTTTTTCACGGGCTACACCCGTAAAGACGGCGTTTTCTTCGAGACCGTGGAGTACAACATGTCGGATCAGGTGGGACCGGGCAATATCATCAGCACGCCCGCGGATATGGCAACCTGGGCACGGAAGCTCCTTTCGGGCAGCGGACCGCTGACCAGGGAGCAGGTGACGCGCATGGCCGCGGTGGCCGAGGGGAACAAGGGCTACGGCCTCGGGCTCGGCAACTTTTCCGTCGGCATTGGTCATACCGGGGCACATCCCGGCTACGTGAATCTGGTCGCGTACAATCCCGACGACGACGTGGCCGTGGTCGTTGTCACCCCCTTCATCGACTACGACAAGAAGCTGGACGACCACATGGCCCTGATGATCAGCGTCGCCACAGAGGCAAGGAGGATTGCCGGATACCCCGGGACCTGGGAGCCACAGCGTTAGACCGGGATGACGGGTGAGGGGAACCCTGAAAGGGTCGGTTTGGCTTTCCGGTATCGGGATTTTACCGTATTGACGGAGGTGATATGAGGGGAGCGGAGTCGTACTTGATAGATGATGCAGTGGCGTCCATTGTCAGGGCACCACTGGTCACCCCGTTCCGCATCGCGACCGGGCAGCATGACGAGCTTGAAAACGTCTTTCTCCGGCTGCGGACAAGCGACGGGATCTGCGGATACGGTGAGGCGGCGGTAGCGACCCATATCACGGGCGAGACCCTGGCCGTAACCCTGGGTAATGTGAAAACTGCAGCTGCAGCATTGCAGGGACGAAGGATTGACGACCCGGAGATGGTTTCCCGAGAATTCGCTCACTGCTTTGCCGGCAACCATGCCGGTCTGGCAGCCCTTGAAATGGCAGTGCTGGATATCTTCTCCCGTGGGCGGGGGGTCCCGTTTCACCGGCTCTTTGCTCCGGCTTCGGCCAAGGAGCCGGTGCTGTCGTTTGCCACTGACATCACTATCGTGATTGGCTCGCTGGAGGAGGCGCAGACAGCCGCTCGGCAGTATGCGGATCGGGGATTCAAGACATTCAAGATAAAGATCGGCGGAGATGAAGAGCTGGACCTGCGCCGTATCCTGGCGGTGCACCACTCCAGCCCCGAGAGCAGCCTGATTCTTGATGCGAACATGGGCTTCAGCGCCGACCGGATGCTGGCGTTCCTGGAGCGACTTGCCGCGTGCGGGGTATGTCCCGTATTGCTCGAACAGCCTGTAGCGAAGGATGACTGGTGCGGATTGGCTGCCATTACGGCGGCACTGGCCGGAAGCGGCACGTTGGTCTGTGCCGACGAGAGCGTCGGCTCGCTGGCTGATGCGCGGCGGGCCATCGACAGTAACGCCGTCAGCGCCATAAACATCAAATTCA
>CAYSPF010000183.1:0-4239 GCA_964432775.1 uncultured Geobacter sp.
CCAGCTTTCTAACTATTCGCCCCAACCATTTTTGTTCATACAGCGATCAAGCTTCTGATCCATCCCGGGAAGGATTCTATCAGCAGGAATAACGAATGTCGGGCCGTAACTTGAGCACCCCTTATACCAGTAATACGGCGGTATATTGAAAGAAACCCTCTGCTGCTCCCATGGCACAAATTCGGAAACAGCCAAATCCTGGATGATTTTGTGGTCGCAGGCCCTCATTTTGACGATTTTTCCGTTGACATACTTATAGGTGTCATTCTCCCAGACGGCGATAATCTTTTCCGGGTCGGTGCTTTTCGCGCGCTCCATGACACTCATCAACCAGTATGTCGCATGGGTCCAGGAACCGAAATTGCCGCCAAATACTTCAAAGAGCACACTATTGTAAGGAGGGGTTTTCCATTTGTTCTTCCACTGATCCGTCCAGGCTTTGTAAAATTTCTTATGTCCGGACGTTTTAAAGTGCGGGTTACCCGTATTCCAGGAGCTCAAGTTCACGAGTCCTTTTGTCCCTTCGACTCCCACGGCATGGAGAGTGCTGGGATCATCCATATAAATGTTGGCGAAGGGGAGCATCAGCCCCATTTGGCGGGATTGCTTGAGAACATTACCGGCATCGGGATTCCAGTCACCGGTGAAAATGACCTCGGCACTTGAAGCCTTGATTTTTGTCAGGTAGGACGCGTAATCCGTAAGGAAAAGCTTATGAAAATCTTCGCCGACAATTTTCGCCTCGGGATAATATTCTTTCAATCCGGTCTTGAAACCATCAGCCATGTTGTGGCCAAAGGAGTAGTCCTGACAAAGAATGTAAAATAGTTTCTCTTTTTTCCGGATTTGCCCGTAATAGTAAGCCAGTCCGCGACCGACCTGTTCCGCAGAAAACGAACAATAGAAAGCGTAGCGGGAAAAATTGGCCGCATCCATGAGGTCATCGCCCGGACTCCAAATATTCACGGCGATCGTTTTATACTTATTGGCCGTTTCGTTGATGATCTTCATCAAATGTCCGCCGTTGGTTCCCAGAAGGATGTTGACCTTTTCCTGAAGGATCATCCTTTCGGTAATTTTTTTGCATTGGTCCGGTTTGCTCATGTGATCAGCCTTGATGACCTCAACGAGCTTCTTCTTGCCATCGACGAGGATTCCGCCCCGCTTGTTGATGTCGTAGGCTACCCAGTTAACACAAAGCCAGTAAATCTGACCGACCATGGCGGCAGGACCTGAGAACGATGCAACGATGGCAATTTTGATTGTATCGCCGGTAGGCTGAACGACCTTGGAGGGATCGAAATCCGACATGTCTGACATTTTGCCGGCATCAAATGCGGCGCGGGCTTTGGCCAGTCTGTCCGGGGGCGCTGCCAGCGTAAACGACGGATAAATCATCAGACTGAATATAACCAGCATACAACTCATAACAAGCAACTTCTTATTGGCTTTTCTCATCAAAAAAATCTCCTTTCATTCCTGTTGATTAATTGAATTTCCGAAAACGAGCCCAGGAGCATCGACCTCACACCCGGACTACTTCTTTATGTGATTCCCTGACTTGTTGACGTTTGCTGCCTCTTGATTAATTCTATTTTCACGATTCCCTTTCAATAATCGTGGTGACATCCATGCCCCCGCCGACACAAAGTGTAGCTAATCCCATGCTCAGATTGCGACGCGCCATTTCGAAGATTAGACTGACGATGAGCCTTGCGCCGGTGCAAGCCGGTAGGATGTCTCAGCCCGATCCCGGAGCCGTTCACGTTGGTAATTTCCCGATTAGGCCCCAGTTCCCTTTCCACCGTCAGGTACTGGGCGGCAAAGGCTTCGTTGCATTCGACGAGCTCTATATCCCGTATCGTCATGCCGACGGGACAAAACCGGCAGGCCCAAAACAAAAGACGGCAAAGGTAGTCACCCGCAGTCGCTCTATTCCCGCCTCCACTCCGTACCCAGTACGACACCTCTTTGCTTCAGCCGGACGATGCCGTCCTGGCTGTAGCCCAATTCCTTCAATATCTCGTCGGCACTGGCACCCATGCGTACGGGTATCTGCCGGCTTTCCGCTGTAACCCCGTTGAAGCAAAACCAGCTGGGAACGAAACACTCGCTGGTCAGTCCGTCATGGCTTATTGCCTGGAAGCGGATCGTTCTGCTCAGCCCATCGCGACGCCCATCGGCGAGTTCCCGCACGGTGTTGATGCGCACAGCCTCGATGCCCTGAGTCTTTAAATCAGCCAGTGCCTTCTCGACCGTTTCCTTTTCCACAGCTTTTGTCAGGTCGGTTTGACTGAGGGCAAAGATCCATCCGTCCGCTGCCTTGTAAATACGCTTAGTTGCCGATGGTCCGGATGCCAGCGGACCGCGCATGCCGGCAGGCGCCTCCTGAAATTGCAGCAGGAGCTGGGTAAGAGATGCGGCCGCAGTCAGCGAAGTCTGCGCCCAATCGCCCCGGCCGTCGCCGCGCCGCTCACGGGCGTAAAGCGCCGTTAAACCCGCCCAGGCGCCGAGATAGCCGCAAAGGTAGTCCACGCAGGAGGCCAAGCCATGATAGGTGGGACATCCCTCGGGACCGAAACGCAGCATGATGCCGGTGATCGCCTGGGCGGCGGGATCGTACCCGGGGTAATCATGACGTCCGCCATATCGCTCTCCGTTATGAGCTGTAATCTGAACCAGGATGGTCTTAGGATTGATGCGCTGCAGTGTATCGGCATCCACACCCAAACGTACACATTGGGCGTCAGTCTTATTCGTGACAACGAAATCGGCTCGGACAAGCATTTTATTCAACACTTCTTTGCCGTCAGCGGTATTCGTATCGAGGATGATGCTTTGCTTACCCGCGCCCGATTCGGCGCCCCACACGGCTGTGACCACTGGTACATGGTACGGCGCGGGTTGTTCCACGCGATAAACGGTGGCGCCGAGTTCGGCCATCATTCGCGAGCAGTTTGGTCCGGCGATTACATTGGTTAAGTCCACCACCGTGATGCCCTGAAGCGGCTTCTCAAGAGGGATGGAATCCGTTGCGGCATTGGCCGGCGTCGTGTTCAGATGTGCAGGGACGATCGCGGCAGGACTGGCCATGCGTGGCGGCGGATAAGGCTGGGCACTCGCGAGCCACGCTGAGCGACCTATCTGAGGCTTGCTGCTGCCAGGCAGTGCGACAGTCAACCCGGCGTGTCGGGCTTCCGGGTCATGGAGCCATTCTTCATAACTCATCACCTGCGCGGCTGCTGCAATGCGGCCGCCGCAGAACTCGGTTTCCCATTCTGCAGCGGTTTTTGTTGCAATGATTTCCTCAAGCAGTCCCGCAATGACCGACATGCTGGCAAAGTTCAGGGTGCCCGGGTCTGCAATATTGCGGCCCCGCAGAGCAATGCTTGACGGATCGTAAGGAGAAACATCAACAAGCCCCGCCTCCTTGAGACGTCCCCATATCCCCAGATGATCGAAAAGCTTCCGCGTGGCCCGTCGATTGGCTCCGGTCATAATCATAATCATTCGTCCATCGGCGGCGCGGTATGGAACGCCGACGGGGATCACGCGGTGTTCCAGCCAAGACTGCCTCTCTCCACTGGCAGCGGCTTCTTTGAGCAAATCAAAAAATTGTTCAAGGGTCATTCCTGCAGGAACGCCTGCCGGAGGCGGAGTCGACAAGTGTGGGGCCAGACCAGTGGTGGTCAGCGCCAAAGCGCCGATGGCCGACAAGCCGCCGGCCAGGCGCGAAGTGATTACTTCGCTCCCCAAACCACTTTGCAGACGCCGTTGTAAAGCGCCAGCCACAGCCACTGCTGCATTGACGCCTGCATAGACTGAACTGATCGGCAATGGCGTATAGATCACAGGCCTTCCCAGCACACGAGCAGTCAGTGCCATGTCGGTGAATAAACCAAGTGTAGCGCTCAACAAATCTTCGCTGCAGTCCGCCTTCAAATAGCCGTAGACTTCGTCTCCGGGCAGCGCCGCGGTGATCCGCAGGACGATCTGATCGGGACGGCGATCCACCGGTGCGTCACCATCGACAATGATGATATCGGCCGAGAGTGTGTCACGCAGTGCCGCCGGATCCGCTTCAAACTTTCCACGATCCAGATAATCATCAATCTGCTCGCCGGCCCGTCCGGGTTGCCTGGCAAAACGTACCTCGGCTCCCTGATCGGCAAAAAGTACGCCGGCCAGACGGCCGGACAGAGTGAGGCTGCGTTCGATAATGTGAATGCCTCCGTAGGG
>CAYSPF010000184.1:0-2537 GCA_964432775.1 uncultured Geobacter sp.
GCCCGCTGCGAGACCGCCGTATTCACCGGGGCCGCCATTGCCAACGGCAGCATGGAACAGCTCATCAGCTTCGTTCCCGCGGATGCGGCCATGGCCGTTGTCGGACCGACTGCCGGATTCGTGCCGGAGCCGCTTTTCCTGCGCAACGCCGCCATGGTCGGCACGGTGGTGGTGACGGATATCGACCAGGCCCTGGAGATACTTGCCGAGGGTGGCGGAGGGTATCGGCTGTTCGGGACGTGTATGCGCAAGATTAACCTGCTCAATGTTCAGCGGTTACGGCAGTTGGGATTGGAACCGGCTTATTGAGTCGCTACACGCAGATATCACCCACCTTTCCTTTGGAGAGAGTGGAATTCAATCAAGAGGAGAAATTGGTATGAGAATGATTCGGGTTGCAGCGCTGCTGTCCTGTTTCGCCCTGGTAACGACCGGTGTCACGTGGGCGGAAGAGAAGAAGGGGGGGTATGAGAGCTATTCCCTCGGCGAGGTCTATGTCTCCGGTGAAAAGCCGCCTGTCGCCAAGGAGGCTTCGATAACCAACGAGATCACCGCCGAGGAGATGAAGACAACCAACAGCCGCACCGTTGCCGAGGCCCTGGCGCACGTCCCGGGCATGGCCGTTACCACGGGAAGGAAGAACCAGCCGAATGTGACCATCCACGGGTTTTTTGACCAGGGGAGAATACTGGTGCTGGTCGACGGTGTGCCCTATTACGAGACAAAAGCCGGCTTTCTGGATTTGAACCAGTTTTCGACGGATAATGTGGCGAAGATCGAGGTCACCAAGGGGGCCGCGTCGATCCTCTACGGCGCCAATGCCGAGGGCGGCGTGATCAACATCATCACCAAGAAGGGAACCGAGAAACCGTACTTCGAGGTGAACGTGGAGGGAGGGGATGTGGATTACTTCAAGACCTCCGCCTCCCACGGGATGAAAAAGGGCATCTTCAACTACTGGCTCAATTACGAACACAGCCAGGCCCATGGTTGGCGGATGTCCGATGACTTCATCCCGAAACTCGGAACCATCGTCCGCAAGCCCGGCTCAACAAGCACGGCGGTATTTGAGGATGGGGGAACCCGCAACCAGTCCGATTACGCGAAGGACAGCTTCTGGGCGAAGTTCGGTATTGAGCCGTCCGCCGGTTCCGAGTACTTCATCAACCTGAGCTATATCAGCAGGGATTATGGCCTTCCACCCTCGACCGACTCGGTGAACGTGTTTACCAGCAGGCCATATTTTTCCAATTTCTTCCGCTATAACCGTTACGATGACCTGGGCATCGACCTGAGCGGACAGCAGAAGCTGGGCGACAAGGTAACCCTGAAAGGGAAGGTCTTCTACCACAACCACGTGGACGGCATGCAGTCCTATCCCGACCAGACCTATCTCAACCCGAACGCCTACAGCAATTACTACGACTTCATGATAGGCGGCTCGCTCATTGCGGAGATCAAAACGGCGCCCTGGAATGCACTGAGGCTCGTCTTCAACTACCGGGGAGACTCCCACAAGCAGCGGGACGACATCTATCTCCCCTTTGAACATTTCTTCTCCTGGACCGGATCAACCGGTTTTGAGGATGAGATTACCCTGGCGAAGAATTTTTCGGTCGTTCTGGGAACAAGTTACGACTGGTTCAAGGTGACCACGGCGCAGAAGAACAACACCGACAAAAAAGGAGATTTCGTCAACCAGACCGACCTGGGCGGCGGCGCCACCAAGAACAGTGTCAACCCCATGATCGGCGCGACCTACCTCTTTCCCGATTCCACCAAGCTGTTCGCCTCGGTCGCCCACAAGACGCGCTTCCCCACTCTCCAGCAATACTTTGACAGCAAGGCCGGAAACAGCAGCCTGAAACCGGAGGCCGCCATCAACGCCACCATCGGCGCGTCCCGGTCGTTTTCGAAGTTCATGTGGGCCGAACTGGCTTTCTTTTACCACGATATAAGCGACTTCATCATGCGTTCTCAGCCCCTGCCGAATGCCCCGTTCATCAATATCGGCAAGATCGAGGTATACGGCATCGAGGCTTCTACCGAGTTCTATCCGATGCAGGATCTGGTATTGAAGCTGGCTTACAACTTCAATCATGCCGCCGACCAGAGCGACAACAAGGTGACCGATATCGTCGCTAATGTCCCGGAACACAAGTTGGATATGGGGGTTCAGTATACGGTGCCCTACACCAGGACCCGTCTGGATCTGAACGGCATCCTCCTCTCGGAGATTTACAGCCAGGTGCCGACCGTGTCGAGCCCGACACAGGCGTTTCAAAGTTCGGCGGGGTATTTCCTCGTCAACGCGCGGATCTCGCAAAAGTTCCTGAAGAATTACGAGGCATATATCGCCTTCAATAATATCTGCGACCGGAACTATGAAGAGCAGTTCGGCTTCCCGGGACGGGGGCGCAACATCTTCGGCGGCATTACCGCCAAGTTCTGACGGCTGGTTCCTTCCTCCTCCAGCGGTTGTGATAGGTCGCCGGTTGAGCCTCCTTCCGGCGGCCACCTTTTTTTCGCGGAGAGGA
>CAYSPF010000184.1:2637-4226 GCA_964432775.1 uncultured Geobacter sp.
GAAGGTGTACAGCGCCTCCCCGCCTGATACCTGGCTGCTGTATGCCATCGACCCGACGATGCTCGCCGGACTGAACCTCCCGATCAGGGATCAGGACAAAAGATATATACATAAGCATGTGCTGCGGCTCCCGCTTATCGGTGGGACATTCGGCGAGGCATCCACTCCGAACATGGAGATGCTGCTACGGATGAACCCGGAACTTGTGGTGGTGTCAAATGACGAGACTTCGCTGAGCCGGAAGGTCAACCAGGGTATGAAGATGCTGAAAAGGCCCCTCCTGGAGATGACCCTTGCCAGGCCCTCCGAGTATCCCGAGGCATTTCTGCGCATGGGACGCATCCTCGGGAGGGAGGATCGCGCGAAAAAGCTGAGCGATTATTGCCGAAAGACGCTTGCGCAAGCCGCCGCATTTTCCCGGAGCATTCCGAGCAACAAAAAGGTTTCGGTCTACTACGCGGAGGGCGCTGACGGCCTCACCACCGAGTGCGACGACTCGCGGCACAGCGAACTCATCAGGCTGGCCGGCGGGGTAAACGTTCATCGCTGTAAAGCCAGGGACCTTTTCGGCATGGAGAAGGTAACCCTTGAACAGGTGCTCATCTATAATCCGGAAGTGATCCTGGCCATGGACAAGGGTTTTTACCGGAGAGTGTCGAGTGATCCCCGGTGGCGGAGGGTCCGGGCCGTGAGGGACAGGAGGGTCTACCTTATCCCGGATCAGCCCGTCAACTGGTTCGATCGTCCCCCGACGTTCATGCGTTTCCTCGGGCTCAAGTGGGTCATGAAGTGTCTCTACCCGAAGGACTACCCCGTCGATATCGTCAGGGAGTCGCGAGAGTTCTACCGGCTGTTTCTGGGTGTCGATGTGCCGGAGGGGGAGATGAGGAAGGTGATCTCCGGCGCCCCGTAGAAAAAGCCGGACCTGCCAGGTTTCGGAAACCTGGCAGGTCTCATTATCACGTGGGAATCAGGTTGTATGTCTTTTGAATAAAGGAGCGGGACGTGCGCAAAATATTTCATCTGATGGGAACCGGACTGGTTGTTGTACTCCTGTTTGCATCAACTGCAGAAGCCAAAGAGATCATCGATATGTACGGAAGGAAACTGTCAGTGCCCGAGCGTGCACGGAAAGTCGTCAGCATCGGGCCGACCGGCACGTATCTTCTCTATGCGATAGACCCGACGATGCTTGCCGGTCTCAATTTTCCGGTCAAGAAAAATCAGAAAAGATATCTGCAAGCCCGTATGACGCGTCTCCCCATAATCGGATGGTTCGGCCAGGGACAGACGCCGAATCGGGAAACGCTGATGATGGTCAACCCGGACGTCATATTCACCTCGAAATTGGACCAGGCGCTCAGCAGCAAGGTCAACGAGCATCTGAAGGTACTGAAGGCGCCGGTTATCGAGATGACCGTCGACACGCTTCCCGAGTATCCCGAAGCTTTCCTTCGAGCGGGCAGGATTCTCGGCAGGGAAGAGCGCGCGAGGAGACTCAGCGGCTACTGTCGCAAAACGTTGGCTGAGGCCGCTGCCATCGTCGATAGACTGCCGCGCGAAAAAAAGGTGTCGGTCTATTATGCCGA
>CAYSPF010000185.1:0-4217 GCA_964432775.1 uncultured Geobacter sp.
TTCCTGAACCTGCTCTTTACCGTGATTATTCCCCTGGTATTCTTTTCCATCTCGTCCGCGGTCGCCTCCATGACCAATATCAGGCGCCTTGGAAGAATTCTCTCCGTGATGGTCTTGATATTTGTCGGTACCGGTATCATCGCGTCATTGGTCATGATTGCCGCCGTCATCCTCTACCCCCCTGCCGCCGGTGTCGGCATCACCCTGCCCACCTCGGTTGACGTGCAACATCTCAAGGCAACCGATCAGATCGTCCGGGCATTCACCGTTTCCGATTTTCCGCTTCTCTTATCCAAGAACAACATGCTGGCGCTGATTATTTTTTCGATCCTGACCGGTCTTGCCACGTCAGCCGTGGGCGAGAAAGGAAAGGCGTTTGCCGGGTTCCTGGTTTCGGCCAACGAGGTCATGATGAAACTGGTCTCCTTCATCATGTATTACGCGCCAATCGGCCTGTGCGCATACTTCGCCTACCTGGTCGGCGCTTTCGGGCCGGAGCTGCTGGGTTCCTACGCGCGCGCCATGACGCTGTATTATCCGACAGCCTTTGCCTATTATATCCTTGCCTTTACCGTGTACGCCTTCCTTGCCGGCCGCGTTTCCGGCGTGAAAAAATTCTGGCGCAACATCATCCCGCCATCGCTTACGGCGCTTGCCACCGGCAGTTCCATGGCGACGATTCCCTCCAACCTGCAGGCAGCGGACACCATCGGCGTGCCCAGGGATATCAGTGAAGTGGTCATTCCCATCGGCGCGACCATCCACATGGAAGGGTCGTGCCTGGCCGCCGTATTGAAGATCGCCTTTCTCTTCGGTATTTA
The DNA here is from genome assembly GCA_964432775.1 of uncultured Geobacter sp. Lineage (GTDB taxonomy): Bacteria > Desulfobacterota > Desulfuromonadia > Geobacterales > Geobacteraceae > RPRC01. Next base: position 822 of record CAYSPF010000185.1, read on the forward strand.
TCAGATGCCCTTTTCCGGCATCGAGCCGATTCTGACCGCCCTGGGCATTGCCCTGCTGACCGGCGTGGTGGTGAGCGGCATTCCCGGCGGCGGCACCATCGGCGAGTTGCTGATTCTGTCCCTGTATGGTTTTCCTCCTGAAGCGTTCCCCCTGATCACGATGATAGGCACCCTGGTGGATGCGCCCGCTACCATGCTCAACGCCGTCGGAGACAATGTTGCCGGCATGATGGTCGCCCGCGTGCTGGGCGGCAAGGAGTGGATGGAGACGCAAGGGTGACGCGGGGCATGGCCTGTTGAGCGACGACTTGTGATACTTCCCGTGAATGTGCTATGCTCCGGCATCTGAAAAGGATGCTGCGATGCGGAACAGCCATACCGCACCGTGCGCATCATTTCGTGACTATCAAACAGAAAAGGAAATCGCATGTCATCAAGTCGTTTTGTTATCACGGTCATCGGTCTGGACCGAGTGGGTATCGTGGCGGGCATCAGCCGGGTCATGGCCGAACATAGTGTCAATATCGCGGACATCAGGCAGACCATCATGGCTGACCTGTTCACCATGATCATGCTGGCCGAGGTCAAGGCCGAGGTCTTTGACCTGGCCGCTTTCCAGAGTGCCATGTCGGCCATCGGCACGGAGTTGGGCGTGCAGGTAATCGTGCAGCATGAAGATGTTTTCCGCTTCATGCACAGAATCTGAGGAGGCTCGGCAATGCCCATCCATCCGGAGGAGATCCTCGAAACCATCAATATGGTGACCAATGAGCACCTGGACATCAGGACGGTCACCATGGGCGTCAACCTGCGCGGTTGCTGCCATCCCCATATCAAGACCTTCAACGAACAGGTCTACGCCCGTATTATGCGCTGCGCCGAAAACCTGGTCAGGACCACCGAGGAGATCCAGAGCCTGTACGGTATTCCCATCATCAACAAACGCATCTCCGTCACCCCCATCGCCATCGTGGCGGAGAGCTGCCGGGCCGATGACTACGTTTCCGTGGCGGAGACCCTGGATCGGGTCGCGCGGGATGCGGGCATCGATTTTATCGGCGGTTTCAGCGCCCTGGTGCAGAAAGGCATGACACCGGGCGACCTGAAGCTCATCCAGTCCATTCCGCGGGCACTGGCTACGACCGGAAAGGTCTGCTCCTCGGTGAATGTGGCGACCACCAAGGCCGGCATCAACATGGATGCCGTGGCCCTGATGGGGCGCATCATCAAGGAGACGGCGGAGCTGACCCGGGATAGCGCGGGCATCGGGTGCGCCAAGCTGGTGGTCTTTGCCAACGCGCCCGACGACAATCCCTTCATGGCCGGCGCGTTCCACGGTATCGGCGAGCCTGACTGCGTGATCAACGTGGGGGTCAGCGGGCCGGGAGTGGTCAATTCTGCGGTCCGCGCGCTTCAGGACGCCACCCTGGGAGATATCTCGGAATGCATCAAAAAGACCGCCTTCAAGATCACCCGCATGGGCGAGATGGTGGGCCGGGAGGTGGCGCGAAGGCTCAACGCCCAGTTCGGCGTGCTTGACCTGTCCCTGGCGCCGACTCCGGCCGTGGGCGACAGCGTGGCCGCCATCCTGGAAGCCATGGGCCTGGAAAGCTGCGGGACGCACGGCACCACCGCGGCCCTGGCGCTTCTCAACGATGCCGTCAAAAAGGGGGGCGCCATGGCGTCGTCTTCCGTGGGCGGGCTGAGCGGGGCGTTCATCCCGGTGAGCGAGGACCAGGGCATGATCCGGGCGGTGCAGCGGGGCTCCCTCTCCCTGGACAAGCTCGAAGCCATGACCAGTGTCTGCTCGGTCGGGCTGGATATGATCGCCGTGCCCGGAGACACGTCACCGGCCACCATCTCGGCCATCATCGCCGATGAGATGGCCATCGGCATGATCAACAAGAAGACGACCGCCGTGCGCATCATCCCGGCGCCGGGGACCGGGGTGGGGGATCTGGTGGAATTCGGCGGCCTGCTCGGCAGTGCCCCGGTCATGCCGGTGCACAATTTCAGCTCGGAGATCTTCATCGCCCGCGGCGGCAGGATACCCGCTCCCATACAGGCCCTGACCAACTGACAGGGCGTGGAGTCTACCAACGGATTTTCTGACATTATTGTTGACCGGCTCTAACACGAGGTGGTAGTCTCGCCCCATGAAGGCAAAATACCCATTCACAAAAGGAGACCAACAATGAAGAAGATCACGACACTGTTCACGGCGCTTATCGTAGCATTTTCCATGACCGCGTTTGCGGCGGAAAAAGCGGCTGAGGTAACGCCGGCTGACGCAATGACTGCCCAGACTGATGCAAAGAAGGCCGATGGGAAGAAGAGGGCCCATCACCGGAAGTATCACAAGAATCATTACCGGGGTGAGGTTACGGCCGTTGACGCCAAGGCCGGCACCGTGACGGTCAGCAGGGGTGAGAAGACCTTTACCGCTGACGAGAAGATTCTTTCCGAAGTAAAGGTCGGCGACAAGGTTTCCGTCAAGTTCACGGAAAAAGACGGCACGTTGACAGCCACCGGCATCAAGCCTGCAAAGGCCCACCATATGAAAAAAGATGTAAAGGCTGCAGAAGAGAAGAAGGCTGAAGAAAAGAAATAGCAGCTGCTCACCATGAAAAGGAAAGGCCCGCCGAATGACACGCGGGCCTTTTTTTATTGCGGGACGTGAAGCAGGGCGCCCGCATCTCTCTTCACGTGTCTGAAAACCCCATGAAGTGCCCCCATCCCCGCTCGACGTATTCCTTCCCAGGCTCTTGCTTGACAAGAATTACATGGTCTTCTTCTTTCAGTTTTGTTAAAAAGACTCAAGCGTTCTGTCGGCTGTTGCCGGTTCATGTATGCCGGTTACCGGGCTGTACGCCTTTCGCCGCACACCTTTCCTTGTTCGCTCACTGTATGGGGAGATTTCATGAATAATGTCTTTATCGGGATTGATCTCGGAACCACCAACTCTACCATTGCCGCGTTCGACGGGGAACTCGTCAACGTCATCCCGAACTGTTTCGGTGAAAACCTCACCCCGTCAGTGATACGTATCGATAACCGTGGCGGGGTGGCGATCGGCAGGCGCGCCTGCCGCTACCTGGACAGCGACCCGGCCAATACCCGCAAGGAATTCAAGAGGCTCATGGGCACGGAAGTCAGGCTCGAGTTCGCGGCATCGGGTTCGTCGTTTCTTCCCGAAGAACTCTCCTCGCGCATACTCACCTCCCTCCTGACCGATGCCGCGGACGTACTGGGATTCACCCCCAGGGCAGCCGTCATCTCGACCCCGGCGCTGTTCGAACTCCCCCAGAATCACGCAACCATGCGGGCAGGCAAGCTTGCCGGACTGGAGGAAATCCTGCTCATCCAGGAACCGGTAGCCAGCGCAATCGCCGCGGG
>CAYSPF010000186.1:0-2992 GCA_964432775.1 uncultured Geobacter sp.
GGCTGAAGCTCCCCCTCATCCCGGTCCGTGACGTCCATTTCGCTCCTCGATGGTTCCGCGAGCCGTTTTCATGATTTCCTTGAAACAGAGGGGCTTTGCAAATATTTTCAATATCCCCGCTTTCCTTGCGAGGTTGAGGATATCTCCGGAGGCATCGCCGGTAATCATGAAGATCGGCATTTCGGGCGCTACCTCCCTGACCCTTGCCGCCAGCTCGATCCCCTTCATACCCGGCATGTGAAGGTCGGTAATCATAAGGCTGAAGGCTTTCTCCTTCACCATCCGCAGCGCCTCTTCTCCATTTGTCGCGCACTGGACCCTCATACCCTCCCTCTCGAGAAAGGACATCGCCAGTTTCAGTATATTCGGGTCGTCGTCAACAATAAGCACACCTATCTCATCCATGATTTCTCCCCGGTTACCGCTGTACTCGTGTCAAGTGAGGTATTCCGTAGACCATGATTGAGTCTTCTCCGGCAATCCCGTCCGGGTGTTGGGAAACGATCTCAATCAGTCCGAAGCTGGAGAGTCTGAGGCAGGCCCGGTTGAACGCGGCGGAGGAAAAACCTTCCCCGAGGACCGCCGCAACCGTGCTGACATGGATCTCCCCGCACTGTCTCCGACAGTCGTAGCCGGCGAGGAGAAGCAGAAAGAGCACGAACTCATCGTTCTCCAGTTTTTCCCGGTTCGCCAGTTTCTCGAATTCCGCCAGCACGCTGAGCTTGTCCATGGATTCATTATCCCCGCGACCACCCAGAAAATAAGACAAATATTCCTTATTGTCAAGCATTAATGGAATATTTATCCTATTTCAATGCATTTGACATCAACGGTAAATAGGGTTATACATGTGCCTGTTTTCTGGACGGGGATACGGGGAATACCTGACAGAGTGCAGGGGTGTTTCAAGTGAAAATCAAGATAGGCAGGCGCTTAAAGAGATTGAGGACTGAAAAGGGGTTAACCCAGAAAGGTCTTGCAGCCGCAGTCAGCGGAGGTCTCGATTATACGTACGTCGGAAAGATAGAGCGGGGGGAGCAGCTCCCGTCTCTCAAGATCCTGATAAAGATAAGCGAAGCCCTTTCCGTGCCACTCAGCAGTTTCTTCCCGGATGAACCGGCGCCGGCGGTACGCGACGTTTCTTTCCCTGAGTCGGACTATCACGCCGGTGAAGAAAAGTGGATCGGGCTTTACGGATCCCTGAAGCTGCTGCATGAAGACGATATTCCGCTTCTCACGGAGATAGTCAAGGTCCTGGGCAGGCACAGGAAGGCCATGGCTGGAAAACGCACCGGCAGCCCCGAGGACAGGACGCCATGACCTCCGCGGGAGATATTCACGTACGGATAAAGTGAACCCCACCTTGCAAGCCCCCTCCGCCGCGACCGCGGTTTTTTTCCAGTCACTTCACTGATTGCCTGACATCTTACCGCCCGACCTGCTATTTCCTCACCCTACGTGAAATATCGGGTTATCTCCTCCGCGAGAGCGTCGACCGTCGATTCCGCGGGCTCTATATCCACCCGAAGCCCCAAATCACGACAGGCGGCAGAGGTAATGGGCCCGATGGAGGCGACTGCCACCCCTTCCAGAAGATGGAGAAGACGGTTTTCCCCGACCAGCGCGGCCAGATTTGAGACCGCCGAGGACGAGGTGAAGGCGGCACAGTGGATGCGCCTCTCTTCCAGGGCCTCGACAGCCTCCCGTGGCAGTGAATCCGGCGTCACGGTGCGGTAGGCGACCGGAGCGAGCACTTCCATCCCGAGCTTTGTCAGACCCGGCGCAATCACGTTCCGGGCACGGTCGCCCCGCGGATACAGCGCTCGTTTTCCCGCGACATCCAGCTTTCCGAATGCCTCAACGACCCCTTCCGCGTGATAACCCGACGGGATCAGATCCGCCCGTATACCGCGTGCGGCAAGCGCCTCACCGGTCTTCGGCCCGACCACCGCCACCCGGCACGACCCGAGGGCCCGGCCGTCGAGCCCCAGGCGCTGAAGGCGATCAAAAAAGGCGTTCACTCCATTGGCAGAGGTGAGGATCACCCAGTCGAAACCCGCGAGCGACCCGATAGCTTCATCCAGCTCCGCAAAATCCTCGGGTGGTGTAACGGCAATGGTCGGACATTCGCAGACCCGGGCGCCATGCCCCTGGAGGATTCGGGAGAAGACGCCGGCCTGGTCCGTTGCCCGGGTGACCAGGATCCCCGTGCCGAACAGGGGACGGGCATCGAACCAGCGGAGTCTCTGTCGCAGCCCGACCACTTCCCCCACCACGGTGATGGCCGGAGCCCTGAAGGCGGCCTTCCTTGCCCTTTCCCCGATATCGGCCAGGCTACCTATCAGGACCTCCTGCTCCGGCCGGGTCCCCCAGCGGATGAGGGCCACCGGAGTCTCCGGGGCTCTGCCGTGGGAGATGAGGTTTTCCGCGATCTGGGAGAGATTCTTCATCCCCATGTAGAAAACGAGCGTGCCGTTCCCCCGGGAAAGGCTGGGCCAGTCGATGCCGGAAACCTCCTTGTCGGGGCTTTCATGGCCGGTGACAAAGGTGACCGAGGTGGTGAAATCCCGGTGGGTGAGAGGGATTCCCGCATAGGCCGCAGCCCCGATCCCGGCGGTTACCCCCGGCACCACCTCGAAGGGAATACCCGCATCGGCCAGGACCTCACACTCCTCGCCCCCCCGACCGAAGATGAACGGGTCGCCCCCCTTGAGGCGGGCCACGACCTTTCCTTCCAGGGCCTTTTCCACCAGCATGTCGTTGATCTGTCCCTGTTCCCGGTTGTGCGCCCCGCCGACCTTTCCGGCGTAGATCAGCTCCGCTCCCGGCCGGGCGAATTCCAGCAGTCCCGGATGGGCAAGGTAGTCGTAGAGGACAACATCGGCCCGGGCAATGCACTCCCTCCCCTTGACGGTGATCAGGCCGGGGTCGCCGGGACCGGCGCCTATCAGGTAGACATAACCGGTTTTTTCAGATTTCATAGTCATTCTTC
>CAYSPF010000186.1:3092-4209 GCA_964432775.1 uncultured Geobacter sp.
CTCCCCTTTACCGATTTTCCCCCGTCCACCGAACCGATGAAAGCGGTGAGGCGCAGTTCGTCGCCTTCCAATTCAGCATTGGCGGCGATGGGAACCTGGCAGCCGCCCTCGCACCGCCGCAGGAACGCCCGCTCCGCGGCCACGCAGCGCTCCGTCGACGGATCGTTGAGAAAGGAGATCATCTCCTTAATCGTCGAGTCGCCGAGGCGACACTCGATGCCCAGCGCCCCCTGTCCGATGGCAGGGAGCGAAATCCCTATCGGCAGATATTCACTGATCCGGTCGGCAAAGCCGAGACGCTTCAGGCCCGCGGCTGCAAGGATCACTGCGTCCAGTTTCTCCGTCTCCATTTTCCCGATGCGCGTCTCCACGTTGCCGCGGATCATCACCATCTCCAGGTCGGGCCGGACGGCCCGCAACTGGGCCTGGCGACGGAGGGCGCTGGTGCCGATCCGCGCGCCGCGGGGCAGTTCGTTGAAGCGGATTCCCCGGGAGAGAAGGGCATCCCTGGGATCCTCGCGCTCGGTGATGCATGCAAGGCCGAGCCCGGACGGGAAATCGCTCGGCACATCCTTCATGCTGTGCACGGCGATATCTATTTCTCCCCGAAGCATCGCCTCCTCGATCTCCTTGACGAACAGACCTTTCCCCCCAACCCGGGCGAGCGGCACGTCGAGAATCCTGTCGCCGGTGGTCTTTATCTTCATCAGCGAGATCTCAGAACCCGGATAGCGCTCACGGAGCCGGGCGCGCACCCACTCCGCCTGCCAGAAGGCCAACGGGCTGCCACGGGTACCAATTGTCAGTGATTTCAGCTTCATCGTCGGATTCTCCAAAAACATAATAAAAGCAGCTAGCCACAGAGTTCACAGAGGACTCAGAGGAGAAACAAGATAGGTTGAAATTCTACAGCCTCTCCCAAGGGGTTCATCGAATTCATCGCGTAACTGATTGATTTCTCTGTGACCTCTGTGTCCTCTGTGACGGCGACTGCAGTATCCATGTGCCTACTCCTCACCCTCACTCTCCCCCTCATCCTCATTTTTCGGCATTTCGGGAGAAAGGTCGAACAGACTCCGCAAGGCATCCAGGTAGAGATCGGTCCGGTTACCCTGAC
>CAYSPF010000187.1:0-2809 GCA_964432775.1 uncultured Geobacter sp.
AGGTGAACGATCTTCCCTCCTTCCGGTGAAACCGCGCCGGAATCATCCCCGCAGATGAGACGTGCAACCGTTTCCCGCAGCTTGTTCCGGGAAAGCAGGAGCGGATCGAACAGTATCAGGAGGGAGCGGTAGGTGGGCGCCATCTCCCGAACACCGGCAACGTCCTCCCGTTTCAGGGCCGCAGCCAGCCGGTGAACCCCTGCATTCACCATCGGGTCGATAGTGCTACCCAGTTCCACTACGAGACCCTGCTCCCCCATTCTCAGGAAGCGGATGGTTCCGGAATATTCTTCTGAATCTCTTGTCATGGCAACGGGGGTGTATCCTGGTTTTCCCATCCCGGATTCGATTCGCGTCAAAAAACAGTGTGTCCCGGGTCGGCGATGAAATAGTACGTCTATCGGGTGATGAAAACAACGGTGAAATTGACCGAAAGGACCGGGCCTTCCATCGGGAAGGGTTCCCGGGGCGTCTCCTCCCATGAAATCATCTATCCCCGCTCCACCATCCTGAGCGAGCACACCCTGGTCGTCATCGATCCCCTTTTTTTCTTGCATAGGGAACGTCTTTGCTTTTGACAGACTGCCTTGTAATGGGTGACCCGGATGACGCCGAGGAAAGCAGAAATGAGCTCCTCGAAAGTCAGAAAGTCCGACCCCGGTGGTTCTTCCAAAACATGCTTGACATTTCCTTGTTTCTAGTAGAATGATGTTTGAAAAAATCAGCAATTTTTTTCCGATACTAGTAAAACCGGGGTAACCCGGCGACGCAAAGCCCATGGGTGCGCATACGCGGACAGCCGGGTTGCCGAAGAAAGAGATTTAGCTACCCATATCTTCGGCATCGGGGATGTGGGTATTTTTTTTGTGGACAAGAGGACAACCAATATGCCTGGACCGGCTCTAATCAGGACACGCCGGCCGACTTTCTTTCTCGATATCGGGCTTACTTCACGTAACTGGATTCATCCTGGAGGGTAATGACATGGAAAAGACGTTAAGAAGGATGTGGCAGGGACTCGGTGTTTTCTTCGTAGCTTCGTTTGTTTTCGGTCTATCCGCGTGCTCTTCTTCCGACGATAGCCGGGATACTGTCGAGCTTGATTCATCCAACGGTTTGACGGTAACCATACTCAATAAATCGGGGCGAACCGCTTATATCAAATTTACAGGCAACCCCATAACCATTGATAAGAATAGTGATTCGGTTCTCAACGGCAAATCAGCCGATTTCAGCCTCACTTCCGTGAAGTCGGGGCGCATCTATATATCCTACGATAAGGCACTCTCTTCGGATGCGCCCGATGGCGCCAATTCAGCCGACGCGGACTACAAAACCCGTTTTGACAAAGTCGAGTTGACGTATGGTGACGGCGGGAAAGCAAACCTTACCGCAGTTGATTTCTACTCGATACCGATGATTCTGGAAACATCCATCCAGGGAACGACCATAGAACACCTGACGCTTGCCGAGAACCAGACGGGAGAGAAGATTGATGCCGCACTTACCGGTATCCTGTCCGACCCTTCTTCCGCGGTAATTCAGGGCGGAACAAGCGGAACAGAAACGGTGAGGATCCTGTCACCGGTAAAAAGTCCGGGGGCATATGACGGGTTTGACGCCTACCTTTCCACCTTGAATAAGGCAACACTCACCATTGCCGGAATCTTTTACGGAACTCCTTCCCGGAGTTATCACTTTACCGGTTCACTATCAGCTGGTGCAATTACGCTGAGCGAAGGCGGCCATACCATTTCAATCCCGATGGCAAGCCTTATGTACAACAAGACGGATCTGATAAACCATAACGGGATCTACACCTGTAACGGCGCATATACCGTGGATGGGGCAACGCATCACGTCGCGGATAATGACATTTATTCGGCGGTCTACAGGGACCTCGTTACCGGATTCAACCTGGGATTTGTCAAACCCGGCGCGAATGACAGCACGACCTGGTGGACAAGCGCTCCCTTCCAGGGCACTTCGTATAATAAATACGCCAAGATAATTGCCGACACCTATCCCGGAGCGTATGGCTTTCCTTTTACCGACAGGTACAACCATATCCTTGCGGACCTCGGCGGCAAGATCGACAGACTGACGATAACGTTGCTTGACGATACCACATCACCCCCGCCATATAATCCGGCGGGAAACAAGAATCCTCAAACCGGCGTTGTTACTTTTAACATGTCGATAGTAACGCCGGATGATAGCTTTAATACAACGAAATATACTTTCAATACACACGAATATACCGGGGGAAAAGCCTATGACTTCCCCGACACGGAAACGCCCCAGTTCAATCCGTCCGCCTCTGCGGCGGCTATAAACAAGATTCCTGCAAAGGAAGGGCTGAATATCTATGACTTGGTCCTCCGCGGGAAGAAGTTCCTGGTTCTCGTAATGGTTACGAAAGGATCCGTGGATTGGGGTTCCATATCGGGCGGAGGGAACGCCACCTGGTCATCACCGGTTCTCTTCATAGGGGGATTGACAGAGTGATTTGTGCGAGCGGTTTTGCATGTGCGGGTGTCGCGATGAAAGATCGTCATCCGCTTTATTGAGCCAGGTTTCGTATGAAAAACAAGGGGGTTAGGCAATTCGGCCTAATCCCCTTTCCGTGGTGCGCCAGGCACGGCGCGTGGCGCGTAAGCGCCATCTGATTGACAGGGGGGGCATCACATGGCGACAGGGTCAACGGAAAGGAAGGGATGTTGTGTCTATTGCCTGTAGCGCTTCCCGGAAACTGGACGCAATTCGTAGACGAGCCAATGACGGATAGTGAAATGGAAAAGCTCAGGAG
>CAYSPF010000187.1:2909-4209 GCA_964432775.1 uncultured Geobacter sp.
CAAGTCGGAAAAACCTGGTCATTAAAGGAGTTCGGCAAAAACTGGTTTGAGTCCCTGGCGCTGGTTGATCTGGAGCGCAATCCACAACTGCGCGGGCTGTTCGATAACGACATAGGTGCGGCGCGCATCTGCTCCGACCTTGAGGTACTGCTCCGGCAAAAGATCACGCCGGGGAAAACCCTGCTTTTCTTCGATGAAATTCAGGCCTGCCCCCGCGCAATAACCGCGCTACGCTATTTTTACGAGGAAATGCCCGAGTTGCATGTTGTCGCCGCCGGATCGCTGCTTGAATTCGCCCTCAAGGACGCATCTTTTCCGGTCGGCAGGATTCAGTTTCTCAATCTCTATCCCCTCTGTTTCGCCGAATACCTGGAAGCCGTCGGCAATGCGCCCGCGGCGGCAGCCGTCCTGGGCAACCCGGCCCAAATAACCCCTGCCGTGCACGAACTCCTCCGTGATGAGCTGAAACGCTACCTCTTCATCGGCGGCATGCCCGCTGCTGTCAAGGCGTTTGCTGAAAGCGGTTCGTTGCAGGAGTCCTTTGAGGTCCAGGGGGAAATTGCGGAATCATACCGGATGGATTTTGCCAAATATACCCCGCAGGTTGACCGTTACTGTCTTGATTCGGTCTTTACCACTCTGGCCCAGAGTGTCGGAAAGCAGATAAAATATTCGCGGCTGGGGGTGGGGTATGCAAACCCGACACTGAAGAAGGCGTTCGAGGCGCTCTGTCTGGCTCACGTAGCCCGCAGGGTCCCGTCGGTCGATCCATCCGGTCTGCCGTTGGGTGCGAGCGCTTCAGCGAAAGTTTTCAAGGCGCTGATGCTGGATCTGGGGTTGATGCGCTATATGTCCCGCATGCCGGATGACAGTGAATATGCCAGAGGCGATCTGCTTGCCATGTATCGCGGCGCCATGGCAGAACAATTCGTGGGGCAGGAGATGCTTGTCTCGCAAAACGGCAGTCTCTATTACTGGGACCGGCCGGCGAAAAGCAGTACCGCCGAAATTGATTATCTGGCTGTTCTGGATGGAAAGATACATCCGGTCGAGGTGAAAAGCGGCGCCACCGGAAGCCTGAGGAGCCTGCACCTGTTCCTGTCGACATATCCGGACTGCGGCAATGCCCTGGTCTTTTCCGACCGCCCATACGCCGATCTTCCGGAGCAGAGAATCACCTTTTTGCCTCTCTACAGCGCCTTTGCGGCTACCGGGGGGCAGGTAGTCCGATGAGGTGCGTTATGTATTTCAACGGGACGCCTTATGTAACATTTTCATGTGCACGGACTAAATGTTCCAT
>CAYSPF010000188.1:0-4202 GCA_964432775.1 uncultured Geobacter sp.
CCATGTCCATCTACCTCCATGAACAGGAGCTGGCTCGGGCGGGGAAAAAGGGGCTCTGGGGAGACCCTGAAGTCAAGAGGCGCGCCATTGCCCTGATCGAGGAATGGCAGGGGCAGGCACAATGATCATTCAGCTGATCCGCTATTTCAAGCACTTTGTTGTGTTAAATCCCACATCAGCCATTCGAATCATTGCGCTTCTGGCGGCCATGCTCGCATACGGGACGACCGGTTTTCTCTATTTCGAGCTTTCCGAGAATCCCGATCTCGGCTGGACCGACGGCCTGTGGTACACGCTCGTCACCATGACCACCGTGGGCTACGGTGATTTCTTCCCGAAAACCTCGGCCGGGAGGTTCCTGGTGGGATGGCCGGTCATGTTTTTCGGCATCGGCCTGCTGGGATACGCCCTGTCCATGATCGCCTCGGCCATGGTTACTGAAAAATCGAAGGAGCTGAAGGGTATGATGACGTTCTCTCTGAAAAACCACCTGGTGATCTTCAATTTTCCCGGCGTCACGATGGTCGAGAGGGTTCTGGAGGAGTTGCGCCTCGATGCCTCCTTCGGCAGGGAACGGCAGGTGGTTCTCGTGGATGAGGACCTTGCCGAGCTTCCCGCGGAACTGCAGAAACTGCATGTTCATTTCGTCAAAGGGAACCCGACCCGGGACGAAACCCTGAAGAGGGCCTCCATCGATGAGGCGACCCACGCGGTCATCCTGTGCAAAAACCCGGGAAATGCGGCCTCGGATAATCTGAACGTGTCCATAACCCTTGCCATCGAAGGGCGCAGTAAAAAGGTGAATACCGTTGTAGAGTGCATAGACCCGGCGACGGAGGAGCTGCTCCGCAAGGCGGGTTGCGACCGGATCGTCTGCACCTCACGGTTCGGGGCGAATTTCATGAGCCAGGAGCTTCTCAACCCTGGGATGCAGGAGGTGATAGACGATCTCCTCAGTGCCCAGAAGGGGCAGCAGTTCTACTTCGTTCCGTTTCAGGGAACACAGACAACGTTCGGGGCGATGGCGGCCGTCTGTTCCGGTCGGGGACACCTGGCGCTGGGGGTGATCCGCGCTGACGGGACCAGGATCAATCCTCCGGCGGACTTCACGGTGCAGGAAGGGGATCGGGTCATCACCGTGGGGCCTAATCGTATGGCAGGTCTTTCGGTATGAATCTTTATTCGCATACAGCGTGGAAAGGAGCAGCATAATGCGCAGGAGATCCACTCTCCAGATTACCCTGGTGCTGGTCGGCCTGATGGCGCTCTCGTCGTGCGGCGACGACGGCAAGCGCAGCGTCTACCGCACCAGGCAGGACTGTATCGATGACTGGGGCGACGGCAAGGGATGCGAGGAGGCGCCCCGCGGCAGTTCACACTTCCATACCGGGTACTGGTACGGGCCCCGCTGGAGCGGAAGCGGCTATCACGGGACACGCTCCATAAGCTCCGTTTCAGTTTCCCGCGGCGGATTCGGGAAATCCGGGAGTTTCCACTCGTCATTCGGGGGGTAGCCATGGAACGGCTGGCCATGCAGCCACGTGAGAACTGGCACCGACTCGTTGAGTCACAGGGAATGGCGTACCATACCATCGAGGGCAACACCTACTGGGACGAATCCGCCTGCTACCGTTTCACCTCCCGGGAAATAGACGCGCTCGATGATGCCACGGTGGAGCTCCAGCGCCTGAGCCTGGCCGCGGTGGAGCAGGTCGTTCGCCGGGATCTGTTCGATCGCCTCCGGATACCCCGCGACTTCGTACCGCTGGTGACCCGCTCGTGGGAGGCCGCCGAACCGTCCCTCTACGGCCGGTTTGACTTGGTCTACGACGGAATCGGTCCCCCGAAGCTCCTGGAATACAACGCCGACACACCGACCGCTCTCCTGGAGGCGAGCGTCATCCAGTGGTTCTGGCTACAGGACGTGTTCCCCCGCGCCGACCAGTTCAACTCCATCCACGAGAAACTCATCGAATTCTGGCAAGGTCGGCCCGATCTTCACTCCACCACGGCCTACTTCGCCTGCGTTGACGACAATGCCGAGGACCTGGGGAACGTGGAGTATCTCATGGACACCGCCATGCAGGGCGGTGTGGACGCACGGTTCATCTTTGTCGAGGAGATCGGCTGGAACCGCTCACGCTCCTGTTTCGTGGACCTGGAGGATTCGCCCATCGACACCATGTTCAAGCTCTATCCCTGGGAGTGGATGGTGCGGGAGGAATTCGGCCCGAACCTCCTGTCTTCTTCCCCCCGGATCATTGAACCGGCCTGGAAGATGATTCTCAGCAACAAAGGGATCCTGCCGCTGCTGTGGGAGATGTTCCCCGGGCATCCGTTTCTGCTTCCCGCTTCTTTTGACAGGGAGGGCGTCACCGGCGATTTCGTGAAAAAGCCGCTCCTCTCCCGGGAAGGGGGGAATGTCACCATCTGCACGAAGGGGAGTACTATCGAGAATCCGGGAACCTACGGAGAAGAAGGATGGATCTACCAGGCCTATGCTCCGCTTCCCCGCTTTGACGGCAACCATGCGGTCATCGGCTCCTGGGTCATCGGCGGCAAAGCGGCGGGGATCGGGATCCGGGAGGACACCGGCCCCATTACCACCAACGCCAGCAGGTTCGTGCCACATTTTTTCGAGGAGGGATAAATGCAACCAACTGTTTTGGAATCTTTTTCGGGTCTCGGAGCTTTTTTCGGCTATTTCGGCGCTTCAGTGGTCCTGCTCGGTCTGTTCTGTGTCGTCTACCTGCGGGTGACGCCCTATGCGGAACTGAGCCTTGTCAAGGAGGGAAAGACCGCTCCGGCCATAAGCTTCGGCGGCGCGGTGATCGGTTTCGTGCTGCCCCTGGCCGGCGCCATCACGCACAGCGTGAGCTTTCTGGACATGGCCCTCTGGGCACTGGTGGCCCTGGTGGTTCAGGTGATAGTCTTCCTGGTCCTCAAGGTCTGTCTGCCGGGACTGGTCCGCGACATTGCCGAAGACCGCATGGGTCCGGCCATTGTGGTCGCCGTATTCTCCACCGCGGCCGGGGTCCTGAATGCGGCGTGCATGACGTGGTAAACCGCTGACAGCGCGATTCTCTTCGGAGTCACTTCCGTGAAGGAGCGGCGCTGTCGGCCGGGTACCACCGTCTGATAACGAAACCTTTTTTCCCGTTCACTTTCGCATCTGTCCAGGAATCCAGGGGGCTTCTCGATTGGAGGAGCTCCCGCAGCGTTTCCCGCAGCCCGCGAAACGCCACCCCGTCATTTTTCCCGCCGCAGTCCAGCCTGCTTTCGATAATCCTCTTCCGGTCATAGACTATCATCACGTGTCCCTTCCAGACGATCAGGTCCAGCGGACGCAACCGCTCCGCCATCCGTGCTTCGTCCAGGCCCGCTATGGGGACGGGAGCGCCGTAGTCCACTAGGGCGGAGGTGTTCCTCGGCGTGTACCCGTCGGTGGCCTCGTAGAGGAGACCCGAGCAGTCGAGGCCGCGCAGGGTCCAGCGGTCGCGTGTGAGGGTTTCGAGACGATGCCCGGACGGGGGAGGAAAGAATGCAATCATGTCCGTGACCCCGTCACGCCTGTTGCCTCCCCAGACGTAGGCTGTTCCCTCTGCTGAGGAAAGTCGAGCGAGGATCGTATTCCGGCTGGGGAGTTTGCGCGGTCGAGGCTGGACAGGAGTTTTCGACGTGCCGATAAAGCGGCTGTCGATGTAGTAGCCGGTGCGGGAAGGGTAGGGGTAGTCGTCGGTCATGACCCGGTAGACGGGATATTCCGGGCCGTCGAGTACGGCTTCAATGCGGAAGGGTGTGCCGGGGAGGGCAATGAATTCCATCGCCCGGATCTGGCCGCACGAGTCCGTGGCCAATGTCTTTCCGTCTTTTCCACCAAAAATCGACCTGAAATTGGGTGTATTCAGGACCGGGGTGGAGGAGGTGGCCACAGCGTAGCGGGGCGAACCCGATGCATCTGCGGTGACCGCGGAAAAGGCGCACAGCAGGAGCAGAGCGATGAATGCCCATGCGCCGCGCATCGCGGACGCCCGGACGGGGCGGCTTTTCATCCACCCGGCGTTAATCGACTTCCCTCCGGTAGAGAACCGACCAATGGCGATAGCTGCGCGGCATATGGCTTCCAATACAACCGGAGATCAGGATCACCCAGAGAAGCGGTACGGCAAGATCCGGCCGGAGGTGGATGAAGCCTGTCAGCC
>CAYSPF010000189.1:0-4169 GCA_964432775.1 uncultured Geobacter sp.
CCCTTCCGGATAAGCCCAACCATCTGTTTCATGGAAGGATTGACGTAATCATAGAACTTTTTGAATCCTTCGCAGAGGTAATGCAATCCGGGTTCTCCTTCGGGAGACGTGGCGAAGCGGTGTTTCGGGCATCCGCCGCGGCAGGCAAAAAGGTAATCGCAACCGCGGCACTGTCCGGGAAGGGTCGTTTCTTTTGAGGCGCCGAATGTGTTCTGTTTCGTTGAACGGACCATTTTTTTCAACCCGCCTTCACGTATGTTTCCGAGGCGGTATGCAGGGTACATGAAATGATCGCAGGAAAAAATGTCGCCGTTGTACTCCAGGATAAGGCTATTCCCGCACCGGGGAGAGAGATAGCAGACACCCGGCCCTACCCCTGCCAGGGCAGCAAGGGTCCATTCGAAATTCATCACGAAGACCGTGCCGACATCATTCCGTATCCACTCTTTGAAAACCTGGATGAGGAATTCGCCGTAGTGTTCCGGCTCGACACTCCAGGGTGTCGGGGTGGTCGACTTCTCTTCATTGGTGAGAGACGGTGGAGCGGCAAGAGAGAGTCCCGGGTTTTCGGATCCGGAATCGGCCGCCCTTTCAATGATGGGGATAAACTGGATAAACTGCACACCATGCTGTCTGAAAAACCGATACACTTCCAGTGGATGCCGTGAGCTCTCGCTGTTCACGGTGGCAAGCACGTTTACTTCCACGCCGTGACTCCGCATCATGCGGAACGAACGGAGAACTCCGGCGAGGGTCGGTCTTCCGTGCTCATCCCTCCGGTAGACGTCATGAACCGCCTCGGGACCATCCATGCTCAGACCGACCAGGAATCTGTTCCTTGAGAGAAAGACGCACCATGCCTCGTCGAGAAGCGTTCCATTCGTCTGAAGTGTATTTGAAATCTGTTTTCCCCTGCCGTACCTCTTCTGCAACTCCAGCGCCCGCTGAAAAAAATCGACCCCCAGCAGCGTAGGTTCTCCACCCTGCCAGTCAAATGTGACGGCCGGTCCGGGCTGGGACTCGATATATTCTCTGGTGTAGGCCTCAAGAACTTCATCAGACATGCGGAACATCTTGTTCTCGGGGAAAAAGGTTTCTTTCTCACGATAAAAACAATAGTCGCACCGGAGATTGCAGCCGGGTCCGGCGGGTTTTGCCATAAGGGAAAAGCCCTGGTGCGCGGGACCATGGAGAGCGGAGGCGTTCCTGTCGGTCTTCTTTTTTGTGTCGGCCATTGGGCGAATATCTATACCCCTTCGGGAACGTTCAGACGGATGTGCCGAACACGGAAGCTTCCTGTTCGGCAAGGTCCGTTCTCAGCTGCCTGTTTTTCCGCCTCAGCTCGTCTTTTGTCATGCCGGGCACCGTCACGTCGTCCCGCACCTCGCCGGTCCTGAAATCAACCAGATTGGTCTGTTCAATGGGATCCGTTTTCAGGCAGTACAGTTCCCATTCATCCGGTTCGACTTCGTTGATGTCGACATAGCGAACGATCTTCCAGTCTCCGGTGCACAGCGCCCTAACGTTATTGGGCTGCCGAACCGTTCCGGGCGCCAGGTCAAGCCCGGCGTGGATCCGCGCATCGACATTTTTCAGGAATGCCTGGTAACAGGCCTTTTTCGTATCGCCCGGATTAATCGTCCCGAGTTCGGTTATCATGTCATTGCTCATGAAGAAAACGCCGCTTCGCGGTTTTCCGTCAGGCCCGAGGATGTCGCCGGTGCTTTCGCCTTTCATATGGGACGACAGGTCGGCGCCGGCAAAAGGTTTCACCACTGATGCGCCGTGAACGGTTTTCATTACGCCCCTGACCTTTTCTTCATCAAACCCGGCAAGCCCCAACACCGTCGGTGCAAAATCGATCGAGCTTGTGGGGTGAAGGATTTCCCTCATTTTCCGTTTGTTTTTGTTCACAAGGGGGGAAGATACGACCATCGGCACCCGTATGGCTTCTTCGTACGCGTTGTGCCACTTCTGAATCATGCCGCCGTGCGCTCCCGTCATATCGCCATGATCGGACAGGAAAACAACAATCGTAGTATCGGTAAGGCGATTGTCATCAAGGGCCTGCAACATCCGGCGGAGCTGCAGATCCGCAAGATACTGGCAATAGAAGTAGAACTGGTTGTACTTCAGGGACCACTCCTCCGCGTATTCCCCCTGGAGTTGAAAGGGGAGAGGGGATCGGTAATCCAGCCCGCCAGAAATGAAGCTGAAATTAACGTTCGTTTCCATGGCGAGTCCCCACTTGAGGGCATAGTCTTTCTGACAGTGCGGCTTGTCGTCGAGGGACTCGGCATAGGTTGGCGGCAGAGAGCTGTTTTCCTGAGGGAAACCGTCCGGGTTCAGGTCCACCTGG
Organism: uncultured Geobacter sp.; assembly: GCA_964432775.1. Taxonomy (GTDB): domain Bacteria; phylum Desulfobacterota; class Desulfuromonadia; order Geobacterales; family Geobacteraceae; genus RPRC01. The sequence continues at coordinate 2,360 of CAYSPF010000189.1, forward strand.
ACCTTGGGATCCTGGAAGCCGCCCGGGCGGCTTGTGTCGCCCTTGGCCGGAATCGGCGGCGGCGGCGGATAATCGGTCCAGGGAACAACGCCGGTGCCGGTGGGCGTCTGCCAGTTTGTGGGCCAGGCGCTGCAGTCATGGGGATTTACCAGCGAGCCTACGGCAAACCACGGGGCAGAGGAGGTGTCCTTTCCCTTTTTTGCAAGAAAGTCCACGACGTTGTCGGCGAATTGGACGTCGCGAAATGCCCCGTTATTGTCCGCGGTTCCGCCATGGGGTTCGGGATATGACTTCTCCCACTCGGAAAAGCCCCAGGGTTCGAGATAATCAGGCCCTTCGGCTTCCGATACGTGCCATTTACCGAAATAATGGGTGGTATACCCGACGGAACGGAACCAGTCGCCGATTGTCGGCACGCCGGCGGGGTCAAGAAACGGCACATCGTCGGCGGACTTGTATATCCCGTCCGTCTGGTCGACACCGGTTACATTCGGATAGTGACCGGTCATGATGCAGGTCCTGCTCGGCACGCAGGCGGCGGAGGCGGTATAGTGTTTTCTCAGGACAACGGCGTTTTGCCGTAATCGCAAGAGGCCGGGAAAGAACCGGGCGTATGCATTTTCGGGAGAAAGCGGTTGAAAACCGAGAATCTCCTTCAATCCCTTCGCCGCACCCTCAGTGGGTCCGTATCCCTCCGGCGGAGTCTGCATTTGATCCACCATGATCAACAAAATGTTCGGATTCTTCGTCTGAGGATTGGATGAATCGGAAGAGCAGGCGGTGAGTGTCCCGATAACCCCGGAGAGTGCGGTGAAAGCGAGAAATTTTGGTGGAATTCCGAGAAATTCCCTGCGTGTTATTTCCTTCTTTTTTTTCATGGGACTACCTGCCTTTCCGTTACATTGAAGCCATGGAGAAGTAATGAATAAAGGGCCGGGTCGCTGGTTGCGTACAGACTGTATAGCATGAGATGTACCGAACGGCAAACAGTGAATATGAGAACATACGCAATAGGTATCGGGCAGGTCCACCGGGTTTCCTTGCCCCCGTAGAGCCTCTCGTTTCAATCCTCACCCGCCCCGGAGGGCGGGCGCTACTTCGCCTTTTTTTCGCGACAGTTTACAACAAGTTACACCCCCGTTTTCGCGATCTGATTGATGAGAAAATGGAGCAACTTCGGCGTTACTTGTCTGAATCAAGTTGTCAAGACCCCCATAGGCTGCGGTTGCAGTGCACGCGCCCACACCATGCTCCGGTCACGTCACCAGGCGATGCGCAGGCCGCCCATGCCGGTATAACTGTACCCCGTCGGCGCGTAGTCGCAGTCGAAATTCGCGAACAGCGACCCAACGGCGCCGAACGACAGGTTCACGCCGACACCGCCGCGCAAGGAGTCAGTGGGCGGTTGGGCGCCCTGGATTACGAAATTGAACCCGGGCGCCGCAATGAACGAACTCTCCGTTGATCTCTCGGGATCGAATTCGTGCTTCCAGGCAGCGCGCAGCCAGCCGGACAGGACGGTTTCGGCGCCCAGATCGTGTTTGGCCTTCACCTGCAGACCGAGTAGTATCGGCAACGAGCTGATGGTACGCGCAGCATACGAGAGTCCGATGTCGCTCTGCGCCCCCTGATTGGTCTCGGTGAATCCGTTCGTGCTCAGCGATCCGAACTGCAACCCGGCAAACGGCGTCACCTCGAAGGGATCGAACCGCATCTTGTACCCTGTCTCGAAATAGCCGCTCCATGAGTGACTTCTGAATTTCCCTGTCGGATTTTCATTGAAGCCCGGGATCTCTATGGGCGCTCCGGC
>CAYSPF010000190.1:0-4143 GCA_964432775.1 uncultured Geobacter sp.
CCCACGGTTACTTCGATGCCGTACGTCCGTGCGATGTCGGCCAGTTCGTATACCCGGTCCTTGTCCGGAGGCGTCACACCGTGGAGTCGGTACTCCTGGTGCAGTTGACCCCACTTGGGTTCACCCATGCGGTGATAGGGAAGAATGTCCAGCGCCTCCAGATTGGAAAAGCCGGCAATAAAGTCCGCGGTTGCGCGTATGTTTTTCTCGGAGTCGTTGAAACCGGGTATCAGCGGCAGCCTGACGCGAATGGGTTTACCGGTTGCGGCAATGCGCTTCAGGTTTTCCAGAATGACCTGATTGCCGACGCCGGTTCCCTGGAGATGCCTGTCCGGGTCCATATGCTTCAGATCGTAGAGCACGTAATCCAGATACCCCAGTACTGTGCTGAGCATATTCCAGTTTACGTGACCGCATGTTTCGACCGCGGTATGCAGTTTCAGCGTCTTTGCCGTACGCGCCAGTTCAAGGAGAAAACCCGGTTGAGCAAACGGTTCACCCCCGGAAAAGGTTACCCCTCCCCCGGTTCGATCGTAGAACTCACGGTCCCGCATCACCACGTCCATAATCTCCGCGACCGTGAGGTAACGCCCGCTGATGTTGATGGCGTTTGCGTAACATACGTGCTGGCATGTGCCGCATTCCGGCAGGAGGCACCTGTCACGGTCGATTGAGGAAATGCGACCCTCCTCTGATTCGCTGAAGCAATTGGTGGGACATACCTCGTAGCACCTGCCGCAGCCGATGCAGTTGCGCGGGATGAGCATTATCTCCGGACGGGGATCTACGGTTTCCGGGTTGGCGCACCAGGCGCAGCGCAGCGGGCACCCCTTCAGAAAGACGATGGTGCGGATTCCCGGACCGTCATGGATGGAAAACCGCTGGAAATCGCTGACAAGACCGGTCTGTTCCCTTCGCTTTCCTGCATCGGGATTATAGAGCAGATATTCATGTGCCCAACTCATTGCGTTTCTCCTTGGCTTGGTACGTGAGTACTACGTTCTTGCGGCTCAGCGTTTCTCACTGTCATGGCAGGTACAGGAAAGGGCGAGAGACGGGGAGGAGGTCGTCCTCGCCCTTTTCAAGGGCACAGATACCTGCCCGTGAGTCAGTCGGCTGCTACAGCCAGCATGCCTGATAGAGGAAGGCTGCTATCACGCCGCCGATGCAGGGGCCGATTACCGGCACCATGGCATATCCCCAGTCCGAACTACCCTTGCCTGCGATGGGAAGGAGGGCGTGCGCGATCCTCGGACCAAGATCTCGCGCGGGATTAATCGCGAACCCGGTGGGCCCGCCAAGGGACAATCCGCAAGCGGTAACGAGAAACCCGATTACCAGCGGAGTGAGCCCGGCGAGGGGAGTAGCTTTCTGGACATTCGGATCGATAAGGAAAAGAATGCCGAGCACCAGCATGACGGTGCCGATGATCTCGCAGATTACGTTACCGGCCATATTGCGGATGCCGGGGCCCGTTGAGAAGACGGCCAGCTTCAAGCCGGGATCCTGCGTCGCTTTCCAGTGGGGAAGATACGCCAGCCAGGTAAGTGTCGCGCCAATCATTGCGCCGAACATCTGACCGCCGAAGTAGAGAGGCACCTTTTCCATGGGGACTTTACCGAGTATTGCGAGCGCAATCGTTACCGCCGGGTTGAGGTGGGCGCCGCTCGCCCAGGCAACGGCGTACACACCGAAAGTTACCGCAAAACCCCACCCGAAAGCGATAACCAGCCATCCGGAGCCCGACGACAGGACACCGGTCGAACCTTTTGAATCCTTCAGCAACACCTGCGCGACACTGCCGCAGCCGAGAAGAATCAGGATAGCCATCCCTATGGTTTCAGCCAGAAAAGTATTCATTGTATCATCTCCTTTGATGTAAGAGTCCGATACTCTCCATCAGTCTACTACTGACGGATTCCGGGGAGCCGCACCGGACAAATGCCGGCCCCCCGGGGTTGTCACCTGTGTTTCGTCAAAACACCTGTTCGGTACGGGCGATGATATCGTCCTGGATGGCCTTGTCCAGGGAGGTGAAGAAGGCGCTGTAACCGGCTACGCGCACCACCATCCCCTGGTAGTTGTCCGGGTTCTTCTGCGCGTCCAGCAGCGTGTCGCGGCTTACCACGTTATACTGGATGTGGGTACCGCCGCCGTTGAAGAAGGTCTCGGTGACGCCGACCAGATTTCGGATCCCCCGGTCGTCCTTCAGGGCGCTCGGGTGGAACTTCATGTTCAGAAGGGTGCCGTTGGAGGCGATGACGTGGTCGAGACGCGCTACCGATTTCACCGATGCCGTCGGGCCTGACTGGTCGACGCCGGATACCGGGGAGACGCCGTCGGCCAGCGCGGCGCCGCTTTTGCGCCCGTCCGCGGTTGCTCCGACCACCGTGCCGAGAGGAACGTTCGCGGATACCGGGTAGAGGCCCGGCTGGAATTTCCCGCCGCGCGGGTTGGTGTATTTCTCCACTTCCCGGCAGTAAATAAGAGCACCCTCGTGCGCTATCATGTCGGCGTACTCGTTGTCGTTGCCGTACTTGGGCGCGCGGTTCAAGAGCATCTGGCGCATGCTTTCCATCTCCACGCCCGCGAAGTCGGTGGCAAGACCTTTCTTGAGATCGGCAAGGGTTATTGCCTTGTCGTCGAATACCAGTTTCTTGATGGCCGCCAGCGAGTCGCCGACGTTGCCGACGCCCACTCCCTGGGGACCGGTGAAGTTGTAGTGCGCTCCGCCTTCCTGGAGCGATTTCCCCTTGGCCATGCAGTCGTCCACCAGGGAAGAGAGGAACGGCAGCGGCGTGCGTTGGCCGTGGGCGATGTCCACCGCGTTGTCGGAGACGACCAGCAGCTTGACGAAGTATTCCATCTGCGTTGTGTACGCCTTCATGACGTCGCCAAAGGAGGCGAAGGAAGCGAGGTCGCCGGTCTCGGGACCGAGCTGCGTGCCGGTGAGGGCATCGACTCCGTTGTTGAGCGCCAGTTCCAGGACCTTGGCCATGTTGAAGAATGCGGCGTCGTGCCACCCTTCGGTCTTACCGGCCACCTGGGGCTCGACGCAGCCGATGATACCGTAGTCGCGGGCGTCTTCGCGGGTGAGACCGCGGCTCAGAAGCGCGGGGATGATGAACCGGTCGTTGTAGTAGGCGGGCATGCCGAGGCCGAGACGGCTCACTTCGGCGGCCTTGCGGTACAGTTCGGCCGGGGTGTTGCTGTGGATGCGGATGGAGATGGATGGCTGGTAGAGCTTGGTGTTGGCCGTCGCCTGGAGGCACATGAACGAAAGGTCGTTGGTGGCGTCCTCGCCTTCACGGTCGACACCGCCGATGATCAGGTTCTGGAACATGGGATAGCCGCCGAAGGCCTTGGTGGAGCCTTCGTCGCGCACCTTGTTGATCTCGCTGAACTTGATGTAGAGAAGGTCGAGCAGCTCCTGGGCTTCTTCAACGCTGATGGCGCTGTCCATCTGCAGGTAGGGATACATGTACTGGTCGAAGCGCATGGGAGAGATGGAGTGGCCGTTGGATTCGAGTTGCAGAACCAGCTGGATGAACCAGAAGGACTGGACCGCTTCCCAAAACGATGCGGCGGGTTGCGCCGGAACCTTGCGGCAGATGCGGGCTATTTCCAGAAGCTCGGCCTTGCGCTGCGCATTCTGTTCTTTTGCTGCCAGTTTGTCGGCTTCCGCGGCAAACCGGCCGGCAAAGGCGATGACCGCTTCGTTGGAGATGATGACGGCGTTCAGGAAGTGCATCTTCCTGAGGTCGTCGGGGTTGGCGATGTCCAGCCGGGCCAGTTCGGCTTTGGCTTCGGCGATGACGCCGTTCAGGCCGTTGGCCAAAACCTTGGCGTAATCGACGGAGATGTGGCCGACGCCGTTGAAGTAGTAGTTGCCCACGGTGAAGACACCGGCCCCCTGGGCCGTCAGAGCGTCGGCAGTCATGAGCGATGTTGCCAGTTCGTTGGAGGTCTTCTTGTCCCAGTAGGGGAACATCTCCCGAAGGGTCTTCTTCTTGTCTTCGGAAATGAGGAAGACGTCGCCGGTCCGCTTCTCCAGCCGGTCCAGTTCCGCTTCCAGCCACTTGCACGAAAATTCCGGATATACCGGCGCCGAACGTGGCTTGGTGCACTGGTTGCCCACTACCA
>CAYSPF010000191.1:0-4142 GCA_964432775.1 uncultured Geobacter sp.
GAGGCCCGGGCCCGCAAGAAGCTGGCCGACGTAACGTACGAAAGGTTCGCAAAGCTTTACGAAGAGCAGGCCGTCACCCGCCAGGAGCTGGACACCCGGCGGGCCGAGCGGGATGTGGCAAACCAGGGGCTGGCGCGGGCGCGGGAGACGGCGCGGGCCGCTTCCGCGGTGGCCGGCTACACCCGGATCGTCGCTCCCGTCAGCGGCGTTGTCACGGCGAAATCAGTTGACCCGGGCGCCACGGTCTTTCCCGGCATGCCGCTGATGACCGTTGAAGAGGAGGGGCGCTACCGTCTCGAGGTTGCGGTTCCCGAGTCACTGCAGGGAAAGGTTGCCATGGGCGCCTCCGTTCCGGTCTCCCTTGACGGTGTACCGGCCGGCGCTGTCGGCAGGGTGGTGGAGATAGTGCCGAAGGTGGATCCCCTCAGCCGGACATTCACGGTCAAGCTGGATATCCCGTCAACGGGGGGCAGGTCGGGAAGCTTCGGCCGGGCGCTGTTTCCGGTGGGAGAAAAGCGGGGGGTGACGGCGCCGAAAACCGCTCTTGTGGAGCGAGGGCAGCTGACCTTTGTCTGGGTGGTCGACAGCCGGAACATCGCCAGGATGCGGCTGGTGAAGCCCGGCGCCGTCCTTGCGGATCGGATTGAGATTCTCGCCGGTCTCTCGGAAGGGGAACGGATTGTGGTGAGCGGCATGGAGAAAGTCACCGACGGGGCAAAGGTGGAGTAATGGACAAGCTCGGCATCGCCGGCAGAATCGCCCGCGCCTTTATCGATTCGAAGCTTACGCCACTCATTGTAGCGGCCTCGCTCCTCCTCGGCCTGTACGCGGTTCTGGTGACACCGCGGGAAGAGGAGCCCCAGATCGTCGTGCCCATGGTCGACATCTATCTCCCCCTGCCCGGCTCGACACCCAAGGAGGTGGAGGAGCGTGTAGTGAAGCCCCTTGAGGGGAAGATGTGGGAGATCAAGGGGGTCGAGTACGTCTATTCCATGAGCAGGCCGGGCATGGGGATCATCACCGTCCGCTTCCTGGTGGGCGAGGACCTGGAGAAATCCCTGGTCAAGCTCTACAACAAGGTGATGAGCAACCGGGCGTTGCTCCCGCCCGGCGCCGGTGAGCCGCTGGTGGCGCCGAAATCCATCGATGACGTGCCGATCCTGACCCTGACCCTCTGGTCGGAACGCTACGACTGGTATACCCTGCGCCGTGTCGCCCGCGAACTGTGCGACGAGCTGAAGAAGAGCGACAGCGTTGCCGAGACCGCCATAACGGGTGGGCTGCGGCGGCAGTTGAAGGTTCGGCTCGATTCCGGCAGGCTTGCCGCCCGCGGGATGTCGCCGCTCCAGGTGGTCGGCGCCCTGCAGAAGGGGAACGTATCGCTCCGCACGGGTGACTTCCCGGGAGACAACCGCGACTTCCTGGTGGCGGGCGGCGATTTCCTCGGGGATGCGGAGTCGGTGAAGCGCCTGGTGGTAAGCGTCCATGACGGCCGCCCCGTCTATCTTGCGGATGTGGCCGACATTCGTGACGGACCCGAAGAGCCGGATCAGTACGTGTTTTTCGGCCTCGGGGCCGCTGCCGCGAAAAAGGGGGTTACCGGGGAACGCTGGACGAATTATCCGGCGGTCACCGTTTCCGTGGCGAAGCGGAAAGGGGCCAATGCCACCTGGGTGGCGGAGGACCTGCTGAAGCGGGTTGAATCCCTGAAGGGGAAGCTGATCCCGGCGGATGTACAGGTGACGGTGACCCGCAACTACGGCGAGACCGCGCGGGAGAAGAACAACGAACTGCTGTTCCACATGTTCCTGGCGGCCATTTCGGTGACGATCCTCATCGCCCTTTTCATGGGGTGGCGTGCCGGGGCCGTTGCCGCCATCGCCATTCCCGTCACCCTGGCCCTCACCCTGCTCGCCTTTTCGTTGCTCGGCTATACCCTGAACCGGATTACCCTGTTCGCCCTGATCTTCTCAATCGGCATCCTGGTTGACGACGCCATCGTGGTGGTGGAGAACATCCACCGCTACTTCACCACCACCCGCTTCAATCCCCTGGAGGCGGCGGTCCTGGCGGTGGACGAGATAGGCAATCCCACGGTGCTCGCCACCTTCGCTGTCATCGCCTCCATTCTCCCCATGGGCTTCGTGGGGGGTCTGATGGGACCCTACATGCGGCCGATTCCGGTGGGGGCGAGCATGGCCATGCTCTTTTCCCTCCTCATCGCCCTCACCGTTACCCCCTACTTCGCCTACCGCCTGATGAGGGGCGAGTCCCATTTCGGCGGCGATGCGCCTGCCGAGGAGTCGCGCCTTACCCGCTTCTACCGTGCCGTCATGGGCAAGCTACTCCACGACCGGAAGATCCGCAGCGCTTTCCTTGCCGGAGTTGTGGCGCTTCTCCTGATTGCGGTGAGCCTGCTGTTTCTCAAAATCGTCACGGTGAAGATGCTCCCCTTTGACAACAAGAGCGAACTCCAGGTGATAGTTGATGCCCCGAGCGGCACAGCACTTGAGGAAACGGCCCGGCTGGTGTCGGAGATGGGGGATGCCCTGCGCGCGGTTCCCGAGGTAACCGATTTTCAGACCTATATCGGTACCAGCGCTCCCTTCAACTTCAACGGCCTGGTGCGCCACTACTACCTTCGGCGCGGGGCGAACCTGGCCGACATCCAGGTCAACCTGGTGGGCAAGTCCGAGCGTTCCGACCAGTCACACGACATCGCCAAACGGATCCGGCCGGTGCTGAAAAAGATTGCCGACCGCCACGGAGCGCGCATCAAGGTGGCGGAGATCCCGCCCGGGCCGCCGGTGCTTTCCACCCTGGTGGCGGAGGTCTACGGACCCGACCAGAAGACCCGCATCGATATCGCGAGGCAGATTAAAGACATATTCACCAGGACCCCCGGCGTGGTGGATGTGGACTGGTACCTGGAGGATGACCAGACCCTCTATACCTTTGCCGTGGATCGGGAAAAGGCGGCCCTGTCCGGTGTCTCCACCGACGACGTGGTGAAAACGCTGCGGGTCGCCCTGGAGGGGATGGATGCGGGGATCATGCACCTGCCGAAGGAAAAGGAGCCGGTGTTCGTCAACGTGCGCCTTCCCGTGGCAGGGAGAAGCTCCATCGAGGCGCTTTCCGCCGTCAGCGTCCCGTCGCCGGGCGGAAATATCCCCCTTTCCCAGCTGGTCCGCGTCAGTCGGGGGCTGGAAAACAAGAGCATCTATCGCAAGAATCTGAAAAATACCGTGTATGTGATCGGTGACGTGGCCGGCGAGATCGAGGCCCCGGTCTACGCCATCCTGAAAATGGGCAAGGAGATCGACAAGATCAAGCTTCCCGGCGGCTACCGGATCGAACAGCTGGCGTCCCGGCAGCCGTGGAGCGAGGAGCGGCCCGCAATCAAGTGGGACGGCGAATGGCACATCTCCTACGAGGTGTTCCGCGACCTGGGGATCGCCTTCGGTGCGGTGATGGTCCTCATCTACGTGCTGGTGGTGGCTTGGTTCCGCAGCTTCACCACGCCGCTGGTGATCATGGCGCCCATCCCCCTGACCCTGATCGGCATCCTGCCGGGGCACGCCCTGTTCGGCGCCTTCTTCACCGCCACCAGCATGATCGGCTTCATCGCCCTTGCCGGAATCATCGTCCGCAATTCCATCATCCTCATCGACTTCGCCGAGCTGAAGCGGCGCGAGGGGCTCCCCCTGGACCAGGCGATCATCGAGGCGGGCGCGGTCCGCTTCCGTCCCATGCTCCTCACCGGCGCGGCCGTGGTGGTCGGCAGTTTCGTCATCGTCTTCGACCCCATCTTCCAGGGACTGGCCATTGCCCTCATGTGCGGCGAGATCGCCTCCACCACCCTGTCGCGCGTGACGATACCGGTGCTCTACTACCTGGTGGAGTCTCTGAAGGAGAAGAGGGCGGCAGGCGCGGCGTGAGCGTTAGAGATACGGAAAAGTAGCATCGGGCTTCAAGGAGGAAAAGCTATGTACATTGACAGACTGCTGAGGATCATTGCCGGTGCGTTCATTCTGCTGTCGGTGGTGCTGGCAGTAAAGATCAACATAAACTGGCTCTGGTTCACCGCCTTCGTCGGCCTGAACCTGTTTCAGTCCGGTTTCACCAACTGGTGCCCGATGATG
>CAYSPF010000192.1:0-4097 GCA_964432775.1 uncultured Geobacter sp.
ATTGCTCAATCGGGCATCCTTCAGGTTCGCATGGGCGAGCACCGCATTCCGGAAAGTGCAGTCGGTAAGGTCTGCGCCTTCGAAGTTCACGCTTTCCAGAAATGCGTCCTCGAAGACGGCCCCGTGCAGGTCCATCCCGGACAGGTCCGCCCCGGTCAGGTCTATCCCGGACAGGTCCCGACCTTCGGCGCGCGCGTCTTGAAGGAAACGGCGTACCGACCGGGCTCGTTCTTCTTCCATGGCCGGCGCCGGATCCTGATGGTGAGCCGTAATCCGGTAGGCTTCCTTCAGCTTGCGCTCGCCTTCGAACAGGCGGTTTCGGAAGGTCTCGTCGGCGAGATACTCATCCACCTCCGGTGTTTCGATTCCCCGCACCCGCAGCCTTTCCGACAGCTCTTCCATGGCGGAAAGCTGTTCCCGTGCGTTGAAAGCGGGCGGGCCGGCGGGCCGGCCTGAGATCTCCCGGCGAATCGCGGTGAAGTCCATACCCATGGAGGTGAACAGCTTCTCCGCCTCCCGGAGGCTCCGGGCCGCCCCTTCCTCCGCGTCCTTCCTCTGCGTCTCCGCATCGGCCTCCAGCTTCTCCATGAAATCCGGCAGGTGCTCCAGGTCGGGCAACGGTTCTTCCGGGGGAGGCACTTTCGGTCCGTGCAGGTCGGGATCCAGTCCGTACCCCACAATCACGGCCCGCGCCTTCTCCACCTCCCGGACGGCGCGCGTATAGAGATTCTTCCGCAGGAGTCCCTCCCCTTCCGTCATCGCCTTGTCCTCCAGCAGCGAGGCGTCGACACCCTCCAGGCCCGCCGGCAGCAGGTCGGCGTCCCGCAGGGCATGGAGACAGCCCTTTTCCTTGTCCAGTCGCAGCCTCATCACCTCCCGGTAATGCTCCGGGGATTTCGGTTCATCCAGCCGTTCAGCGCCGATAATCAGGTGCAGGATATCGGCGGCGTCTTCATCCGCCACCTGGCAGGCGCCCTGGCAGATCAGGATTGCGCGTTCCGCATGGGGAAAAAGCCAGACAGTGAAGAGGCGAAGCGGAATTTCCTCGAATTTTTCAGCCTCTCCATCTCGCCGGTTCACGAAACAGCGAGCCGTGAACCCGGGCAGCCGCCCTTCCAGGAGCGGCAGTGATGGGTGCAGATTCTCCAACCGGTACGGTTCGTCGCCCCGTAACGGCCCATCGAACCACTGGTCGGGCGGGGCGAGGTTGAAGATGGTCCAGTCGATATCCCGCGCAAAGCCCGGAAAATCCTCCTTCAACCAGCGGTCATCGTGTGTTCCGGCCTTGGCGGAACGCTGCGGCCGGGAAAAGTCCAGCGGGCCGAATCCCGCCGGGTCGGGGCACTGGTCGGGGGAGGTAACCCGCTGGTTGGGATAGTCAATGTTCGGCAACCGGCGGACCGCGACAGTATTGACCATGTCGGTAGCGAACCCCCTGCCGACGGGGTTCGCGGCATATCCCTCACCGCCGAAGGCATGCGCCCAGTCCAGGGGCATGCTCACGAACGGCACGGGGTCGCTGGGAAATTCCCCTTTCCAGTACCGATCGCCGGAGACGTGAAGGGTCTTCTCCCGGCCGCCGAGCCGCACCCGCACCGCACATCCGGGCCGCGGCTCGCCTCCCGGCACGAAGGCGCTGCCGGTGACGAGGAATTCGGCCTTTGCCTTCGGAATAGCCACATCCAGCGCGGCATCCGCTCCAAGCTCCGAGGCGGCGAATTTCCACATGCTCACCTCGGAAAACAGGTCATCCCGCCCGCCGAGAGGGATAAACGCCAGCACGGAAACACCAAAATAACAGCGGCGCTTGAACTCGAAGCAGCGGGTCAGTATCCCGAGTTTTTGCGGTTTTAACGTCTTCATGATTACCTGTCGGCGCCCTCTTCCGGCATTACATGATCATTGTCTGCGTGTACATATAGAGTCCGATTGCGCCCGACTTAAGCTTGGTTGATGCCTGCTGGAAGGTCAGCGGCTCGTTGGCGGACTTGACGCCGCAGCGTTCGAAGGCAACACCGGTAATATCGACCTTCAGGGTCTGCATCGCCATGGACAGGCTGAGGACCAGCGTATTCTGCATCGTCAGTATCGCGGTCTGCACCGAAAACAGGTCCTCGTCCTTGCCGCCGATCTTGGTAAACCACGAATCGATGGTGCGGGTACCCCCGGGAGCAACCACGGTATAGCCTGCGGGCGAATTGACGGTGACCCCGCCCGTGGCATTGATGGTCAGGGCCGCGGGGGTCGTGATGGTGATCCCGCCCGAGACGGATTGGGTGAGGGCGCCGGTAATCGTCTCGGTGAGGCCCCCCGCAACGGTTCGGGTCTCGCCTCCCACAATGGATTCGGTCAATCCGCCGGTAACCGTGCGGGTCTCTCCAGCGTTGATGGTCTGGGTCATTCCGCCGTTGATGGTCTGCTTCGCACCCGCGTTGATGGTCTCCTCGGAACCGGAGTTCACCGTGCGCGTCTCTCCGCTGTCGATGTTCTCGGTGAAATGGCCCGCCACGTGCGTTTTCCGGTCTCCGCCCACGTCGCGGGTCTCGTCCTTCTCGATGGTGGTGTCCATGTTCCTCTCCGCATGGACCTGGATCTGTTCCGAGCCCTTCTTGTCCTCGAAGCGGATCTCGTTGTAATTATCCGCGGTCCCGTTTTTGCTGCTGCGCGACTTGATCCCGGACTGGGTCGCGTTGTCCGGCAGTTTGTAGGGAGGGGTCTGGCTCGCGTTATAGACGCGGCCGGTGACGATGGGCCGGTCCGGATCCCCTTCCAGGAAATCGACGATCACCTCCTGGCCGATACGGGGGATATGGATGGCGCCCCACCCTTCCCCGGCCCACACCTGGCCCACCCGGATCCAGCACGAGCTGTTCTCGTTCTTTTTCCCTTCGCGGTCCCAGTGGAACTGCACCTTCACCCGCGCATGCTTGTCGGTATAGATCTCCTCTCCGGACGGGCCGACCACGATCGCGGTCTGGGAGCCCCGCACCACCGGTTTCGGCGTAATGCTCGGCGGGCGGAACGGCACGTCATAGGGGATGCAGGTAAATCGGTTGCCGTAGGAGAGTTTCGAGCCGTCGTCCCCCCCCTGGCTCACCTGGTGTTCCAGAGAGGTCAGTACATATTCCTTGTTGTTCATGTCGTTCCGGTAAAAGGAAGTAAGGGTGAAACGGTAGCCGCTGGTAAAGGCCCGGCAGGTGCTCGCCCCGGTGATGGTGGTGATTTGCGCCTCCTCTTCCTCCATCCGCAGCCTGACGTACCGGTCTCCCTCATTCCGCTTGGCATATGCGCCGGGATAGTCGTATATCTCCCGCTCACCCGGCCCCAGCGTCTTCCTGCTCGGAACATTCACCTTCAGATCGGTGTTCGGTATCTCGAAGTTGAAGTCATTAAGCGCATACTTTTGCGGACGGATCTCCTGGGTCATCTCCAAGCCGGTGATCACGTCCTCTTCAAGCCACCCGTCCCCGCTTATCTGGTAGCGGGCGCTCCGCTGTCCGGGGCAGGGCTTGTTCTCCTGAGGCGCGTCGGCCAGGACGAGCGTGTGCTTGCCGTCTTCATGCTCGAAAAAGTAGTGGATGCCTTCCTCTTCCAGAAGGCGGGAGACAAAGGTTAAATCCGTCTCCCGGTACTGTACGCAGTAGTCTCTCTTTTCATAGTTCCCCTGGAGCTTCATGGTGTAGTCGGTAAAATCCAGGTCCTTGAAGATTTTATCAACGATATCGGGAACGGTGAGTTTCTGGAAGATGCGGGAATCGGCGGTCCGTGTCAGCAGCCACAGCCAGGGAACCATGGTTGCCCGGTACGACGAGAAACGGGGGTCTCCCCCCTTCTCGTCGCCGCCGCGCCCCTGGGAGAAACGGGAGATGATGCCGTTGAAAAAACGCTTGTCACCGGAAGAAAGAATTACGGACACCGTGACGCTCTTGCCGACGATCTCCTCGAACGAGATTCCATGGTTCTCCGAGAGCATCGCCAGTTCGAAGCCAAACAGGTTCGAGATGCCCTCGCTACCGGAAAAGCCCGCCAGCAGGAGGACATCCTTTCCCAACGGCGTATCGATGGCTATCAGCCTGTTGTCCTGTGAATATGCCATG
>CAYSPF010000193.1:0-4088 GCA_964432775.1 uncultured Geobacter sp.
TTGAGGAAGAATAGAGTCAGCAATGCTGCCCGTCAAGCGATTAGTCGTTGCGCATCCTGCTTGCCGATCAGTCGGATTCCCTCCCGCGGAAAGAAGCTTTGTAGAGTTGGTAAAATATTTTACTTATACTAAAATCGTTGACACACTATATTCAGTAGCGTATATGTAGCGTGTTACGAAATTCAAAAACGTACTACTGGTTCCGGGCAGAGGAGCCGGTATGAGGAGGTTTTGCCGTGCATATGGCTGACGCGCTTCTCTCTCCCGCGGTCGGGGGAACCATGTGGGCTGTCTCCGCGGGCGCCATTGCCTGGTGTTCCGCAAAGGTGCGTTCCGAGCTGGACGAAAAGAAGGCGCCGCTGATGGGGGTTTTGGGCGCGTTCCTCTTCGCCGCCCAGATGATCAATTTCACCATCCCGGCAACCGGCTCCAGCGGTCACCTGGGGGGAGGGTTGCTGCTGACGATACTTCTCGGCCCCCATGCCGCCTTTCTCACCATTGCATCGGTACTGGTGGTCCAGGCCCTGTTCTTCGCCGACGGCGGCCTGCTGGCACTGGGATGCAATATCTTCACCATGGGTTTTATCCCTGCCTTTATCGTGTATCCTTTCATCTATAAGAAGATAATCGGCGGGAATTCCTCACCGGGCCGGATGTCACTGGCAATCATACTCTCCGCCGTTGCCGGTCTGCAACTGGGGCCGTTCTGCGTTGTCCTGCAGACATACTTTTCCGGTATCTCGGAACTGCCGTTTTCCACCTTCCTGCTCCTGATGCAGCCGATTCACCTTGCCATTGGCCTGGTTGAAGGGTTCGTGACAGTCGCGGTGGTGTCGTTCGTTCACCGGGCGCGGCCCGAAATCCTTGAGGGCGCCCTGCAGGCACGGCCCATCGGCAACCATCCGCTGCGCGGCGTGCTGATCTCCTTTCTTGTGGCCGCCCTGCTGACGGGAGGGATCCTTTCCTGGTTTGCTTCGGAGAATCCCGACGGACTGGAATGGGCAATCGCCAAGGTGACGGGCAAGGAGGAACTGACCGGTCCGGCCAGGGGAGTGTATGATACACTTGCTTCACTCCAGGGGAAGACCGCTTTCCTGCCCGACTATGCGTTCCAAAAGCCTGCCGAAGCGGCTGTGCGGCGAGAGGCCGGCAAAACCGCCGCCTCTGACGGCCGTCTCGGAACGAGCGTTGCGGGGATTGTCGGTGCGATGATCACCCTGGCCATTGCCTTTGCCGTCGGCTTGTTGCTCAGAAAGCGTCACCAGCCGGCCTGAGCCGTGGATATGCCGCGGTAGTTGCATCTTCACCGGAGGGAGAGGAGTTTCAACCCGCTCCCTCTTCTTACGGACGGGGTATGGCTGCGATAGACGGAACATTCCTGGATTTCAGGCTTCTCGACCGGCTGGCCGAGGGTGACACCGCGGTCCATCGCCTCGATCCCCGGGCAAAGGTGCTCGTGACGATCTTCTTCATCGTCTCGGTCGTCTCCTTCGGCAAATATGAGCTGTCCGCCCTGTTCCCCTTTTTTCTCTATCCCGCTGCCCTGATCGCCCTCGGCAATCTGCCTGCCCTGTTTCTCCTCAGAAAGACCATGCTCGTTCTCCCGTTCGCGGTGATTATCGGAATATTCAATCCGCTCTTCGATCGGCAGATCCTGCTGCACGTGGGCCCGCTGGCCGTCAGCGGCGGATGGATCTCCTGCGCATCCATCATCGTCCGGGCCGCCCTTACCGTATCGGCGGCGTTCATCCTGCTGACGGTCACCGGCTTTCCCGCCATCTGCGCCGCGCTGGAACGCCTCGGCATGCCCCGGACCTTTGCCGTGCAGCTTCTGTTTCTCTACCGCTATATCTTCGTCCTGGTGGAAGAGGGAAAACGGATGTCCCGGGCGCGGGAGCTGAGGACCTTCGGCTCGCGGGGTATGGGCATGAAAAACTTCGGATCCCTGATCGGGCACCTGCTGCTCCGCACGTGGGAGCGGGCCGAGCGGATCCACCGGGCAATGCTCGCGCGGGGATTCACCGGCGAATTCCATCTGCGCCGGGCATGCCGTTTCGGCGTGCGGGAAACATTCTATCTCCTGGGCTGGTCGGCGCTCTTTCTCCTGTTCCGGCTGGAAAATATTCCACGGATTCTGGGTACACTTGTCACAGGAGTTCCGGAATGAGCCATCACATCGTCGAGGTCAAAGGTCTGCGCCATGTCTATCCGGACGGCACCGAGGCGCTGCGGGGCGTCTCGTTCCGCATCACCCACGGTGAATCGGTGGCGATCATCGGCGCCAACGGGGCGGGAAAATCCACCCTCCTCCTCCACCTGAACGGCTGTCTGGCCCCCACGGAAGGGGAGGTGCGCGTCGGCGATTTCCCGGTCACCCGCTCGACCCTGCCGGAGATCCGGCGCACCGTCGGCATGGTCTTCCAGGAACCGGACGACCAGCTCTTTCTGCCCACGGTCCGCGACGATGTGGCATTCGGTCCCCTCAACCTGGGACTCCCCGCCGACGAGGTGGAGCGGAGGGTGGCTGATGCCCTGGAACGGGTAGGCGCCGCGCACCTGGCGGACAGGCCTCCCTACCACCTTTCGGGCGGAGAGAAGCGGCGCGTTGCCATCGCCACGGTGCTCTCCATGGAACCTTCCATCCTGGTGCTGGACGAGCCCACCAGTGGACTCGATCCCCATGCCCGCCGCCGCCTGATGGGGCTTCTGCGGGAATTCCATCATACGAAGATCTTTACCAGCCACGACCTGGACATGGTTCTTGACCTTTGTGAAAGGACCATCGTGCTCCATGAAGGCGTGGTGAAAGCGGACGGACCCACGCGGGATATCTTCCGGGATGATCAGCTTCTTGCCGATTGCCGGCTGGAGAGACCCCTTTCCATGCAGGGATGCCCGATCTGCGGCACGAAGAGATGAATGCGGCGTGAAATCAGGATAGCATCGTTTGTGGGGCACCTCGGTTTGGTTGCCGCATCATGTGTGGTTCCCGCATCAGGGCGACCCATCGGGTCGCCCCTACGATTCAGGAGGGTATATGGGAATACTGCTGTCAATGCTTTTCACCCGGATTGGAGGGGCAGTGCCTGCCGGTCTGTCGGGCCGGTCCGTGAAGCGGTCCCTGATTCTGTTGCTCCCGTCGCTGCTCCTTTTCGCTCTCCCGAATATGTCAGGCGCGGTGGACACCGCTTCCGGCATTCCGGATCGAGTGCCTGCTGAGCACTGGTCATGCCGGGAATTGGCTGAACTTGCCGCCAAATATGAGTCGCCGGAGAGGCTTCCCGATTCCGGCAGGACCTACACGAAAGAAGAACTGGCGCGGGTCCTGTGCTCCATCCTCGAAAAGGTGTGCGACAAGACGGACAAGGAAGGGCCTGAAGCTGTTCCGAAGGAGGACCTGGAGAAAATGGCCAGACTCCATGGAGATTTGCAGGAGTATCTTGTTTTCCTGGAAGCGTATCGCACCCGTCGCGAGGCAATCAACAAGATCCTTGCCCAGCCCGAGGAGCCGCCCTTTGAGATCAAGGCGGGCGTGAAGGGCTTCCTGAGGGGCGAAGGAGCGGGCAATTTCCGCTTCCCGGATCTGGCGTACAATCCGGGTCATACCGAAGCGCGGCTCGTCTACAAGGTGCTGCCGTATGCTTACTGGCACCCGACCGATTACCTGGATATTCACCTGGAGGGGCAGGGGTACGGCTATACCGGCGGCAGCCAGTATCTGGGCACGATCTCCCTCTACCAGGGCTTCGTGGAGGCACGATTCCCCGGTACGGACCTCCTTGCGCTGAAGGTCGGCCGGCAGGATTTCGTGTACGGCAGCACATTCATCCTGGGGAACAATTCCTGGTTTCAGGGGCTCTCCTTCGATGCGGCCCGGCTGCGCATCAAGCCGGTGGAGGCGCTGACCGTCGACCTTCTCGGCGGCTGGTACGCGACTCCCTGGTCCGACGGGGTCAAGGGAAACCTGGTGGGGGGGTATGCGAGCTATAGCGTGAAGGAAGGCATGGTCATCGAGGCGTACGGGTTCAACGATACCGGATCCGCGGAACACCGATCGGGTGAACACCTGAACATCTTCGGCCTGCGCG
>CAYSPF010000194.1:0-1204 GCA_964432775.1 uncultured Geobacter sp.
ACGTATCCCGTTATCTCCACGTTCAGCCCCGGCCGGTCCTGGATGGCCTTGGCCAGAGTCAGGAGTTTTTCCTGCTCGGGAGGGGTGAGTTGGGCCGATCCGGGAGAAAAGGTTACGACGCTGAAGTCCTCCTTGCCGCCGAATGCCGCCTGGATGAGAGCAAAGGGGGATGTCGCAGCCTTGACGAGAAGGTTCTTCAGCACCTGGAACACCAGGCCCCAGATGCTGAACTTGGGGTCGTCCGTCCTGCCGGTGACCGGGAGATCCAGGTGTATCTCTCCCTTCCGGTCTTTCAGCAGCGCGACTGCCAGGCGAACCGGCAGACCGGTCGCCTTGTCGCTTTCCACTTTCTTGCCGAAGGTGAGTTGATCGAAGAATATCTTGTTTTCCGAGGTGAGCTGTTTGTTTTCGATGTGGTATTTCAGCTTGAGGGAGAGTTTGCCCTTGTCCACGGCATACCCCAGGTAGGTGCCGGTATAGGGGGTTGTTGGAGTAAGCTCGATGTCGGAAAAGTCTATCGTCAGATTGACGAAGAGATCCTTGCGGAGCGGGTTGATGGAGCCGGTGATAGAGAGGGGTGAATGGTTCTCCAGGTTGCCTCGCAGATCCACGTCGGCGGCCTTGCTTTCATCGGAAGACAGACCGCTCACCCTCCCGCCCAGGTTATAAAAAGTGGTGGTAAAAGGAGCGGGGAGGTGTTGATCGCTGAACACCATCTTCCCCCCCTGGAGGGTGACCGTTCCGATCCGGATGTTCGGCTTTGTCCCGGGGGCGGCGGGTTGTGCGGTTTGCCCAGGCTGCACGGGTCCTGAAGGCGTAACCGGTTTTTCTACCATCAGGTTCTGAAGATTGAGGGTCCCGTCCTTGGTGATGGTGATCCGTGAGAAGTAGTTGGTGAGCGATACATCACCGATGTTCAAGCTGAAGGGACTGATAACGCCCCGGACTGCATTCAGTTGCAGCCTTTCCCACTTGAGCAGGTCTTCATTGTTTTTCGTATCGAGGCAATAGAAGGAGCGGACACCCAGTGTGCCGCCAAAGGTGCCGGACACGGCATCTTTCGGCTTCGACAGGTCGAAGCTCAGGCGTGAATCCAGCGCCCCTCCGGCAACGGAGACGGCAAGGTTGTCCGGGAGATAGGCATCGAAGTCCCGCAGGGGGATCCTTTTCACGTCAACGCTTCCCTTCAGTTTCAGCGGGGAGG
>CAYSPF010000194.1:1304-4085 GCA_964432775.1 uncultured Geobacter sp.
TTTTTTTGCACGGACCTGTTTCGACACTTCTTTCCGTCGCAGAAGCCGTTCATAGGATAACCGTCCTTCTTTTTCCCTGGAGAGGCGGATAGTACCTCCCGAAAGGGATACCAACTCCACTTCAGCCATTTTATCATTAAAATTGAGCTTGCCGCCCGTAACGGTGAGCATGGCAAGTTTTGCGCCGTCCTTCTTGTCGAAATCAGCCTTTAGATCGTGTACAGCCAGGGTAAGACCATCCAGCAACAGTCCCGCTTCCTTGGTAAAGGTTATGCCTGTGGCGGTGTCCAGCCTGCCGGCAATGGGAGATGCAAGCTGATCGGCAAGGTAGGGATAGTATCCGCCCAGGTCAATACCCTTCGCGTCCAATTGTGCTGTGATTGTAAGGGGTTCGATGGTCAGGTCACCTTTCAGCGCAACCGATTCCTCACGGGACGAGTGGAGCGAAACTTCAAAGGGCGCCTTCTTACCCGGTTCGGTGGAGAACCCGGTCATGCTCAGGTTGAGTGACTCAATATCGGTCGTGAAACCCCCGGGCGGCAGTCGATCACGGAAGTGAATTTTTCCGCCACTGCTCCTGACCCGCACTATCTTAACCAGCGGAACGGAATTCTTTCCTTTTTCCGTTTTTTCGGCCTTTTCAGTGGACGCCGCATTCCCTGGGAAGAGCTTATTCCATATCCACACCCCTTTTTCATCCCGCTGGGGATAGAATTCGAGGCCGACTGTCTCCAGGGAGGCAACATCGAATCTTCGCCCCATGATATCCATCCGGTTGATCTGCACCGCGCCCATGCCGAGGGCAAGGAGCGGACCGCCGCCCCGTGCCTTTACCAGCAGATTGTTGAGAGCGAGGGCTCCGGTTACCGACACCTCGGGCTTTGCCTTGGACGAGACACGATAGGTGACTTCGGCCGTTGTCGTTAGCTTCCCGGACTCCACCGTGATCGGGATCGTAAAAGGAAGATACGCTGTGTAAAAAGGGATATCCGTGTCCCGCAGGGTTACGATGAAAGAGGTTTCCGCCGTTTTTTCAAGGGGCCTGAGCTTTCCGCTTGCGTCGAACCGGGCGCCATTGATGAGAGCGTTGAACCTCGGCGCCACATGAATGTCGGAGAGATAGGGAATATTGCTGATGAAGGGAACTGACAGGTTCATGCGCCGCACCGTATGGTCGGTTGGCTTGGCAGCGGCCTGATCCCGGAAGTCAATGGCTCCGTTTCCAATCTCAATGTTATTGATAGAGAACAGCAGCCCTCCTTCTTTCTCAGGTTTCTTCCTGATAAGGTCGGAAAAATTGTAGGTGTTCGGTGCGGTGCGAACCAGGTGAAGGGAAGGGGATGTAATTTTGAGCTTGGAGATGATCAGCGCCCTTCTCGTGATGGATGCCGGACTTATTTTGACGCGGGCGCTGCTGAAAGAAGCAAAGGCTGTTGAGCCGCCTTTTTCCGCCAGGCGGAAGCCGGTCACCTCGGCGCTTAGCGTGAAGGGGTTCAGTGAAATGTGGGAGATGGAAGCCTTCCTTCCGGTCGCCTTTTCAATCTGATCTTCAGTTATGTTTCTGATGATACCGGGGAGGATCAGGATAATGAAAAGCAAAACGCCCGCCGTTAAGGCGATGCTCCAGAGCGCTGCTTTGCCGGGCATCTTCATGGAGGGGCCTCCTTCTGGTGTGTACTGTGTTCGCCACCGGCATATCCGGCTGACTCTTGGGGATTCCATGGAATTCAGTATAACCCGTGGGTGTAAAATAGCACGACAGTACATGAAGCAAAATGATGGGGCTGGTGTGACGGTTTTTGCAGCCAGCGAAATGTATATAATAGTGTGTATGTCTTATTCTTGTATGAGTAATATAAATAGTCACAATACTCTCCACAGCTAAATAGGGTCATGTCCATGCTGAGGCATCCAGAGAGAAACCTGGATACCATGTGTTGCGCCTGTTGCGTGAAGCTTGCATGTCGGCGTGTGATACTCAAAGAAGGCAGGATAAAGTTGACACATAACACATCATCGAGTAGTATGGCGAACTATTAGCGGTCATGGTGCACCCTTCCGGGGAGCAGCATGGAAGCGGAGGATGGTTGGATTTTCAGGCTCGGATAGAAGGCGAGCGGACACTGAACGAATTGGAGTCACGAAAGGGGAGCTGAGTGAGGCTCCTTGAATCAAGTAGTCTGGCGGTGAGGGACGCATCCCAAAGGAGAGAGATCATGACAGAGTACAGTGCCGTAACTCCCCTGGTTTCCGGTTATCAAGACGTGAACAGATTTCATGCGGACCTCCCCGAAAAGGGCTATGCACGGAGCAATCCTTTCATGGGAACGTGCAAAGCCGTAAGGTCTTCCATTGAGCAATTTGAGGCCGGGCTGGATACCGATCATGAGGTTGCGATTCATCTTGCTTCATTCGGCGCCTCGCTTGAGTTCCGCGCGGAGAAAATAGGATTTTCGCCATCAAACCTCATCACATTTCATGGTGTTACCCACACCGGAGAGAGAATACAACTGGTTCAGCACATCTCACAGGTCAGCCTGCTTTTGAAAGCGGCCAGAAAGCTGAACGAGACTCCCATGCGTGTCGCCTTTCAGTATGGCGAGGCTTGACAGACAGCCGCTTTTCTGAAACCGGGAAGTGCTTTCCGTCGCAGGGGGTATTCATCTCTCTTTGATCATCGTTGCTCACGACATACAAAAAAGGCCTCTTTCCCAGTCGGGATAGAGGCCTTTTTTTATGAAGCATGCGTCATCAGGAACAGTCGAATGACCCGTAGTGCAC
>CAYSPF010000195.1:0-4071 GCA_964432775.1 uncultured Geobacter sp.
AAGCGGGGGAACGAAGAAATCGTCTCCGGTCTTGACCACCAGTGCCTCGATACTAGCCGGTGTTAAAGGAATCTTGCCGATGGATTTCCCATGTCCCCATAGATGCCCCAACCTCTGTTGCGTGATTCTTCGATGGAATCCTCTCACAATTAGCTTGCTTGAATTATTTCTTTGTACTCTTTATCGACAGCAGACTGATAAACTTTAAAAGAATGTAATGACACAAATAAAAAATATAAGAATATCAATAAAATTAATCATATGCGCAGAATGTTCCGGGGATGAGAGGACGAGGGTCTGTCAGTCGGAAGGATCCGGCGCTTTACTCCTTCATTCAACTTCTTCTCATGGAGTGCCCGGTAGGCTTTTCTTGGCTCACGGATAATCAATCAGCTTCCTGTTCGTTGACTTTACGCGATGCGGTTGCTAGAATGCCGCAAAATTCAAGGGATGGTGGTGCGGCTCGTACGCGGGCTCTTTAGGCGGAGCATATGCTCCGCAGTGAAAAGGAATTGTGTATATGCTTAGAAGTATTCCGGTTTTTGTTTTGTCAGTCTTTCTGTTGTTTCTGCTCGGGTGCGTCGGCCAGAATACCTATCAGAAGAAGGTTGAAGAGACCTCGGATCTGAACAGGGACCTGGCAGAGGTTCGGAGAATAAATATGGATCTGACCCGCGAAAACGAAAGGATCCGGGCGGAGACGGTCGAACTCGGCAGGAAGATTGGCGAGCTTGAAGCGGGGAAAAAGGATCTTCAGGATTTGCAGGCAGTGAAACAGGATACTCCGACCCGGAAGATCGCCGAACAGGGGCGGGAGATCGAGCTGCTGCGGGAAGATCTTGCCAACCTCCAGCGTGGAATGGAGGGAAAGGTCCGCGACGTCAGTATCCTCTACGAAAGCCTGCTGGAGCGGATGAAAGACGATGTTGCCCATGGCCGGGTCTCCATTTCGGAGTTGCGGGGAACAGTAACGGTGACTGTCCCGGAGGAGATCCTCTTTGCCGAGGGTTCAGAACAGGTGAAACCTGACGGCGTGAATGTGGTACGCAAGGTTGCCGACCTTCTGAAAGTCGCCCGTGACAGGGACGTGCGGGTTGAGGCGACTTTCGACATCATCAGCGAGACGGAAACCGCCGGGAAACGCCGTCTTTCCTGGGAGCCGGCCGCGGTTCGGACCGTTGCGCTTGCCGATCTCTTTCGTCGGAACGGTGTTGAGCCGGCTGCAATTAACGTTACCGTCAATGGCGGCTTCGGGAACGTCGCGGATTCCGGCGCCGCGGTTGGTCGGGCAAAAACCCGGACTGTCGCAATCATTATTGTTTCAAAGGAGTAAGAACAGGTCGTAATCAAACGGTATCGATGCCGGTTGCCCGGGTTTCTCAGTATCCCGATCGTGTACGCCGGCATCCTCGTCAGAATCTTGTTTTGTTGTACGCCTGTTTGACGGCTTTCCAGTCATGAAGAAGAAAGTAAAAAAAGAAGAGAAAAAGAAGGATTTTTCCAATGTCCCGTTCAAGGGGTTGAAGTCCTTCGCGGTGAAGTCGGATGCCGTTCCGGACGTGGTCACCGTGAGGCCCGCGCCGAGTCCGCCCGTTCTCCGGGAGGAGGACGACGTGCTGTTTCTCCGGCACGTGGAAGGGGTCGCCCGGTTGCATGCTGAAAAGCCGAAAAAGGCCTCTGCGCGAAAGCCGCCGAAGACGTCCGAACCTGATTTGGCGAAAGAGGACAAGGATCTGTTCCTCTCCGCGCTGACGGGGATGGATGTTTCGTTCCGTGATGAGTTCCCTGATGTGTCACCCCTCCGGCCTTTGCCGGTTAACCGCATGCGTCAGTTGAAAACAGGCGCGATCCGCATCGACCTGGAACTCGATCTCCACGGACTGACCCGGGAAGAGGCGCTGAACAGCCTGGAACGGTTCGTCACCGGCGCCTACAATCGGGGGCAAAAGGCTATTCTTGTCATTACCGGCAAGGGTAACAATTCTCCCGCGGAACCGGTTCTCTTGGGGGCGGTTGCGTCCTGGTTGCGGGAAACAGGTAAGAAAATGGTCGCCGAATTCGCTCCGGCGCCGCTCCCCATGGGAGGAAGCGGCGCCTATGTGGTGTTTCTCAAGGATAAGAAAACAGCGGAGAAGGTTAACAAACCTGAAAACGGAAGCGTGCGATAGTCTGATAGAGGAGGCGGAAGAAATGTCTAGGCTGGCCAGGTGTCTTTCCCTGAACGTGGTGTTGGCGATTTTCCTGATCTTATGGGGGGTTGTGTTGCTGGTTGCTGGCTCGGCCCATGCAGCGGACAAGAGCGGGAGGCCGCCCGTGACCCGCTACTGGATGAGCATCGCCACGGATAAAAGCAGCTTTCCCGGTATGCCGGATATGGGAGGCCTTTTAGGGCGCGGGAATTCGGGGAAAAAACTTCTCCTCCAGGTGAATTCACCAAAGGCGCCCCCCGCCGACCCCATGGCGACCCATGACATTCCGCCGGGGCAGGACATGGGCGACACCTTGCCGCTGGTTATCCCCGAGCGGGAGCGGCATGAGACGGGAGAACCCGGTCAGCCGGGGAAGATGGAAAAGCCGAAGATGCGCATGCTCATCTACTGGGGCTGCGGCGAGACGATCCGCAAGGGTCAGCCGCGGGTCCTGGACACGGACAAAATGAGTCTCGCGGATTTCGGCAAGGCCATGGGCGGCAGGAGCATTGCCCGTCAGAGTCCGCCGTCGCCGCAAACCGGACGGGTGTACGCCGACTGGCCCAATGAAAAGGACAGCACGTCCGTCCCGAAGAACAGCTCCCTTGCCGGCGGACACTTCGTGCACGGCAACTATCTCCCGGATATCCGCTTTACCATCGATCCAAGGCATGACTTCATGGCGCCCGTTGAATTCACGTCGGTACAGGGAACCCCGGCGGAGAGCTTCCGCTTCCAGTGGCGCGCCATCCCCACGGCTACCGGGTATTTCGCAACCGCCATGGGACATGACCAGAAGAGCGGCACCATGATCCTCTGGAGTTCCAGCGAGCTTTCCGATCCCGGCTATGCCCTGATGGATTACCTTCCCGAGGACGAGGTGCGCCGCCTGATCAGGGAAAAGGTCGTCATGAATCCGTCCGTCACCCAGTGCGCCATTCCCCGGGGCGTATTCAAGGATGCCGCGGGAGGCATCCTCCAGTTTATCGCCTATGGGGATGAACTGAACATCTCCTATCCGCCGCGGGACCCGAAGAAACCGGTGGATCCCATCTGGACGGTGAAGGCGCGACGCAAGTCAACGGGGATGTTGCCGCTCATGGCGATGGACGGCGCCGGATCCGGAGATGAGCAGATGGACGGCGAAAGAGGGCGGGATTCCGGAGATGAGCGCTCTTCCGAGAGGAAAGAAGGGGTTAGTCCCGCTAAGGTGCTGCGGGGGATACTTGGTTTCTGACGGCATGTTCGTGATGGCGGAAGACCGCATTTCTCATACTTGAATTCAGACGCCTCTTTGGGGATATATGTTCCGTGAAGGTGATCCGGTTAGCGTGTAAGGAAAGCCGCTTCCGTCAGTACTGTGCTGATGGTGGCGGCTTTTTTCTTTTCAGGCGGCGGATTCTTTCAGCTGTTTGATGGATTTCCAGGTTTCAGAGAAAAGGAGGCGGAGAATGTTCAATCCGTGCCGTATTCTGGTCCCTACCGATATGTCGGAGCATTCGGACAGGGCGCTCCGGCGGGCGTTTGATATTGCGAGACAGTTCGGCGCGGAGCTTTTTATTCTTAATGTTGTCCGGGATCCCGTCCAGTTGTGTACGGTCGACTTCTGCGTCAGTGAACAACTGGTGAATGAGATTACCAGTCAGATGCTGGAAGCCGCCCGTGAAGCCGTCCGAAGCCAAGTGGCGAAATATCTGAGCATGGGAGTTATTCACGTCACGACCGAAGTCAAGGTCGGCACACCCCACGAAATAATCCTCAAAGAGGCAATCGATAAAGGGATAGACCTGATTGTTATTACCCCGCATGGGACCACCGACCTCTCTCAGCACCTGATGGGAAGTGTCGCGCGGCATGTGCTTCTTGGCGCGGAGTGCCAGGT
>CAYSPF010000196.1:0-1753 GCA_964432775.1 uncultured Geobacter sp.
ACGGTGTGCTTCTTCCTGTTCCACTCGAACCAGACCGGACGGATCATCCTGCCGGGGGCGAAGATGGCGGCGACCCGCACCGGTTCACGAAGCCTTTCCATGGGTCACTCCAGAGGGCGGTAGATGCCCACCACCTTGCCGACGATGGTCACCTCACCCTTCCCGGCCCGGACGATGATGTCGTCGTAGTTGGGGTTGGCCGCCTCGAGCCGGATTCGTCCCCGTTCCCGGAAGAACCGCTTCAGTGTCGCCTCGCCGTCGATCATGGCCACCACGAGATCGCGGTTCTCTGCCGAGGGCTGGGGACGGACCAGGGCCAGGTCCCCCTCGAGGATGGAGGCGCCGATCATGGAGTCGCCTTTTACCCGGAGGAAAAAGGCCCCGCCCGAGCGGAGCTGCGAAGAGTCGATGGCGAAATACCCCTCGATGTCCTCCACGGCGGGCTGGGGGAGGCCTGCCCGCACGACCCCGACGATGGGAAGGGATACGGAGGAGGTGCGGCCGGCGAGCACGATCCCCCGGGAGCTGCCCGCGGTTTTGGTCAGGTATCTCTTTTTCTCAAGGGCCTGGAGGTGGCGCATTACACCGAGAGTGCCGTTGATCTCAAGGTGGGCGGCTATCTCCCGCAGGGTGGGGGGATAGCCGTGCGTGTCGATGAATTTGGTGATGAATGCCAGCACCTGGCTCTGGCGGGGCGTCAGTTCTTCCATGGAAGCTCCTCGCTGTGCGTTGTCAGATGACAACATACCAGCCGGAAGGGGGGATGTCAAGGAGGGAGAATCCTGCCGTATAACCTGTTGACACGAATTCAAAGAAAGTGCAATAACAGCCCGTGAATTCGAATTTGTTTTTGTTTTTTAATTTTTTCAGCCTTCAGTCTGTCACCTTGAATAGTCACGAATCATGAAGGTCGCACATCAATGCGCATCGAAAAACTCCCGATGATTCTCCGCTACACCTCCTGCGTACTGGTCCCGTGGGGCGGATACTACTTCCTTGCATCTTCGGGGATTGACAGGCTTGTGGTTTGCTCGTATGAAGCGGCTTTATGCCGCTGGGAGCGTACCCTTCTCGGCGGAGCGAGTTCGCCGGAGCTTTTTGCCGGGCTGATGAAATACGCTCCTTTCAACGGTTTCATGGTTGCTGTGTATATCAGTTTCTATGCGGTGCTCCTCGGTACTCCGGCGTGGCTCATGTGGAAGCAACGTGAAGATGCATTCAGGTCGCTGCGCTATGTATGGGCCTTGGCCGGTTTGTTCGGCTATCCCGTGTACTTTCTTGTGCCCGCGAAGAGCCCGTATTACGTCCTCGGCCTCTATGATCATCCGGGATTTTCGTTTTCGCAGGCACTGGTGCACAGGGCGCTGGAAGGCGGCGTGGCATTCCCCCACGACGCCTTTCCAAGCATGCATGTGGCTTTTTCGACCCTCGCGGTGCTCGTGGTCGGCCGGGTCGTCGGGCGGCATGCACGGATCGGGCTATGGGTCTGGCTGATCCTGCTGCTTGTCTCGGTCATGGCAACCGGCGCCCACTGGGGTGTGGATGTTGCCGCGGGTCTCTTCCTGGGTGGAGCAGTTTATACATTGTATTCCGTGCGAAAGGGGGCGGTTCGATGCGGATCCTCCTGATTCGTCCCCGGTTTGCGGAGGGGTACCACAGTCCCGCCCTCATGGAACCTCTGGCCCTGGCCGTTCTCGCCGCACTCACTCCAAAGGAGCATGACGTCTGCGCCATTGACGAGCGCCTGGATGAG
>CAYSPF010000196.1:1853-3976 GCA_964432775.1 uncultured Geobacter sp.
ATCCGCCTGGTGCAGTTCGGCAGAGGCTGCCCGCGAAGCTGCGAGTTCTGTTCGGTGCGGGCCTTTTACAACGGCGGAGTGCGGCACAGGCCGGTCGATGCGGTTGTAGAGGAACTGAGATCCTGCCGCGCCCGGCGGGTCTTTTTCGTCGACGACAACCTGCTGTCGGACCGCGATGCGCTGTGCGGCCTCATGGAGGCCGTCCTGCCGCTGAAGCTCCGCTGGTCGGGCCAGGCGGACCTGGGCATCGCCGACGATCCCGGACTCCTGAAGCTTGCGCGGCGCAGCGGTTGTCAAAGCCTGCTCATCGGTTTCGAGTCGCTGGACAAGGGCAACCTTCGTCAGATGGGCAAGGACCGTAACCTCTCCGGCGATTTCGAAACGCGCCTCGGTCGCATCCGGCGGGCCGGCATCATGGTCAACGGCACGTTTCTCTTCGGCTACGACAACGACGGTCCCGGGTCCATCAGCCGAACCCTGGATTTCGCCCTGAAACAGAAGCTGTGCCTGGCAAACTTCAACCCGCTCCAGCCGATTCCGGGGACGCCGCTGTATGAGCGGCTTTGCCGGGAAGGTCGCCTGGTGTATGATCGCTGGTGGCTGGAGCCGGCCTACCAATGGCACGAAGCCCTCATCCACCCGCGGGGTATGACGGCCGGACAACTGACAGAAGGGTGCCGCCGGGCACGGGAAAGGTTTCACAGCCTGCCCGGAATTGTCCGCCGCCTCCCTTGCCGGGCCCATCTCGGCAGCGTGGACAACCTGGCGACCTATCTGGCGGCAAACCTGGTTTCCGGCATGGACATCCGCGCCAAATCCCGTCTGCGGAAGGGCGCGCCATGAGGATCCTTCTCATCAAGCCGAACATGGGGCTGGTCCGGGGACGGCCATACCATGACCGGGGCAGGATGGAACCCCATACCTTTGCCGTGCTCGCGGGCTTTACTCCCGATCGCCACGAGGTCTCACTCTGCGACGACCGGTTCGAGCCGGTTCCCTATGGCGAGCAGTGGGACCTGGTCGGGATCAACACGGAAATCTATACCGCGCGCAGGGCCTACGAGATCGCCGATCGTTTCCGCGGCCTCGGAGTGAAGGTTGTTCTTGGAGGATGCCACGCGACCATGATCCCGGGCGAAGCCGCCCTGCATGCGGACTCGGTTGCGCTGGGGGACACGGATGAGGTCTGGCAGGCCATTCTCGAAGACGCCGAATCCGGCACGCTGAAGCCCGTGTACCAGGGCCGTTCCCCGGACAGCGGCATTACCGGTCCCATCCATCCGCGCCGCGACATCTTCCGGGGTAAAAAATACCTGCCCGTCATGCTCACGCAGCTATCCAGGGGATGCGTCAATACCTGCGAATGCTGCGCAACCGGCAATCTTTACCGCGGTCGTATCTTCTGTCGCTCGCCGAAGGAGGTTGTCGGGGAACTGGCCAGGGACGGCCGGAAAATGGTCTTCTTCGTGGATGACAATATCATTGCCGATGCGGATGCGGCCAAGGCCCTTTTCAGGGAACTGGTCCCCCTGAAGCTTCGCTGGACCGCGCAGGCAAGCCTCAACTTTGCCGCCGACCCCGAGCTCGTTGACCTGATGGTGCGCAGCGGTTGCGCCGGGCTGGTGGTGGGGTTCGAATCACGCGACCCGGCCAACCTGGCCGCCATGAACAAGACCTCTAACCTGGCATTCGGTACCTATGACGAAGTGGTGGAGAGGATCCGGGATGCCGGTATCATGCTCTGGGCCGCGTTCCTTCTCGGCTATGACCACGAAACCGCGGACAGCATCCGCGACACCCTCGACTGGGCGCTTTCCAAAAAGTTCGCCTTCTCGGCCTTCAACATCCTTACCCCCTCCGGGTACGGCGTTCCATGAGAGGATGAAGGCCGAAGGACGGCTGCTGTATGACGGATGCTGGTGGCTCCATGACGATTACCGTTTTGGCGATGCCGCCTTCCGGCCCAGGAATCTGACCCCGGAGATGCTTTCCGAACTCGGTCACCAAGCCCGGCTGCGTCACAACTCGCTGTACCAGGTGCTGCGCCGCGCCACGGATTTCAAGAGCAATGCCAGGGATATGCGGAGCCTCATGACATATTTCGCCTACAACCCGCTGTTCCG
>CAYSPF010000197.1:0-3972 GCA_964432775.1 uncultured Geobacter sp.
AAATCGAGTTTCCGGAACGGGGAGAAAGATACAGGCTGGCTGAACAGAGAATTAACCCAAGTTCATGGTCTGAAAAAAATACATGCGTATAATCGTGCTGTTGCAAGACACGGGCCTTGCGTTTAGGCACTACATGTTGATAACTTTCACAGAACGGTCTTGATCGTTTTCCCGGGCCGATGGGGGAGATTCAGGGCGTCATAAATCTGAACGTGGAAAGGTTCCGACCGGGTCGATTTGCGAATGTGGATCATTTTGCCGTCGTCTCTTTTCATGGTGGTGGTGATGCGCATGTGTGTAGAGAGCCCCTTGCGGATTGTGGACCAGCTTTGCGTCATCCCCCGCTTGCCCAATTTGAAACGAATGGCGTGCAACACATGATAGGCCAGAACCGTGATGAACAGATGACCGTCCACCCGGCGCTCCTTCTGATGATAAACGGGACGCAATCCCAGCTCCGACTTCATGCTCCGAAAGGCATCTTCGATGTCGGTAAGCATGCTGAAGATGTCGAATAACGCCTGCTCTTTGAAGTGCGCCGTGCAAGGCGGCGATTTTCAGTGGGTGAGAATCCCACCCGGCCTCTGTCGCTCCGGCCGGTAGCACTGGAGGCGGTGGAAGGAGGCAACGAATTCCACTGAAGCACTTCCAGGTAAAAGGGTTCCTTGGGGACTCAGCGAGCATGCAGGCCGCAACGCGAAGTGAACGTCAAGCAGGCCTCGAAACGTCGTTGTGGAAGCCGACCCGTCTTTAATGCGGGGAAGGCCGCCGTTCTGCGGGAAGTGAGTGACAAGAGCACCGCAGGGTTCCGCCGGGGTGTTAGACGGTGGCATGCATGTAAAGGGAAATTGATCGCAACACGGGAAGCCTCGTTGGTGGCGGCGCGTGACCGTCAACGGATGTTCTGTGAGGAACAGAATTCGGCCAAGCGAGGTGGCGGAGAGGTCCGCAGTAGTGATGATATCGGGTAATGCCGAAGGAGCGAAGGGACCTCAGTTCAAGGTTAGCGCAACAAGCAGTGGGACAGCCAGGAGATTGACCGTGCGTCTAACACCTCCGGAAAAGGTTGAGAAGTTGCAGACGGCGCTACGCACCAAAGCGAAGCAGTCGCCAACCTATCGTTTCTACGCACTATACGACAAGGTGTATCGCGAAGACATGTTGCAGTATGCGTACCGGCTCTGTCGTGCAAATGACGGCTCGCCGGGCGTGGACGGCCAGACGTTTGCGAGCATCAAGACGTATGGCGAGGATCGATGGCTGGGCGAACTGGCGGAAGAACTCAGGAAGAAGGAATATCATCCGCAGGCCGTGCGGCGGGTCTATATACCGAAGCCGGACGGCAAACAGAGGCCGCTGGGTATCCCGACGATTCGTGATCGGGTGGTGCAGACGGCGGCCTTGATCGTCCTGGAACCGATTTTCGAGGTGGACCTCCAGGATGAGCAGCACGCGTACCGGCCCGGCCGCAGTGCTCAAGATGCCATTGGGCAGATTGAAACGCTGCTGCGAAGCGGACATACAGAGGTAATCGATGCGGACTTGTCCGGGTATTTCGATAGCATTCCGCACACGGAACTGCTGAAATCGGTGGCCCGTCGCGTGAGCGACCGACACCTGCTGCACCTGATGAAGATGTGGCTGGTGGCCCCGGTGGAAGAGACCGACGAGCGGGGAAACACGCGTCGTACGACCCAAAACAAGGACGAGAAACGGGGCACTCCGCAAGGTGCTCCGATCTCACCGCTGCTGAGCAACCTGTATATGCGCCGTTTCGTGCTGGGGTGGAAAGTGTTGGGTTATGAGAAGCGATATTCTGCCAAGATCGTCAATTATGCCGATGACTTTGTAATCCTGTGTCCTCGTGGGCGGGCGGTGGATGCCATGACCGCGATGCGAGACATGATGAATCGGCTGAAACTGAAGGTCAATGAGCAGAAGACACGACTGGCCCGGCTGCCGGATGAGACATTCGACTTTCTGGGGTATACCTTCGGTCGCTTATACAGCCGGCGAACGGGACACGCCTATTACGGGTGTTGCCCATCGTCGGAATCGATGAAGCGGCTTCGGGGCCGTATCCATGAGGAGACGACGCGCAGATGGCTGTGGAAAACCGAGGAAAGCATCGTTACCGTGACAAATCGGTTGCTCACGGGGTGGGCGAATTACTTCTCGGTAGGCACCGTTCGTCGGTCCTACGCCAGCGCGGATCATTATGTTTTCCAGCGGCTCCGCCAGTGGTGGTGTGCCAAGCACAAGGTACGCAATCGGAGAGATGCACGCTTCTCCGGCAGCTATGTGTACAAACAACTGGGGCTCACCCGGTTGCGTGCTCGGACGTACCGCGTTGCGTGTGCGAACGTGTGATGCCTTGTCCGAGAGCCGGATGCGGGAAAACCGCACGTCCGGTTCGATGAGCGGGAGAGTGGAAACGGAGCATGGTTGGGATATTGAGGCACCGGCAAACGAAAGGGTCGGATACAGATAGGCCCCACCTAAACCACCGCGCCACCTCTCGACTCTACATCCGGACGGTTGGAACGGAGGCAGTAAAAACCGCCGCGGTCATCCTGCTCCCTTCTCTCCCAGGCGATCTTGGTTGCCAGGTCTGTTTTTTCATCCCGGGCGATCTCAATCTCGAAACGGCGAGCCACCCGCTTGAACCGCTCCTTGAGACGGCCGATCTTCTCCACCACCTTCTCATAGCGCTTGGTCCCATGCTTCTTGCTCAGGGCCGCCTGTGTCTTGGCGATCTCCTCCTCGAATCGCTTCTCGAAGCGGTTCCGGATGCCTTCCTCCTTGATCGCCTTGGCGCTGGAATGACAGTAGAGCTCGATCTCCCCGGCATCGGGATTATTGATTAGCGCCGCCCGGATCAGCCTGTTTTTGTCCTCCCTGACCGTGACCATCTCCGGCAATGACGGAATGTCGATCTTCCTCTTGCGGGAAACGACAAGGTAGCCATACCCATGCTCCTTGAGCCAATCGAGATTCTTCTGCGTGCCAATCCCGGCATCCAGAACAATCAGGGGTTTTACCAGCTCATCCGAAGAAGAAAGCGATATAATCATCCCCTCCAGGGTGCCCGCCTCGCTGACATTCCCATCAAATACGTCGCTTCTTTTGGGGAAACCGTCGGCATCCAAAACCAGACCAAGGGTTACCAGAGGACAATCCGTCCGCTTCTCCTTGGAATGGCCGAAGTGCGCCTTGCCGTTGTACTTCCCCGTCCCCTCAAAAAAGGTATTGGTCAGATCATAGAGAATGAGCGTCTCCTGCAGTTGGAACAGGCTGCGCTCCCTCCCCCTCAGATGCGCCTCAATCTCCAACCGCCGCCGCCAAAGCATGTCCGCCGTCTTGTAAACCCGATCCCGGGAAAGATTCACAAAGTCGGCGCCCAACAGGTCATCCAGGGCCGTCACGTCCCGAAGCCACACATGGGTCGACCGTTCCGAGCCTGGCGCAATCAGACGGGCGGCGATCACGCCGATTGTCGCATCAACGGCAGGCTTGTTGAAACCCAGTTCCCGGAGTTTCTCCTCAAGTCCCAGTTCTTTGATCGTCTCATAGACCACATGCTCCGCACCAACGGTCCCGGCATGCTCATGATCCACCGAGCCCACATCCACCCGCTGGTAATCCGGGGCGTCTGCAACCAAAACCGCCTCCGACAAAATGGACTTTCTGGAATCATTGGTGATCTGACGGGCATAGCGGTTCGCAAGGTTCTCAATCTCGGCAGGATAGACGAACAGCGGCGACTGACCGGTGAAGATCTCCTCGATCCGGTTGGCCAGATCCTTCCACTGCCCTTCGGGCAAGGCAAACTCGCTCCCCAGATTGAGTATCGCTCGCTGTCGGGGACCCCGTTCGGTGCGGACGGACTCCACCAGTTTGAAGGTATGGTAGCCCTGCCGGTATGGGTCACTTTCCGGATATACATGGTGTCCCCTCTACCGCAGCAGGATC
>CAYSPF010000198.1:0-3928 GCA_964432775.1 uncultured Geobacter sp.
TAGTATCGAGGCACTGGTGGTCAAGACCGGAGACGATTTCTTCGTTCCCCCGCTTTCCATCGTGGATGAGTGCATCGGGTTGCACCG
Source organism: uncultured Geobacter sp. (assembly GCA_964432775.1). Classification (GTDB taxonomy): domain Bacteria; phylum Desulfobacterota; class Desulfuromonadia; order Geobacterales; family Geobacteraceae; genus RPRC01. Next base: position 88 of record CAYSPF010000198.1, read on the forward strand.
TGAGAAGGAAGATCGGCGCGAAAGGATTACCTGGCATAGGTCCGCAACGTATCGGGAATATCGGGCGCGACCATCCCGGGCGAGGGGACGGTGGCACTGACACTCGATGTTCGGTCACGTGTCAGTGCAGCGGAGAGTCACCGGGATGCGCGCGGAGCAAGATTCGTTCATTCCATCAGAGTAGCAGAACAATTCAGGAGAGGAGAAAAGAACAATGAGTTTGAAAAATCTGAAAGTCGGTGTTCGGTTAAGCCTTGGGTTCAGCACGATTCTGGTACTCCTGCTGGCTTTGACCATACTGGGCATCAGGGGAATGGAGTCCATGAACGATGACCTGAAAAGCATCGTCACGGTCAACAATGAAAAGATCAGGCTCGCAAATAACGCCACGCTCGCAATCGAGAATCTGATCCAGCAGATCCAGTTGATGACGCTGCGGGAACAGGCCGGCAGGAGTGAAGTTAAACTGGAGATTGAGAAAATCCGCGGCGATTACCGCGGGTATATGGAAAAACTGGAACGTATGGAACAGACGGAAAAAGGCAAGGAGCTCATTGCCGGCGCCAGAAACTCCATAGAAACCGCGAAGAAGGCAAACAACCAGGTTATCGAACTATCTCTGGCAAACAAAACCGATGCCGCCCTTTCGGTAATGAACCGGGAAGGCATCCCCCTCACCGAGAAGATCAAGCAATCATTCAAGGCGCTCATCCAGTACCAGGAGGAACTCAGCGCCGTCCGCTACGATGAGGCGAAAAAGACCTTCTCCAGTACCCGTCTGCTCAACATCTCCATTACCGTCGCGGCGCTCCTGATTGGTTTACTCGTCTCATTTCTGATAACCCGGAGCATCACCCGCCCCCTGAATGATGCGGTCGCATTCTCCAACCAACTGGCAAGCGGAGATCTGACGGTCGCCATCGATGTCCGGAGCACCGATGAGACGGGGCTCCTCCTTGCCGCAATGAAGAATATGGTTGAAAAGCTGCGCGTCGTGGTCATCAACGTCAAATGCGCCTCAGAGAATGTGACGACAGGCAGCCGGCAGCTGAGCTCCGGTTCTGAGGAAATGTCCCAGGGGGCCACCGAGCAGGCCGCTGCCGCGGAGGAAGCATCATCGTCAATGGAGCAGATGTCGTCCAATATCCGGCAGAATGCGGAAAATGCCCTGCAGACGGAAAAGATTGCTCTCCGATCCGCAGAGGATGCCAGAGAGGGAGGCAAGGCGGTTCTGGACAGCGTCGCGGCAATGAAGGAAATTGCAGCCAAGATATCGATAGTTGAAGAAATTGCCCGCCAGACCAACCTGCTTGCCCTCAACGCAGCCATAGAGGCGGCACGCGCCGGTGAGCACGGCAAAGGATTCGCGGTGGTAGCCTCCGAGGTAAGAAAACTGGCCGAGAGGAGTCAGACTGCGGCGTCCGAGATAAGCGAACTGTCCGCATCCAGTGTTGCAATTGCTGAAAAAGCCGGCGAAATGCTGACCAAGATGGTCCCGGACATCCAGCGAACCGCCGAACTGGTGCAGGAAATCAGCGCCGCCTGCAGGGAGCAGGACACCGGAGCAGATCAGATCAACAAGGCGATTCAGCAGCTTGATCAGGTAATCCAGCAGAATGCCGGCGCGTCCGAAGAGATGGCGTCGACGGCGGAGGAACTATCGGGGCAGGCGGAACAGCTCCAGAACACTACAATGTTCTTCAAAGTGGATAACGAGGGCGGGACACGGGACAGGGGCCGCCACCCCGTCCGCATCATGCCGAAACAACCGGACCGAAAACCGGGATTCCCCGGAGCTCATTCCGCTTCTAACGGCTATGCGCACGCAACGGACATTTCTGCCAAAAAGAAAGCTGTTGCCGGTTACAGCCTGGATTTGCGGGAGAACGGAGACAAGGTTGACGAGGAATTCGAGAATTTCTGACAGATGAACCCGTTATCAGAGAGGACGATGTCGCGACGTCAACAAACGGAGGAGCGGAATGTGCGGAGGGGGCCGAGATCTGGATGCCGCCGCGCACTCCCCCCCATGATTCTTGAAATAACGAAATTTTTACCATTTCCGAACTGGCGTGCGTCCAGGAAAGTTGTACCGCGCGAACTCACTGTCCGGCAGATGAATATGCCCCTCACCGGCTTCAGCCGATGAAAACGACAAAAGCCGTTTCCATCGGCACTTCGCCTGTGGAAACGGCTTTTCAAGACCAAACCGGCCTCTCTATCGGAACGGTATGTCGGCTATTCCAGTAACCAACTCCCGAAGGGAATCCAGCCTTCCGTCCACGATGGACCGATTACATCCATCAGTTCCCGAACAGTCTTCGGGTCGTTGGGGAGCTGAAAATATTCACGAAAGTCACCTGTTTCGTGTTCCAGGGGAGTAAGGAGCAGGTACTCGTCATTACCGGTAGTTACCGAATCGAATCCGGGCATAATCACCGCAAATCGGGGGAAGCTGCTCGTTTCCAGCGAAAGGGGAAATTGATATGACTGTGTTTCATCTAACATTCTTCCTCCGATAATCTTTCATCTACGTATTGTGCTGCACCGGGAACACGGTCAGACCGGGCGCTCCCAAAAATCACGAGCAGCCATCCGTTGTTCCTATTTCCTTGTACGTCGCCGAGACTCGGAAAGGATTCCGACGGCATCTATGGTGTAGTCATAACGCCGGTATATCCTGCCCCCCTTTCCGGGGTCAAAATCGCGGGTATCGTTCGTGATCCTGCGCAGGTAGGCCGAGGCAACATAATCTCGCCATCGTGCGGCTGTGGTGTTACTAGATGGTGCCATATATCACCTCCTGATAAACTTATCGGTAGTACCGACGGAAAGTTGAGGTGAGATATAACCGGACACCAGCCTCCCCCCGGCAACCGGGAGGCCGGGAGCTTTTCACTTTTTCACGTGTTCATGGTTGAAGATATGGTCGCGGCAGTAGCCGTACTGCCCGTCGCACTGAGGACAGTAACGAAACTCCATATCCGGATGGGTCTTGTCGGTGATACCGCAGACCGTGCAGCGGTGGAAAGGCTTATCATTTCCGACGGCTATCCGCGAAACCTTTTTCACCACCTTCTTTCGCCCGTATTTCAGGTTCACGAGGATATCACGGGCGAAGAAAAGAAGGAAGTTTCCTATGGAGGCGAGAACCAGGAGGCGGCTCGGCCATCCACCTGCCAGGAGCAGATACCCGTACCCGAGCCAAGTGATGAGGGCCAGCCACTTGATACGGACCGGCAGGACAAAAAACAGAAGCAACTGGAAGTCGGGAAAGAGGAAGGCAAAGGCAAGAAACACCGAGCCGCCGAGAAACGCATTACTCATGGGGTACGCCGGAACCAGGAAGGAGACGGCTACGGTAAGCAGATACCCGATAAGGAGAAACAGGTTATAGCGGAAGGCGCCCCAGTGTTCTTCCAGGGCCGACCCCATGAGATAGAACAGGTACCAGGCGAAAAAGGCGAACAGAATATTCTGCACCGGCGGGTCAAAGGGAAAGGTTACCAGCCGCCACCATTCGCCCTGCAGCAGACTGCCGGCGGATAAACGGATCAGGTTCGGGTCAAGCCTGCCCATCAGAAACAGGACGTAGAACAGAGACTGCCCGGCAATCAGGTAGACGGTCACGTTCGGCAGAGCGTATCTGCCCAGTTTCTTTTCCAACCTGTCAATCAGCGCCATGCTTCGTGCCCTCCCACTTCTTCCGTGCCCCGAATGGGATGCGGCCCGGCGCGCCCCGCCAGCGTTATGCACCTGCACCAGATAAAAAGCCACGGGATCTCCCGTGGCATGTTGTTTATCTATATCATTTTTGTGCTTCCGACTGCAACCCGTTTTT
>CAYSPF010000199.1:0-3909 GCA_964432775.1 uncultured Geobacter sp.
ACTGGCTGATCTGGTACCCTTTGGGAAGGTCCGGGTAGAAGTAGTTCTTGCGGGCGAAAATACTGCGCGGCGCAATGGAGCAGTTGGTGGCCAGTCCGGCCCGGATGGCGAACTCAACCACCTTTTTGTTCAGTACCGGCAGCGCTCCCGGCAACCCGAGACACACCGGGCAGGTCTGGGAGTTGGGCTCCGCGCCGAACCGAGTGGAGCAGCCGCAGAAGATCTTGGTGTTGGTGAGAAGCTGGACGTGGACTTCAAGTCCTATGACAACCTGGTATTTCATGGGAATCTCCGAAAAAATCTAATAATCAAACGCCGGGTAATGAAAGGTGTTTCGTAGGGGCACCCCCCTGTGGGTGCCCTTGCTCCGGGCAGAGTCGGTGGCCCGTCCAAGGGCGGGCGGCCACAGGGGGCCGCCCCTACGACAGGATCAGATTAACGCCTTTTTCTTGTGCCACTCCGTTGCCTGCTCGAAGGCATGGGCCGCCCTGAGGATCGCTTCTTCGCCAAAGGGCTTGCCGATGAGCTGGAGGCCGATGGGGAGGCCGTCCCCGCTCAGGCCCGCCGGGATCGAGATGCCGCAGGTTCCTGCCAGGTTCACCGGGATGGTGAAGATGTCCGAGAGGTACATCTGCAGCGGGTCGTTTTCCTTTTCGCCGATGCGGAAGGCCGGGGTCGGCGCCACCGGGGTGAGGATGACGTCCACCGACTCGAAGGCCCGGATGAAGTCCCGCATGATCAGGGTGCGCACCTTCTGCGCCTTCAGGTAGTAGGCGTCGTAGTAGCCCGATGAAAGGGCATAGGTGCCGAGCATGATGCGCCGCTTCACCTCCGCGCCGAACCCCTCGTCGCGGCTCACCATGTACATCTCCAGCAGACCGCGGGCATCGGGATTGCGGTGGCCGAAGCGGACACCGTCGTAGCGGGCCAGGTTGGAGCTGGCCTCGGCGGTGGCGATCAGGTAGTAGACGGCAATGGCGTGGTCGGTATGGGGGAGCGACATCTCGACGAATTCGGCGCCCAGGCCGCGGAAGATGGCGATGGCATCATCCAGTGACTTCTTCACGGCAGGGTCCAGACCCTCGATGAAATACTCGCGGGGAAGGCCGATGCGCAGCCCCTTCACCTCGCCGTCCAGGGCTTTCAGGTAATCGGGCACGGGGGTGTCGACACTGGTGGAGTCCTTCGGGTCATGGCCGGCAACCGCGCCGAGCATGATTGCCGCGTCGGTCACGTCCCGGGTGAGAGGACCCACCTGGTCAAGGGAAGAGGCAAAGGCAATCACCCCGTAGCGGGACACCCTGCCGTAGGTGGGTTTGAGCCCCACGCAGCCGCAGTGGGACGCAGGCTGGCGGATGGAACCGCCGGTATCGGTGCCCAGCGTCGCCGTAGCCTGGCGGGCCGCGACTGCCGCGGCTGAACCGCCCGACGAACCGCCAGGGATGCAGTCGAGATTCCAGGGGTTGCGGGTCTTGCCGAAACAGCTGGTCTCCGTGGATGAGCCCATGGCGAACTCGTCCTGGTTCAGCTTGCCCAGCAGCACCATGCCCCGCTCCTTCAGCTTTGCGGTGGCCGTGGCGTCATAGGGGGGTATGAAGTTCGACAATATCCGGGACGCGCAGGTGGTGCGGATTCCCTTGGTGAGAAAGATGTCCTTCAAGGCGATGGGGATACCGGTGAGTACGTTCATCTCACCGCCGGCGATCCGCTTGTCCGCCTCTTCCGCGTTCCTCAGGGCCTCTTCCGGGGTGATGGTAATAAAGGACTTCACCTTGTCCTCCACCGCCCTTATCCGCGCAAGGAAGGATCTCGTCGCCTCGACGGACGACACCTCCCGCTTTTTCAGCAATTCATGCAGCTCGTGGATAGTCAGTTCGTATAATTCCATGTAATAATCTCCAAAAAATCCGGCACAAGGCGAAGGGCAAAGGGCAAAAGGAAAATCAAAACCATCCCGATTTTATTACCCAATGCCCTTTGCCTTGTGCCCTTTGCCTATTCTATAACCTTCGGTACCCGGAAAAAGCTCTCCGAACGGTCCGGTGCATTGGCCAGGGCATTCTCGATGCCGATGGAGGGGGTTACCACATCCTCCCGGAAGGCATTTTCCATGGGTACGGCGTGGGCCGTCGGCACGATTCCCTCCGTGTCCAGTTCGTTCAGTTTTTCCACATAGGCGAGAATGCCGTCCAGCTGTCCGGTGAAAAGGTCCTTTTCCTCCTCGGTCAACTCCAGCCGCGCCAGCCGCGCCACATGCTCCACCTGTTCCCGCGTAATCTTCATATCACTGCTCCAAAAGACGAAATATCAATGTAATGCGAAAGGTTTTTTCTACCACGATCGGTGGGAAAAGACAACCGGCCTATATCCTCTCCAGTCCGGCAAAGCGCAGCAGGAGTTTTTTCGGGCCTCCGGAGTCAAACCAGACGATGACCTTCTCGTTGTCGCCCTTGCCCTCCATCTTGCGGATGGTGCCGGCGCCGAACTTTGCGTGCCGTACCCGCATGCCGATGTAGATGCCGTCCTCCTCGGGGACGATGCGCACCTCGTTGTCGGGAATCTGCGAAACCGGTGATGTCCGGGATGCGTAGCGTGATTGTTCCACGACCTCTTCCCATCCAGCGCCCGGGGATTTTCCGCCGTTGTCTTCGGTCCGTCCGGCTTTCTCCGGAGAATCTCCCCAGCCGAAGCCGGACTGATACTCCTCTTCCACCTCCAGCAGTTCCTTCGGGATATCGCCGAGAAACCGGGACGGTGAATTGAACTGCTCCTGGCCGTAGAAGTGCCGACGACGCGCATTGGTCAGGTAGAGCCGCTCCCGCGCCCGGGTCATCCCCACGTAGCAGAGGCGGCGCTCCTCTTCCATCTGCTCGTGGTCGTCCAGGGCACGCACATGGGGGAAGAGTCGTTCCTCCATGCCGGTCATGAACACCAGCGGGAACTCGAGCCCCTTGGCCGCATGGAGGGTCATCAGGGTGACGGAGTTGCGGTTCCGCTCACCCCGCTCCACGTCGGAGATGAGAGCAACCTGCTCCAGGTAGGCCGACAGCCCCTTCTCCTCGCTGGTCCGCTCGAAATAGTCCAGGGCGGCCAGCAGTTCCTGGAGGTTGGCGAGACGATCCTTTGCCTCTTCGGTCCGCTCCTCCTTGAGCCGGTCCTCGTAGCCGCTCTCCCTGATGATACGGGTGGCCAGTTCGGGAAGCGGAAGCGTATCGGCAAGGGAAGCGAAACCATCCATCAGGGAGAGGAAACCGGCAAGCTTGCTCCTCGGTCCTTTTGCCACGAGATCACCGTTCGCCGCATCCCGCAGTGCCTCGCCGAAGGGGATACTCCGCTCGACCGCAAGGTCCGCCACCTTGTCGAAGGTGGACCCGCCGATACCGCGCGGCGGGGTATTGAGGATCCGCTTCAGGGAGACATCGTCGGCCGGGTTGTCCAGCGCCTTCAGGTAGGCGAGGATGTCCTTGACCTCCATCCGCTCGTAGAAGCGCATCCCCCCCACCATGTGATAGCTGACTCCCGAGCCCATCAGGGCGTCTTCCAGCACGCGTGACTGGGCGTTGGTGCGATAGAAAACCGCCATTTCGGAAAGGCTTCGCCCCTTGCGCAGATGACGTTCGATCTCGCGGCAGACGAAGCGCGCCTCCTCCCGTTCATTGTCCAGGCGGCGCTGGACAATCCGGTCGCCGGACGGATTCTCCGTCCAGAGGGTTTTTCCCTTGCGGCCGCGGTTCTTCTCCACCACCCGGCCTGCAGCAGTAAGGATAGTAGAGGTGGAACGGTAGTTCTGCTCCAGTTTCACCACCGTAACGCCGGGGAAATCCTTCTCGAAGTCGAGGATGTTCCTGATGTCCGCGCCCCGCCAGCGGTAGATGGACTGGTCGTCGTCCCCCACCACGCACAGGTTCC
>CAYSPF010000200.1:0-3872 GCA_964432775.1 uncultured Geobacter sp.
CAAAGCCATTTTAACCCAGATTGCGACGCTATACTACTTATAGTTTCAGTATGTTGCGATATTTTATCAACTGCGAAAGTTGAGTTAATAATGGCGAGGAGGTTGTCATCACCGACCGCGGCAAGAAGGTTGCCATGATTGTAGCGATTTCTCCGGAAAGGCACCTTATCGATACACTGATGGATTCCGGCAGGGCAACATGGTCCGGAGGAAAACCGAAAGGCACATCAGGCGTGAAAGTCAAGGGCGCCTCTGTATCCGACACCGTACTGGAGGAACGCCGTTGATCCTCTATCTAGGTATAGATTCGAAATGAAAAATCTTATTGGTTTCAACAAGCCGTCGCTTTCAAGAGGCGCTTTCATAGGTCGCATGACTGCCGGGGTCCTCCTGCTGAATCTGTTCGTCTTTGCCCTTATCTGTTTGTCGCTGCGCCAGAGTCGGAATCAATACGAAGATCGGGCGGCAATCGAGACGCGGAATCTGGCGCAGGTTCTTGAGCAGCATATCGACGGCATCATTGACAAGACCGATGTGGTCCTGTTTGCAGCGGTTGAGGAATCTGAGCATCAGTTCGCACGAGGAGGCGTCAATCGGCAGGAACTGAAGGCTTTCCTCAATCGCATGGAAGCCAAGATGCCGGAACTCGACCGTCTTATGGTGACCGACGCTCATGGCGGAGTGATCTACCATACGGGTACCGGCACAGGGACCCTGAGCAATGTTTCCGACCGCGACTATTTCCAGCAGTTGCGTCGAAACCCGGGAACCGGTTTGTTTATTTCAAAGCCGATCAAGAGCCGCATCAGCGGCAAGTGGGTGGTTATACTCGCGCGCAGGATAAACCTGAGAGATGGAGCCTTTGCCGGGACAATCTGTGGTGCGCTCTCTCTGGATTATTTCCTTAAGCTCTTTTCCACTATCAACGTCGGTTCGAGCGGGGCCATCGTGCTGCGAGACGTGGAACTGGGGGTGATCGCCCGCTATCCCGAGCCGGGCGGGCCGGGTAGCACGATCGGCCGGAAGAAGGTATCCAGCGAGATGGCGGAATTGATTCGCGCAGGAAAAAAGAGTGGCACATTCAAAACTACACCGCCCATCGACAATATCGAACGAACCTATTCATTCCGGAGGCTCGTCAACTATCCGCTCCATATAATCGTAGGGTTTGCCAGCAGCGACTACCTGAAGGAATGGCGCGCCGAGGTCGTAAAAATGGCCGTGACGGCCTTCCTTTTCCTTGTTGTTACGCTCTGTTCCTCATGGCTTGCCTATCGACAGTGGAGTAGTCGAAATAACATTATCCGAACGCTCAAGGAGCATGAAGTCAAGTACCGCACGGTTGCCGATTACACATACGACTGGGAGTACTGGATCGGTCCCGACGGAACGTTTCGCTATATTTCTCCCGCGTGCAAGCGGGTAACCGGATACGACGCAGAACAGTTCTACGAAGATCCCGAACTGTTCAACAGACTGTTGCATCAAGACGACAGGGAGTTGTTTGCCACCTATCGTTGCGAAGGGTTGCAGGGGGCTGACAGTCTTGTCTTTCGAATTGTCCGGGCCGACGGCGCAATCCGCTGGCTGGAGCATGTATGCCAACCGATTGTGGACGAAGCCGGCGTATTCCTGGGTAACCGATGTTGCAACCGCGACATCACCGAACGAAAACGGGTCGAGCAGTCGCTCTGGGAAACCCAGTATTCCGTTGACCACGCGTCAATGCCGATTTTCTGGGCATGGGAAGGGGGACGTTTCTGCTATGTGAACCAGGCTTGCGGTTACCTGGGATATTCCCGTGAGGAACTGCTGGAGATGTCTGTTTACGACATAGATCCTGATTTTACGTTCGATGAGGGCGTCAAGATGGTGCAAATGATAAGTGAAAAGGGTTCATGTACCTTTGAGCGACGCCACAGGACCAGTGAAGGCGTCCTGATTCCTGTTGAAGTTACGGGCCATGTTTTGCAAGTATCCGGGAAAGTATTCATCGTCTCCTACGTCAGGGACATCAGCGAAAGAAAGGCTGCCGAGGCGGAGATTGCCCGTTCCGAACAGAAGTTCCGCGCCATCTTCGAGAGCGCCCGCGATGCGATTTTCCTTATTGCCGCGGATTCACACTATATCGAATGCAACCCCGCGGCAACGGAAATGTTCCGTTGCGCGAAAGAGGATCTGCTCACAAGAAATCCCCAATATTTTTCCCCTCCCACACAACCCGCCGGCCGGAACACGGAACAGAGAGCCGAAGAATTGATAACAGCCGCCCTTGCGGGGAATCCGCAAAGCTTCGAGTGGAGGCACCGCCGTCCGGACGGGAGCGAATTCGATGCCATGGCCGTACTGAGCCGTTTCGAACTGGACAGCGAACCGGTGCTCCTGGCGATTGTGCGCGATATTTCCCAGAGAAAAAGCCTGGAGAACCAGCTGTACCACGCGCAGAAAATGGAATCCATCGGCACTCTTGCCGGAGGTGTGGCGCACGATTTCAACAACCTGCTCACCGTTATCACTGGTTATGGCTACATGATAAAGACAAGACTGGCTCCCGATGACCCTCAAATGGTCATGATCGACCAGATACTCTCTTCAACTGACCGGGCTGCCCAGTTGACCCGGGGTCTCCTCGCCTTCAGCAGGAAGCAGGCAATTGATCCTAAACCGGTTGAACTCAACGATATCGTGAATAGGGTGGAAAAGCTCCTGAGGCGCCTGATCGGGGCTGATGTGGAACTTATCACAACACTTGCCGAAAAGCCGTTGAGACTCTTTGCCGACGAGGGCCAGCTCGAGCAGGTCCTCATGAACCTGGCCACGAATGCGCGTGATGCAATGCCTGAAGGAGGATCTCTCATCATTACGACAGAGGAAAAGAGAGAGGAGCATTACAGCTTCCATGGGTTAATCAAACCTGGAAACTACGCTCTGATCAAGGTTTCCGACACCGGATGCGGCATGGACGAGCAGACACGGGCAAAGATCTTCGAACCTTTTTTCACCACAAAGGAACCGGGCCGGGGCACGGGTCTTGGTCTCGCGATTGTGTACGGAATCGTCAAGCAACACAACGGGTTCATCAATGTTTACAGCGAACCGGGCAGAGGCACCACCTTCAAGATTCATCTTCCGCTCATCTCCGAACTGATCGCTCCCGCGGATGCCGAAGTCGAGCCGCCGCCAAAAGGGGGCACAGAGACCATTCTTTTAACGGAAGACGACGATATTGTCCGGACCATGGCGGGTAGCTTTCTCCGTGATTTCGGCTATCGCGTCATCGCTGCCGTTGACGGCGAGGATGCTCTGGAAAAGTTCGCGGAGCACGAACAGGAGATCGATCTGATGATCCTGGATGTAATGATGCCGAAGAAGAATGGCGGAGAAGTATACAAAACCGTGAAAGCTCAGCGCCCGGATATCGATGTCCTGTTTGTCAGTGGGTACGCGGCAGATATCATACGGCAGAAAGGGATCATCGAAGAAGATATCCAGTTCATTTCAAAGCCGGTGAGTCCTGCCGATCTGCTCAGGAAAATCAGGGAAATTCTGGATGTGAAACAGTAGTAATATCTGACAAGCTCGGCCTAGCCACGCGGGAAAATGAGGGGGAGAACGGGGGAACCTCTGGGGTGACCCTGAAGTTCCCCTGCTTCTCACGCTGTCGAAATAATAACCTCATGGCATCCATGCACAGATCAGGAAAGCTCCCTTCCGTAGACGTTCCTCCCGCCTGCTGACGCCATCGCAGATTATCCGTTTCATTTGATAAAAGAGATACGCGCAGCGGCCGATATGTATGGAATATCAATAGTAAGTATCTCAACTTTCGCAGTTGATAAAATATCGTAACATACTGAAACTATAAGTAGTAT
>CAYSPF010000201.1:0-3855 GCA_964432775.1 uncultured Geobacter sp.
ACCGGCGGCAAGGAACCCCTCGACACCTGCCCTTCCGGTCAGACGATAGCCGAGCTTCAACCTCGTTTCCAGCAGGCCTGACGACAGGTCCGTCTGATCCGAAGCACCCTTCATCAGCAAAGTCGAGAGGAGGCGATCGGTTACCTGGTAGCCGACGCCGCTTTCGTAAGAAATGAAATCTGAGAGATTGAGAGCACTACTGTAGCCACCATCCCAAGAATGAGATTTTTCTTCATAACCTTCTCCTCCTTTACTCCAGATGCGATCGCTTCCGCTTCTTTCGGCATTTCGCTGTAATGACCGGGGATCCTGTTTTCCAGGGAACAAGGATTGCGGCTGTAGCAAAAACGGGCATCGGCTCCATGCTGCACATCCAGGTCTACAAGGGGAGATACGTCAAGGGTGAGGAGGTCGATCCGACTCCCTATCTCGACGTATGGCGAACCAGTCTCCCGACAGCCCCATGGCCGCTCTTTTTACTCCCCCTCTCTGCGCGCCAGAAAGGCAGTAAGCGTCAGCTGCGCCACACCGCGCATGAGTCCGGGGCCGCCAAGGCTTTCAGCCGCGGCGACCTGCTCGGCAACCAGCAGCATTTTCTCCGGCGCCAGCTGCGGCTTGCCGGTTGCCGCCGTCAGCCAGAGCGTTGTGAGCGCCAGGCGTTCCACCCAGCGGGAGCGGCGCTGTTGCAGAATGTCACTGACTACCGCATCCACCGCACGGATGCAAACCTCGGCGGTGAGCCTTTTTGCGGTGAGCAGCCGGGAGAGGAGTTCGTCCACGTCCCTGTCGTCCTCGAACCAGGATGAAGCAAGCGGCAGCGTCGTGGGCCACGACTCGCTCTCGGCCAGCACCGTGTCGATTGCTGCCGGTATGCGGGGAGCAAGTTCCCGGCGCAGGGAAACGAGCAGTTCTTCCGGATTGATCAACTCCGGCTTCCAGTCGGAGATTCCCAGGGTCTCAGCCACCTGCAGAAGGCCCACCGGCACGGCAGTGTGCCGGCTGAGTCCCGTCGCGAGGCCATGGCCGACCATCCGCTCCAGCAGCCAGGCGCTGACCGGCTGCGCTCCCCCCTCCGCCTTGAATGCCCGGGACATCCCCTTGATCTCGGCTGCGGACATGGGGGGCGTCACCCATGCGTCGACAATTCCCTCCGGAAGTTTGATCAGGATGGAGGCGACCTGATGCCGCCCCTTGTTCCTGGCTATTATCCAGAACATCTGGGCCGCGGCGCCGTCCACGACTGAAGCGAGTATCTCGGTGATTTCAATCTCACGCACCCGGGCGCATTGAACGCCGGCGCGGCGGGCGTCGGCAATGACCCTGTCGATGTCGGCCCGCACACTCTCTGCATGCCAGTTGCGGGAGAGGATCAGGCGGCGCAGGGTTTCCGGCGCAATCTTGCCGGCGCCGACAGACTCCAGGATTGCAGGAAATTTGTCCCGCACCACCGGCAGGGGATGGAAGGACATCAGTCCGGCAACTTCCCGCAACACGGGAGATTCGTGAACGGCCAACTCGGTCGCCAGTTGCAATTGCATCTCTTCGGGTGCCAGCCGGAACTGGTCGGTGATAATGGCAAACCGGTCGAATACGTTTTCAGCCCCCATCCCGGCCATGGCCTGCAGGATTCCGGCAAGGGGATCAGTCCCCGGGAACGGCACGACCTTCCCTTCGAAAGAGTGAGCCATCATCCGCTGAAAGGCCTCGGCAAGAAGCGGCAGCGGCGCCAGCCGGCAGTCCGTCAGATTGCGAACCACCTCGGCACCGAGAACCGACGCGGAATCGGCTTGGAACAGCGTAGCGGCGATGTGTTTCTGAAGCGCCTCGTTCCGGGCCGTGCTTCCCGGGCGTCTCCGCTCCAGGTCGACCCGCAGCCGCTCGAAAACGGCCCGCAGAAGGATGATGCAGGCATGTATGTGTTCATCCCGCTCCTCTGCCTGCCGCGTCCCCTCCTCGGCGAGCAGATCGATGAGGGGAAAGGCAAGGTCCGGATTCCCTTCCATGACTCTCTCGGAATCGGAAGGGCCGGAGAATTTTTTCCGCTTCCTGTCCCGGAGCACCCGGGAGATAAGGGCCAAAACCGTTGCCCGGCCGTCATCCTTTACGTGTGAAGCGTCGCCTTCAATAGCTGGTTCCTTGAAGGGCAAAGGCTGTCTGCCTTTCCGTCCGGTTGTGGCGGGTCGAGGCTTGCTGTTTGCCATGGCGGAGATCAGTTCCCCGAAATCCTCGAAAATATCATCAGTGTCCGGAGATTCCTCCGGGATACGGACAACCGAGCCCGGTTTGGGGAAGGGACGCCCCTTGTACTTCCTGCCGTCGATCTTCTCCCGTACCTGCCGATAATGGCCGTAGAAATGTTCCAGGAAATCGGGTTCCGTATTCACCAGATCGGTGAAGATCTCCAGCAGCAGTTCCGCATGACGGGACTGGGGCATGAACGGCTCCAGATACGGACCGGCTTCCTCCGCGTCGGGATCGAACCCGAAGGCGATATGGGCCAGGTCCTTCCCCTTCTCATTCATCACCGAAACGACGATACGGCGGCAGTCGCATTTCCGTTCAGCGCAATGGGAGTCGAAAAAACTGTACATCCCCTTCGGGAGGGTGCCGGTCTTGCTGTCCAGGCGCAGGCAGAATGTCTCATTGTCATGGGGAAAAAGTTCTGAATACTGGATCATATAAATCTCCACTCGAAGGTCTTTCCCGCCCGGCTTCTTACCGGGATTTGGATTTTATGGTAAGTTCACCGTATTTTTCACCCATCAAAACGTGTTGATAGGTTTTATCGTTTTCTTGCGGGACGGTTAACGTAAAGCCGACCTTGCTTTGAAACAGCAGTACAAAATCCGAACCGCCAAACAGGAAATATCCAAGCATATCTCCCTTCTTGACGGTAGTACCCGGCTTGACGGTGTCTTCAAAGTTTACGGAGGATACCTGCGACATTCCAATCGGCAACAACGCTACCAGGCCATATTCTTTCGTTTCGATAATTACGCAACCACGTGTCTCAATCATCTGCCAGCCGGGCGTGTTTGCGTCAAGAACATATCTCTTGATTTTGGGATCCCAGGTAGTAATACCACCGGCCGCATCATCGCTCTGAATAATGCGAACTTCCTTTATGGTTCCGCCAATCGGAAAATGATAGCGGTGATAATCGTTTACATCGAGAAATGTATGGGTCAGCGTTCCATTGGCGAAGGCACTCCTGTAGGCGCTCCCTTCACCAATCAGTTCAGCGATGGACTTGAAAACCCGTGATTTGATTGCAACGTCTTTACCATGCACAATGTTTGAGTTTTTATCTATTTTCCATACGCCTTGAGGCTTTGAATCGGCAGGGGAGGATACGATGGACGGGTCATCGGGAGATGCAATCGGGCGTTGATCAGGAGATTTCAAATAGCGTGCAAAAAAATCATTGAAGGTTTTCCATTTTGACGGATCTTCATACCACCCTTTATTCAATCCGAATCGTTCATCTTCCAGGGCTTTTTTGTAATAGGTATCATTCCACGATCCTTCTTTGCTTAAATACATGCCCCAATCTTTTGTAAACAAGATCATCCAGGTACGATACGGTTCATGGTATTGCAGGGAATTATTGTAATATCCTTTGTTTTTCAGTGCAGGAAGCGGTTGATCGTTTACAAAGTAAAAGTAATCCAGACTCTGATCGATCTGGTCATACAATTTTGCATACTGGGGATCCGGTAGAATTGACCAGGGCAATGCCTTTGCTGCCCAATCTATAAAGGTATAATACTCTTCCAGGGTCTGGGCCGGATTTGTCACCTTGTCCGGATTGATCTTCTTTGCTTGTGCAATTGATTCGATAAGCATTTTTTTCAG
>CAYSPF010000202.1:0-3765 GCA_964432775.1 uncultured Geobacter sp.
AAGGGAATGAAAATGATCGAGAAGCATGTACCATCACCGGAAGAGCTCCGCCCTTTCCTTCAAAAGCTGACGGATGAGGTCCGAAAAGGATGCTCTGCATGCGATACCTGCCTTGGCGACTGTGCGTTCCTGCGCAAGTACGGAAACCCCGGGCGGATTGCCGACGCCTACAATCCGGCGGGCAGGGAGTCCCGGTCTCTCCCCTTCGAGTGCAACCTGTGCGGACTCTGCTCGACAGTCTGCCCGGAAGGACTGGACCTAAAAACCATGTTCCTCGAGATGCGGCGGGACACCGTTGACCGGGGCGACGGCAGGTTTCCCGAGCATAACGTCATCATCAACTACGAAAAAACGGGAACTTCCCGACGCTTCAGCCTCTACCGCCTGCCCGAGGGATGCGACACGGTATTCTTCCCCGGCTGCGCCCTGGCGGGCACGAGACCGGACGGCGTCAGGAAGGTCTTCGACTCCCTGCACCAGACCATCCCCACTCTGGGGATTGTCTTCGACTGCTGCATGAAGCCGTCCCACGACCTGGGAAGAGAGGCGCATTTCACGGCCATGTTCAACGAGATGCGGGACTATCTCGTCGACCGGGGGGTAAAAACAGTACTCACGGCCTGCCCGAATTGTCATCTGATGTTCGACACATACGGCGAGGGTCTCACCACGAGCACCATCTATGAGGCGCTGGCCGCCGGCGACACCCCCGTCGGCCGGGTTTCAGGAACGGTAACCATCCACGACCCCTGCTCCATACGGGATGCTGCCGGTGTTCATACAGCAGTCAGGGATCTGGTCGGCCGCACGGGCCTGGCAATCGAGGAAATGCCCCATTCGGGGGCTGCAAGCATCTGCTGCGGCGAAGGCGGGGCAGTGGCGTTTCTGGCGCCGGAACTGGCCGAGGGGTGGCGAAATCTGCGCCATTCCGAGGCGGACGGCAGGAAAATGGTAACCTATTGCGCCGCCTGTGCCGCCGTGCTGGGCAAACGCGGGTCATGCAGCCACGTTATCGATATACTGTTCGACGCTGAAAATGCCCTGACAGGAAAGGCAAAGGTTGCAAAGGCGCCCTTCACCTACCTGAACCGGCTCCTGCTGAAACGGCAGTTCAAGAGGAAAGCGGGAGCGGCGGTGCTGCGTGAACGGACGTTCGCGGCCGGAGACGAAACCCGCAGGAGCGGAATGAAACCTCTGATCCTCGCCGTGGTCCTGGTGGCCGCCATTGCAGCCGTCCACTTTTCCGGCGCATCCCGCTATCTCGAACAGGAGAAGCTCAGGGAATTGATCCAGGGGTACGGCGTCCTTGCTCCCGCACTTTACATGCTGATCTACGCGCTTGCTCCGGTGTTCTTTCTGCCCGGGCTCCCCATTACCATCGTGGGCGGGATCCTGTTCGGCCCCTTCTGGGGGGTCGTCTATACCATCACCGGCGCGACAATCGGCGCTTCCCTGGCGTTTCTGACGGCCCGCTATCTGGCCAGGGACTGGATTGAGGGCAAGCTGACCAGCCCGAGATGGCGACGGCTGGATCAGGAGGTCGAGACCCACGGCTGGAAAGTGGTTGCCTTTACCCGGCTCATACCGGCCTTTCCCTTCAACCTGCTCAACTACGCCTTTGGTTTGACCAGGATACCTTTCATGCACTATGCTGTTACGACCTTTTTCTGCATGCTGCCGGCGTGCGTCGCTTTCATCGTCTTTTCCAGTTCGCTGCCCGGTCTGATCCGGGGAAAGGTTTCGCCCACCCTGCTGATCGGGATCCTGCTGGTGGTTCTGGTCTCGCTGATGCCGGTCGTCTACCGTCGCATCAAGGCAGGCAGGGAGCGTCGGACCGCGACGGAAGAGAATCCGCCACAATAAAATCATCCTCCCCCTTTGACAAAGGGGGATTGAGGGGGATTTGCCTTTGACGGCTGCATGAAAATCCCCCCGTGCCCCCCTTTTCCAAAGTGGGGTAAAATCCGGATGCCGTATCACACCATCGGAGCCTCTGCCATGATAAACGGTCAAACGATCGCGTTGATACTGCCGGCACGCAACGAAGAGCTTTCCCTGCCCGGCGTCCTGTCCGCCGTTCCATCCGTGGTTGACCGCATCATTGTTGTGGACAACGGGTCTACGGACCGCACCCCAGATGTCGCGAGTTTGCATGGCGCGGAGGTGGTGAGCGAACCTACGCCGGGGTACGGAAGGGCCTGCCTTGCCGGGATTGCCCAGCTCGACGAGGATCCGCCGGATATCGTCGCCTTCGTGGATGCCGACGGGAGTGACGACCTTGGTCAATTGCCGGGAATCCTTTTGCCCATCGTGAATGAGGGGGCTCACTTCGTGCTGACCCGCCGCATTCCCGTGAATCATCTGGCGCTGACCCCCCAGCAACGGTTCGGGGGATGGCTTGCCACCGGACTGATCCGACTCTTCTGGGGGTACCGCTACACGGACCTGGGACCCATGCGTGCTCTCTCGTGGCAGGCACTGAAACGGCTCGGGATGCAGGATCCCGACTTCGGCTGGACCGTGGAGATGCAGATCAGCGCGGTACGGCAACAACTGAGGATTCGGGAGATCCCCGTTCCCTATCGGCCGCGGGTTGCCGGAGAATCAAAGATCAGCCGGACCGTCACCGGCACGTTCAGGGCCGGGATGAAGATCCTCTGGGTCATCGGCCGTCAGGCGCTGCGGGACCGGGGGCGAAATCGCGCAGCATAAGCCTTCCCGCTTCCAAGGAGAAATTTTTCAAGAGAGGATTGCAGATGAAAAACAGAATAGTCAAAAGCGCGCCGATTATTGCCATGATAACGGCGCTCCTTACCATTATGTGCCTTTCCGGTCCCGTTTCTGCGGCGAATCTTGGGCTGATCGAGCCTGCCGCCCTGAATGGGGAACAGGCCAAATGGGTCGTACTGGATGCCCGTCCAAAAACGCAGTGGCAGGCGGGACATATCCCGGGCGCCCGCTCATTCTGCTGGGAGAACTACACCCGTACCGACGAAAAAGGGGTGGAGTACCGGGTTCTTCCCCCGCAGCAACTGGCCACGGCCCTGGCGGAGATGGGTATCGATGAGAAGACCCCTGTTGTTGTCTATGGCGACGCGGACACGAGCTGGGGCGGAGAAGGGTGGGACGCCTGGGTTCTCTCGTGGCTCGGACACAAAGGACAGATACGTCTCCTGAACGGCGGGATCCAGGCATGGCGTGCCCGGAACCTGCCGCTTGCCAAGGGAACGGAAAAACCGGTCACAAAAAAGGCCCGTTACCAGGTCACTCTCAACCCCCGCATCGACATCGCCACGGAAGAGCTTGAACGCCGGAGGGCGTCTTTGGTGCTCGTTGATGTCCGTTCCACCCTGGAGTGGCTGAAGGGGAGGATACCCGGGGCAATCCGTATCCCGTGGGACGATTTCCACACAGGGAAAGACCGGCGCCCGCTTCCTCCCGCCGAGCTGAAAAAGCTTCTTGCGCGTCACGGGGTGAATACCGCGAAACCGGTTGTCTACTATTGCGCGGGCGGCATCCGATCCGCCTATACCTGGCTGGTTCACGAACTGGCCGGGTTGCCCGATGCCCGCAATTACGAAGGCGGCATGGCTGCATGGCAAAAACGGGATAAAAAGTAGGTCTTCGTTTTTGCCGTACTGAACGGCCGATATCCGACAATCAAAACCCGCAGCAGAGCCATTGCCCTCACAATGCAAAAGGCGGGCATGTTCCCAGTCCTCCACGACCTGGAACATGCCCGCCTTTTCTATTTCATGGTTAGCT
>CAYSPF010000203.1:0-3753 GCA_964432775.1 uncultured Geobacter sp.
TTTCACCGTCCGCCCCCACCCCGACCGGGGCGATAACCGGGATGAAACGCTCCTTCTCCAGGGTCTCGATGATGCTCGGGTCCACTCGGGTGATCTCGCCGACAAAACCCATATCGATCTTCTCGACAGTACCGTCCTCCCCAACCACTTCCTGGAGAAGTTTCCTGCACAGGAGAAGTCCGCCGTCCTTACCCGAGAGTCCCACCGCCTTGCCGCCGTGCTGGTTGATATACCCAACAACCTCCCGGTTCACCTGGCCGGTGAGGACCATCTCCACAACACCCATGGTGGCGGCGTCGGTGACCCGCATCCCGCGCACGAATTCCGAAACGATGCCGTACCGCTTCAGGGTCTCGTTGATCTGCGGGCCTCCGCCGTGGACGATTACCGGGTTGATGCCGATATATTTCAGGAGGATGATATCCAGGGCGAAGGATCGCTTCAGGGCCTCGTCAGACATGGCATGACCACCGAACTTGATAACGATGGTCTTGCCGCTGAAGCGCCGGATATAGGGGAGCGCCTCCAGCAAGGTATTGGCCTTTTCGATCAGTTTTTGCATGGAATATTTCCTCATGTCGTGTAGGGGCAGGCCCCTGTGCCTGCCCTGAATCCGGGCGGCCACGGGGGGCCGCCCCTACATTTCATCAATTTATCCTGTTTTACGCCACCATCTCGAACAGTTTCTCCAACGCCTCGTCCAGCTTCTCCGGCTTGCTGCCGCCCGCCTGGGCCAGCTCCGGCTTGCCGCCGCCGCTGCCGCCGATGATGGGAGCGAGCCCTTTGATGAGATCCCCGGCCCTGAAGCGCGAGGTGAGGTCCTTCGTCACCACAACCAGAAGGGAAGCCTTGCCGTCTATTTCCGTACCGATGGCGATGACCCCGGAACCGAGACGGTCCTTCAGGGTATCGGACAGCTCCCGAAGCCCCTTCGAGTCTGCCATCTCCACCTTGACGGCCAGGGCCTTGACACCGCCAACCTCCCGTACACCGGCCAGCAGATCCGCGGACGCGGATGCGTTGAGGCGTCCCTGGAGCGTATCTATTTCCCGCTGCAACTCCTTCTGGCGGCTGATGAGGCGGACTACCTTCTCCACCGCGTCACCGCCTTCGGCCTTCACCAGGGAGGCTATCTTCCTGGAATCTTCCTCCAGATGCCGAGCATAACGGAGCGCCCCCATCCCGGTCAGGGCCTCGATGCGCCTGACCCCGGCGGCGATGCCCGCTTCCGAGACGATCTTGAACAGGCCGATATCCCCGGAGGCCCGCACATGGGTGCCGCCGCACAGTTCGGCGCTGACTTCTCCCACCTTTACCACCCGGACCAGATCGCCGTATTTTTCGTCGAACAGTGCCGTGGCGCCGCTCTCCATGGCCTTTTCGATTTCCAGCTCGCGGCTGGTAACCTCGGCGTTGTCCATGATATGGCCGTTCACCAGATCCTCAACCCGCTCCAGTTCATCCGGAGTCATGGCGGAGTAGTGGGTGAAGTCGAAGCGGAGATGGTCCTTGCTCACCAGGGAGCCGGACTGTTTCACGTGGTCGCCGAGCACTTCCCTGAGGGCCGCCTGGAGCAGGTGGGTGGCGGTATGGTTGCGCGCCGTTGCATTCCGCCTCTCTCCCGCGACCTTGAGGTCTGCGGCGTCACCGATCCGGATCGTTCCTTCCTTCACCCGCGCCCGGTGGACGAACAGGTCCGGCATGGGCCGCAGGGTGTCGACTACCTCCAGGTGGGCGCTGCCGGTGGAGATCTCGCCGCTGTCCCCCGTTTGTCCGCCGCTCTCTCCGTAGAAGGGAGTCGTCTCGGTGATGACGTCCACATCCTCGCCCGCGTCCGCGGATTCGACCGGGTTTCCTTCCCGGACCAGGGCGGTGATCACCGAATAGGCGGTCCGTTCGTCATACCCGGTAAAGGCGGTGCGGAGTCCCCGGCCGTGAAGGGTCTTGTAAACGGCGGACACCCGTTCCTCGCCCGAACCTTTCCAGTGTTCCCGGGCCATCTCACGCTGCCGCTCCATGCAGGTCTCGAACCCCGCCTCATCAACCGTGAATCCTTCGCTCTGGACGATATCGGCGGTCAGGTCCATGGGAAAGCCGTAGGTGTCGTACAGCTTGAAGACAACCTCACCGGGGATGACTTTGCAGCCCCGGCTTTTCAGGAAGGCTACCTCATCGTTCAGAATCCGGAGGCCGTTGTCCAGGGTCTCGGCAAAGCGCTCTTCCTCGGCCCGGACCACCTTCCTGATATACTCCTCCCGCTGCAGGAGATCGGGATAGGCCTCGCCCATGACTTCGGTAACCGCGTCCACGATGCGGTAGAGCACGGGTTCAGGGAAACCGAGCATCTTCGCGTGTCGGGCCGCCCGGCGCATGATACGGCGCAGCACGTAGCCCCTTCCCTCGTTGCTGGGAAGCACCCCGTCGCAGATGAGGAAGGTGATGGCCCTGGAGTGGTCGGCGATGACGCGCATGGAGACATCGTCTTTCTCATCCCGGCGGTACTGCTTGCCGGAGAGCTTTTCCACGTGGCGGATGATCCCCTGGATAAGGTCGGTATCGTAGTTGGAGGTGACACCCTGCATCACCGTCGCGATCCGTTCCAGGCCCATTCCCGTGTCCACGGACGGTTTCGGCAGAGGGGTCATGACCCCTTTTTCGTCGCGGTTGAACTGCATGAAGACATTGTTCCAGATCTCCATGTAGCGGTCGCAGTCGCATCCCACGGCGCAGTCAGGGCTGCCGCAGCCGGTCTCGGGGCCGTTGTCCCAGAAGATCTCCGTACAGGGGCCGCAGGGACCGGTATCCCCCATGGACCAGAAGTTGTCCTCATCAAAGCGATAGATCCGCTCCAGGGGGACCCCTTCCTGTTCCTGCCAGATGCGGGCGGCCTCGTCGTCATCCTTGTAGACGGAGACATAGAGCCGGTTCTTGTCCAGCTTCAGATCTTTGGTCAGAAATTCCCAGGCAAAGGCGATGGCCTCTTTCTTGAAATAGTCGCCGAAGGAAAAGTTGCCCAGCATCTCGAAGAAGGTATGGTGGCGCGCGGTGCGGCCCACGTTTTCCAGGTCGTTGTGCTTGCCGCCGGCCCGGACGCACTTCTGCGAGCTGCAGGCGCGGATATAGTCGCGCTTTTCCAGCCCCAGGAACAGGTCCTTGAACTGGTTCATGCCCGCATTGGTAAACAGCAGCGTCGGATCGTTCTTCGGTATCAGGTTCGAGCTGGGGACGATGGTGTGTCCCCTGTCCGCGAAATATTTCAGGAATCTCTCCCGCAGGTCTTTCCCAGTCATTGATTCTCCCATACAATGCAGCCCCTGCCGAAACCACTCCGCCCTTCGGGGTTCCCTCCTGATTCCGGAAGCGACCGGAGGATGGTTATGGTTGGGGTACGCAGAAATAAAATGAGGTTGTTATAAAACAAGAAGAGGGTTATTCACCCTCCCTGTCGCGGAGAACCCGGACGATTGCCGCCAGAGAGAAACCTCTCCGCTGAAAGTAGCCTACTACCCTTCGTTTTTGACGGTCATCCGACACCCGGGGATCAAACCCGGGAAATTTTTTTGCCATCAATTCCGCGAGCGTGGCGGATTCTTCATACTCGGCGCCCAGCGTCCCCAGGACTTCCAGGATGAGATCCTCCGCAATCCCCCGACGGAGCAGGTCGACGCGGATACGAAAGCCGTATCCCCTGCCGTTGCGGATGGCGCATTCGGCAAAGGTTCGTGCGAAGCGGGCATCGTTCAGGTATCCCGC
>CAYSPF010000204.1:0-3722 GCA_964432775.1 uncultured Geobacter sp.
GGCTTCGGGGAAGTTCAAACCCGGCCCCTGACACTACTTTCCGGATGGAAACTAACTCAATTGCCAGGTAGCGAGGGTCTCGAACGAGGCATAGTTGGTCAGGTCCAGGTGGAGAGGCGTTATGGAGATATGTCCGCGTGAAACCGCATGAAAGTCGGTCCCGGGCAGATCGTGAAAGGTCAGTTCGCCGCTGCCGATCCAGTAGTATTTGCGCCCTCTCGGATCAACCTTGTCGACGATTCCCCCCTCATAGAGACGCCTCCCCTGGCTTGTGATGAGCGACGGCAGCAGTTCGTCCCGCGGCAGATCCGGAACATTCACATTCAGGAAGGTATCAGCCGGAAGCCCCCGCGAAAACACTTCACCCGCCAGTCGCGCCGCGAATTCGGCTGCCGTATCGTAGTGAACCCCCTCCCCGTCCGTGAAAAGGGAGACGGCAAAGGAGGGAATCCCCATCAGCGTTGCCTCCATTGCCGCTGAAACCGTACCCGAGTAGGTCACGTCATCCCCCAGATTTGATCCGCGGTTAATACCGGACACCACAAGATCCGGCTTGAAGGAGATGAGATTGTGAATTCCAAGGTTCACGCAGTCGGTGGGAGTTCCGTCAACGGCGAAGATATCCGGGCCGAGGCGGGTGGCGCGCAGGGGATGATGCAGGGTCAGGGCATGCCCCACGGCGCTCCGCTCCCGGTCCGGGGCAACCACCGCCACCTCGCCGATGGTCCGCAGGGCCTCGGCAAGCGCCCTGATTCCCGGAGCGTGGATCCCGTCGTCATTCGTCACCAGTATTTTAAATCCCATTCATCACACCGTTCAACCTGAAAATGGCACGTCCCGCCACAGAGGACACAGAGCTCACAGAGAAATCAAGGAGTTGTACGGAAATCCGCTACACCCGTCGGGTGAGGTTGCGGTGTTCCATTCCATGCCGTGTTTCCTCTGAGTCCTCTGTGAACTCTGTGGCTGACTGCTTTTCCTATTTTTTCTTCTTCATCTTTGCCTGCAGCAGATCCCCCAGCGTGCCCATCCCCTTGGGCGCCTCACCCGCCTGCCGCCGAAACTCATTGAGGGTCGCCTCTTCCTCATCGACAGCCCGCGCGGCTCCGGCAAGGGCCAGGGAAAGGCGGCGGTTTTCCCGATCAAAACTCTCAATCTTGACTTCGACGGCCTCCCCTTCCTTCAGCACCTCGCGGGGGTGGTTGATGCGCTTCCCCGCTCCAAGTCTGGAGATATGGATCAGCCCGTCCACCCCGTCGGACAGGGTGACAAAGGCGCCGAAGGCGGTCAGCCGCGCCACGACGCCGGCATGGAACGATCCTTCCGGGTACAGTTCCCCCACCTTGTCCCACGGATCGGCGAGGGTGTCCTTCAGGCTCAGGGAAATTCTCTCCTTTTCCCGGTCGATGGTCTTGATCACCACCTGCACCTGCTGACCGACGCTCAACACATCCCGCACATCCTTTACCCGGCTCCAGCCGATTTCGGAGATGGGCAGGAGCCCCTCCAGGCCTCCGATATCAACGAAGGCGCCGTAATCCTGCAGGGAGGTGATTGTTCCGGCAACCGCCATTCCTTCGCTGATGGCAGCGTGCGCCTCTTCCCGGATCCTTTTCTGTTCTTCTTCCAGCAGTGCCCGGCGCGAAACGACGATGTTTCGGCCCCTTTCCGAGTAGTCCGTTATGCGGAACGAGAGATGGGTTCCGATGATAGATTCCGGGTTGTCGAGACGGCGCAGCGACATCTGGGAAAAGGGGCAGAAGGCGCGGGACGAGCCGGCCAGCTTCACCTCGTACCCCCCCTTGATCTCCTTCTCAACCGCCCCTTCAACCGGAACACCCGCCTGCCAAGCCTCCTCAAGCTGGGCGCTGCCCGACGCGCCGCCGCCGATCCTGGTGGTGAAACGCATCTCCCCCCGGCTCGATGAGAGGAAGTAGGCGGAGATGGTGTCCCCTTCCTTCACGGTGACATTTCCGTCCACGTCGACAAATTCCTTCAGATCGACGACACCCTCTCCCTTGTGGCCGGTATCGATGAACAGCCACTCGGCGCTTATTTTCAGCACCCGGGCCGAAACCTTCTGGCCCGGCTGCAACAGGCCGCTCTGATTGGTAAGGCTCTGTTCCAGCAGCTTTGCAAAGCTCTCGTCTTCGTTTCCATTCTTCACATCGTCGTTCTCCGACATGGCTCACTCCTTCTCTACGTAGTTTATCGGTCAAGTATTTCCCGCGCTTTCTGCAACAGGTCGTATGGCTTAAAGGGTTTCGAGATAAAGAAGAAATCGTCATCCGGGATCCCCTTCCGCACGATGATATCCCTCGTATATCCGCTCATGAACAGCGCCTTCATCCCGGGATGCAGGCGCTTTATCTCCTGATACGCCGTTTTCCCGTCCTTCTTCGGCATGACAACATCAAAAACCAGCAGATCTATGGCGTCTCTGTTTTCCATAAACTTCATCCGGGCATCTTCACCGTCCCTTGCGGTAATCACCCGGTAGCCCGCCTCTGAAAGGGCAATTTCATTCATTTCGCGGACAATCTCGTCATCCTCGGCAAGGAGGATTGTTTCCCTGCCGCAAACCAGTGCGTAATCCGGAGGCTCTTCGAAGATCGTTTCGCAAACCTGTGGTCCCACAAGGGGCAGATATACGCGGAAGGTCGTACCTATCTCTTTCCCGGCCTCAACGGTAATGAATCCGTTGTGTTGTCTGACGATCCCGTACACGATGGAGAGCCCTAGGCCTGTCCCCTTCCCCGGCTCCTTTGTCGTAAAAAACGGCTCGAATATCTTCTCCCGGGTCTTTTCGTCCATACCGATCCCGCTGTCCTCCACGGAAACGCATGCGTACTCTCCCGGCTTTCCAAACCCGTGTTTCTCAATAAAGTGCGCATCCATGGTATACGGTTGGACACGTATTGTCAGTTCTCCGCCGTCGGGCATTGCATCTACGGCATTGGTTACCAGGTTGATGAGTACCTGCCCCATCTGCCCCTTGTCGGCATGCACCGTCAAGATGACATCCGGCACAATCGTCCTGAAATCGATGTCCTCGCGAATGATCCTGCCGAGCATTTTCTGTATGTCCAGCACCACTTCGTCCATGCCGACAGGTCGTGAATCCAATATCTGCTTCCTGCTGAAGGCAAGAAGGCCTTTTGTCAGGTCGGCGGCGCGCGTAGCCGAAGATACTATCTGTTCCAGAAGGGGTCGTAACGGATCCCTTTCTTCAATTTTATTCAACAAAATGGCGGCATAGCCTAAGATAACCGTGAGTATATTATTGAAATCGTGGGCAATCCCCCCTGCCAGTTGTCCGACGGCCTCGATCTTCTGCGACTGAAAAAGCTGGGTTTCCAGGGCTTTGCGCTCTTCTTCATACCGGATTCTTTCGGAGATGTCCCTGATTGAGGCAATATGAACGGATCTGTCCTGCCAGGTAATATGCCTGGCGGCAATTTCAACGGGGAAGGCCGTCCCATCCTTCTTTCTGTGCCAACGTACCGGGATGGCAGTCAGCTTGTCCCGGCCCGCTTGACGGGTCTGCTCCGGTTCAGCCGAAAGGTCGACATTCCGTAACCCTGCCAGCTCTTCCCGCGAGTAACCGTACAGTTTCGACGCCGTTTCATTGACTTCAAGAATATCACCGTTTTCATTATCGATCAGGAATGTCGCATCGGATTCCAGCTCGAACAGCGTGCGGTACCTGCGTTCGCTTTCCC